>CAMTOO010000005.1 GCA_947074185.1 uncultured Negativicutes bacterium
GACTGTCCCGCACATTCATTTGGTTTGTTATTCAGTTTTCAAGGTTCTGCTTGTGCTGTTTTCGACACAGCTTTTGTAGTATACATCACAGTAAATGTTTTGTCAACTACTTTTTTTATTTTTCACATTCTCTTAGAGAGTGTAGTTCTATTTTATATAAAAGTTCAAAAAAAAGCAAGTGTTTTTTTATATTTTTTTTTGACATTTTTTTGCCATTTTTTTATGCAATACTATATAAGGTATATAAAATTTTTTAATGATAAATTATTTAATATATATAGAAGGAAAAATTTTATACTCCCCTAGAATTTTATTCTAGTTATAATAACAAATTATATATATATTATTTTTTCTTGAATATGTATGACAAAATTCAATTCTAGTGTTATAATATTCTGTAGCAGTTTTTAAAGTTTGTTAAACAAGCCCAATTTACTGCAGCTTAATATGTAAATAAACTCATATTATATATGTAAATTTTAATTGAAAGCAGAGGTAATTCATGAACAAGTTAATCAAATTAGGAACTTTTTTCATTGTAATTATAGGTATTGCTGTTTTAGGCGCCTTTTTTGCAATCTCCTCTATGGTTACTCCTGATAACCTAGATGAAGGTTTAGTTCCAGATGCAGCATCACAATTTTACGATCTCAACGGTAACGTAATTTATACGACATCTTCAGAAGAAAGACGTCTTCCAATTGCATTCGAACAAATGCCAAAACATTTACGTGAAGCTTTTATCGCTATTGAAGATAATCGTTTTTACGAACATGCCGGCATTGACTATCGCGGAACTTTCCGTGCATTTGTTTCTAATGTTACAGGCGGCGAAGTTCAAGGTGGTAGTACTATCACCCAACAATTAGCAAAAAATGCTTTTCTAACTCAAGAACGTACTATAGTGCGTAAAATAAAAGAAGCTTTTATTGCAAAAGAACTCGAATCTAAGTATTCTAAAGACGAAATACTCGCTCTATATCTTAACCAAATATACTTTGGTCAAGGTGCATACGGCGTAGAAAGTGCAGCCCAATATTACTTTGGCAAATCTGCTAAAAATTTAAATCTCGCTGAAGATGCTGTTCTTGCTGCAATTCCAAAAAGCCCTAACTACTACAATCCTTTTGAAAATCCAAAAGAAAGTAAAGCTCGTCAAGAAATCGTACTTGATCAAATGGCTAAATACGGTTACATTACTGAGGAAGAATGTGTAGCAGCAAAAACTCAAAAACTCACATTCAGAACTTTTACAACCGACAAAGATTCTCGTAATTACTTTTTTGACTATGTAACTCAACGTGTTATTGAACAATTTGGTGCAGATGCACTTTATAAAGGTGGCTTGAAAGTATATACTACTTTAGATTCTGCAATGCAAAAAGATGCAGAAAACTCTTTAGGCTCACTTCCTACTTATTATACTGATGATGAAAAACGTGTACAACCACAAGTTGCGCTTGTTGCAGTAGAACCACAAACTGGTTATATCCGTGCGATGATTGGTGGACGTGGTGATGATAAATTTAATCGTGCTGCTTTAGCAGTTCGTCAACCTGGTTCATCTTTCAAAGGCTTTGTTTATTTAACAGGTATGGATAACGGACTTACTGCTGGTGATGTTGTTGAAGATAAAAAATACAACTTCGGCGGTGGTTGGAATCCACAAAACTACGATAGAAAATATCACGGTAAAGTTACTTTACGTACTGCCTTGAAAAAATCTTATAACATTCCTTCTATTCTAGTTTCTAATCAAGTAACTCACAAGAAAGTAGTTGAAATGGCAAAAGCCCTCGGTATTTCAACTCTTGTTGAGGACGGGGAATATACTGATGAAAATCCAGCTATGGCATTAGGCGGCTTAACTAATGGTGTTACACCTTTAGAAATGGCATCTGCTTATGGTGTTATTGCTAACAATGGTGTACGCAATCTTCCAACTGCTATTGTTAAAATAGTAGATAGAGACAATAAAACACTTTACGAATATAAACCTGATAATAAATCTGTTGTAAGTGCAAAAGCTGCATATCAAACAACTGACATGCTTAAAGATGTTCTTACCTCAGGTACTGCTGCAGTAACAAATATCGGTCGCCCAGCAGCTGGTAAAACAGGTACAACTGATACTTATAAAGATGCTTGGTTTGTAGGTTACTCTGCTAACCTTTCTTGCGCAGTTTGGGTTGGTGATGATAATGGTGTACCGACACAAGGTATTGCAGGTTCCGGTACCCCACTTACTATTTGGGAAAAATTCATGGTAAATGCAGCACCAAAAATGCCTTACGCTGACTTTGTCAGACCACCTGATGCAGTAACTCCTCAAGGAGAAATTCTCCCAGATGGTACTCACGATGATCCTGATAAAGAAAAAGATGGTACTGGTGGTGACAAGCCAGGAGATGCTACAACAGAAACTGGTGCAGGAAATCTAGCTACCCCACCAAAAGTAACTAGACCAAAAGATGTAAAAAAAGGTGATACTAAGTCTACTCCAACTGAAACTCCTAAACCAGTAACACCTCCTAAAAAAACTACTCCAGCGGTTCCTGCTAAGCCAGCTCAACCAAACACTTCTACTAGTACAAATACTACAAATAAAAATACAAATACTTCTACTAGTACAAATAAAAATACAGATACTGGCAATAAACCAGTTATCAGTAATAAACCAGTTAACCCTTAAACTAAACTCCCTGAGAACTTCTCAGGGAGTTTTTTTACATCGTAATAAAATTCTCATATCTCTTTGTAAAATCTTCTTAGGTCTTTAATAAAATTCTTTTATATTTTTAACAAAAGTATTTTTCTTGTTATCATATTTTTCATTTTTTCCAAAAAACGAACTAATTTTGTAATATCTCTTTGTATACAATATACTGTACAGTTTTTTTATGTTATAATAACCATGAAAGATTTATTAATTTTTATACTCTAAGGAGGCATTATGACTAATAATAAACCAGTTAAAATAGTTGAAACCGTTTTACGCGATGGTCCACAATCTCTAACTGCTACAAGAATGCGTACATCTGATATGATTCCTGTTTTGGAACAATTAGATAATGTCGGCTACCATGCTCTTGAAGCTTGGGGTGGCGCTACATTTGATGCTTGTCTTCGTTTTTTAGATGAAGATCCATGGGAAAG
The DNA here is from genome assembly GCA_947074185.1 of uncultured Negativicutes bacterium. Taxonomy (GTDB): domain Bacteria; phylum Bacillota; class Negativicutes; order Acidaminococcales; family Acidaminococcaceae; genus CAMTOO01. Next base: position 3,157 of record CAMTOO010000005.1, read on the forward strand.
ACTTCGCACTGTAAAAAGTCATTTAAAAAATACCCCTATACAAATGCTTTTAAGGGGTCAAAATATTCTTGGTTATAACCACTATTCAGATGATGTTGTAAGAGAATTCGTTCATCGTTCTGTTGACAATGGTGTTTCTATTATCCGTATTTTTGATGCTTTAAATGATACTCGCAACTTAGAAGCATCTATGCGTGCTGCAAAAGAAGCTGGCGCTCATGTACAAGGTGCTATCGTTTATACAATCAGCCCTTATCATAAAGCGGAAGATTTCTTACACTTAGGTGAAGAACTTGTTCAAATGGGTGCTGATTCTATCTGTATTAAAGATATGGCAGGTCTTTTAAGTCCATATGCTGCAGAAGAATTAGTACGCACCTTGAAATCTAAAATTGATTTACCTATCGATTTACATACCCACTTTACAAGTGGTATGGGAGATATGACTTACTTGAAAGCTATCGAAGCTGGTGTTGATATTGTTGACACTGCTCTCTCCCCATTCTCTTGCAGTACTTCACAACCATGTACAGAATCTCTAGTTGCAACTCTTAAAGGTCATGAACGTGATACAGGTATTGATTTTGATGGTTTACATGACTTAGCCGATTATTTCCGCCAAGTTAAAACTAATCTAGCAAATGAATTCCATCTTAATACTAATATCCCAATCGATCCAAAAGTTCTTACTTTCCAAATTCCTGGTGGTATGCTCTCTAACCTCTTGAATCAAATGAAAGAAATGGGAACTGCAGATAAATACGAAGAAATGCTTGCAGAAATGCCAAAAGTTCGTGCAGATCTTGGTTATCCTCCTCTAGTAACTCCAACAAGTCAAATCGTTGGTTCAATGGCTGTTTTAAATGTTGCTCTTGGTAGATATAAAATGATTCCTAAGGAAGTAAAAGATTTAATTGCTGGTAAATATGGACGTACTCCAGGCCCTATTGATCCTGAATTACAAAAACTTGCAATCGGCGATGTTCAACCAATCGACCACCGCCCTGCAGATGACATTGCGCCACAATTAGAAGAAATGAAAGATCGTTTAGCTAAAGCTGGTTACCCTAATGCTACTATTGAAGATGTATTATCTTATGCACTTTTCCCTGATGTAGCAATTACTTATTTCAATAACCATCGCAAATAAGCTAAATTAATTTGCCCCTCTAAATAATATGTCCCCTCATATTATTTAATAATAAAAAAAGCAGATGCATTCGCATCTGCTTTTTTATTACCTTTTTACTTTATAAATTAAATCTTTCTATCATAGAGCCTTGCTGCATTTAGTGTTACTAATACGGAACCTATATTATGGAAAATAGCACCAAGCACTGGCCCAATAAAACCTGTTGTTGCCCCAACAACAGCTATCAAATTAAGGCACATAGACATTGTAATATTAAACTTAATTGTATTAACTGTAGCATTTGAAAGTCTTTTGAGGTAGCCTATTTTGCTAATATCATCGCCCATAATTGCTATATCTGCTGCATCAATAGCAATATCACTACCCATAGTACCCATTGCTACACCAACAGAGGCAATTTTTAAGGCAGGCGCATCATTAACACCATCACCTACCATACAAACCTTTTTGTCTCCACTAGATAACTCTTGAATAGCAGCTACCTTATCTTCTGGTAATAAAGAAGCATATACATTAGTAATACCTACTTGTCCAGCAATATAATTAGCACTCTTTTCATTATCACCGGTTAGTAATACTGTTTTATTTATTCCAGCCACAGATAAATTTTTAATCGCTTGTACAGAAGTTTCTTTTATCGTATCTTCAAGAGCAATTATACCTAAAATACTATTTGCATCTGCAACAATAATGATAGCTTTACCTTCTCCGCGCAATTTTCCAATAAGAGATTCCATCTCACCTGTTAAATCCGCAGTACTATTTTCATTAATTAATTTTTCGTTACCACAAATAATATCTTTACCATCTACTGTTGCAAGTACGCCTTTTCCAACTATTAATTTAAAATTTTCAATATTACTTACGTCAACACCAGCTTCTTTAGCATGAGCAACTATTGCTTTTCCTAGCGGATGTTCAGATTTACTTTCAGCTGCAACAACTAATTTCATTAAATCATCTAACTCACAATTGTAATTATAAACATTAGAAACATGTAGTTTACCAGTTGTAATTGTACCTGTTTTATCAAAAGCAACTGTATCAATAGCACCCATATTTTCTAAAGCTTCACCAGACTTAATAAGCACGCCTGTCTTAGTCGCTTGCCCAATTGCTGCAACAATAGAAGTAGGTGTTGCAAGAGCAAGTGCACAAGGACAGAATACGATTAAAATTGTAACAGCGCGAATTAATGCAACATCTTCATAACCAGTTAAAATATATCTTAAAAGCACATAGACAAATATTGAAATACTGCAAGCAAGCGGCACTAAATACCCTGCCCATTTATCAACAATCTTTTGCATTGGTGCTTTCTTATTTTCCGCATCTTGAATAAGACTAATCATCTTTTGAAGAGAAGAATCCGCAAATACTTTTGTTATTTTAGCGTCAACCGTACCAAAGCAGTTAATAGTACCAGAGAATAATTGATCTCCTTCTACTTTATCTACAGGTAATGATTCACCAGTCATAACAGCTTGATTAACAGTAGTTTCACCACTTAAAATTTCGCAATCACCAGGAATACTTTCCCCTGGCAAAATTCTAATCACATCACCCAAATTAAGTTCTTCCGCAGGTACCATAACTTCTACTTTTTTCCCAATGGAGTCTACAGTTAGCTTACGGCCTTGACTAGGTACAATTTCCAAAAGTTTTTCGATACCCTTACGAGTTTTTTGAACAGTTCTATGTTCGAGCCATTCACCTATTGCCATGATAAACGCAACTTCACCAGCTGCAAATGTTTCACCGATAGAAATTGCTGCAATGATTGCAATAGTAATCAAAAGCGCGGATGTTATAATGCGCTCTTTAAATAAATAATAAAAAGCATAATACGCAATCGGAACACCAGAAATAAACACTGTTATAATTGCTGGATCATATGCAAAATGTATATCGAAAACACCTATATGCTCAACTAAGCTAACTAAAATAGCAAGAGCAGAAACTATAAATAAGTATTTGTTACCTAAAAAATTTATAAACTTTTCCATTTTTTCTCCTATATAGTCTTTGAAAATTGATTTATTGCAGACATTAATTTATCCATTGTTTCGTCACCATTACCACTTTTAATACCATCAATTACGCAGTGATGTAAATGACCTTCTAAAATAACTTCACCGGTTTTATGTAACGCACCCTTTGCCGCAGATATCTGCATAAGAATATCTTCACAAGGCTTATCTTCTTCAACCATCTTTAAAATCCCACGAACTTGACCTTCAATTCGTTTAAGACGTTTCTGTATAGCTACATGATCAACACATTTATTCATTGTTACTACCTCCTTTTCGTATACCCTATACCCCTATATGGTATCACTCATTTTTCATCTTGTCAACACCATAAAAAAACACCCTAAATGCTTATACTACACATTTAAGGTGTTTATTTTATTTTCTACTACCTAACCTATACTTAAAATCGTCATAACCAAATCTTGCTAACAATTCGCATTGATCATCTTCTCTTAATACAAAGATATCAGGCAGTGGCATTCCATTAAAAGTATTATTCTTACAAGTTGAATATATTGCCATGTCTTCGAAAATCAACTTACTACCTTCTTCTAACATTGTATCAAAGCTATAGTCTCCTGTTATATCCCCTGCTAAGCAAGTTGCTCCACCTAATCTATAGGTATACGCTTTTTCTTGCGGAAGGCCTGAGTTATACAAAGGTGGTCGATATGGCATCTCGATGACGTCAGGTGTGTGACAAGCCGCAGAAGTATCTAATATAGCAATATTAGTTTCGCCATTTTTCAGTACATCTAATACTGTAGTTACCAAATATCCTGCTTTTAATGCCACTGCCTCACCAGGCTCTAAATAAACTTCAACTCCATATTCCTCTTGTACTTCTTTTATACATTTTTCCAAAAGATTAATATCATAATCTTCACGTGTAATGTGATGACCACCACCAAAGTTTATCCATTTCAAATTATACAAATACTTACCGAATTTTTCCTTAACTACTGTTAAAGTCGTTTCAAGAGCATCAGAATTCTGTTCACATAAAGTATGAAAATGAACTCCATCTAATAATGCTATCGTTTCAGCATCCATTTGCTCTTCCCATTGCGCAAGTGTAGTACCTAGTCTACTACCAGCTGCACATGGGTCATAAATTGCATGCTCGGTTTCTTGTGTAGAGCACTCTGGATTAATGCGAATACCAATATGCTTACCAGCAGCTTTTGCCTTTCCAGCGAACTTTTTAAGCTGACTTGGGCTATTAAAAACTATATGTCCAGCATATTTTAAAATTTCATCAAATTGATTTTCTTTATACGCTCCGCAAAATACATGACATTCCTTACCAGGCATTTCCTCAGCACCTAGACGCGCTTCATATAAACCGCTAGCTTCTGTGCCAGCCAAATAAGGCTCAATAGTCTTATATAAATCATAATTTGAAAAAGCTTTTTGTGCTAATAATATTTTACAGCCTGTACGTTCTTGCACGCTCTTTAATATTTCCCCATTAGCTTTCAACTTAGCTTCATCAAGCACATAGCAAGGTGTTGGTAATTTCTCTAAAATATCTTTTTTAACCATCTTAATCTACCAATACAGGTTCTGTCGTATCTTTATGTGGCAAACCATGTTTAGCTAATAATTCAATAAATGGATCTGGATCAAATTCTTCTACAGTATGAACACCAGCTTTAATCCATTTTCCATTGAGCATGAGCATAGCACCGCAAACAGCAGGTACGCCTGTAGTATAAGAAATAGCTTGTGAACCTACTTCTTTATAACATTCTTCATGGTCACAAATATTATAAATATAGTAAGATTTTGGTTTACCATCTTTTGTCCCAGTGAATATACAACCTATATTAGTTTTACCTTTAGTGCGTGGTCCTAAACTTGCAGGATCAGGTAATAAAGCTTTCAAAAATTGAATAGGAACAATCTCTTTACCGTCAAAATTAATTGGTGTTGTACTAAGTAGACCTACATTCTCTAAACAATTCATATGAGTAAGATAGCTTTGTCCAAAAGTCATAAAGAAACGAATTCTTTTTACTCCAGGAATATTTTGTGCTAAAGATTCAATTTCTTCATGATGTAAGAGATACATATCTTTATCTCCTACTGCTTCAAAATTATATTCACGTTTGATACTCATTGCAGGAATTTCTACCCATTTACCATTTTCCCAATAACTACCAGGAGAAGATACTTCCCTCAAATTAATTTCTGGATTGAAGTTAGTTGCAAATGGATAACCATGGTCTCCACCATTGCAATCTAAGATATCAATGGTATCAATACTATCAAATTCGTGTTTTAAAGCATATGCGCAATAAGCTTGTGTTACACCAGGATCAAACCCGCAACCCAAAAGCGCTGTAAGTCCAGCTTGTTCGAATTTTTCTTTGTATGCCCATTGCCATGAATAATCAAAATATGCAGAGAATCCTTTTTCTTTGCAACGTTTTTCATAAATAGCACGCCATTTTTGATCTTCAGTATTTTCCGGCTCATAATTTGCAGTATCCATATAATTTACGCCACAAGCAAGGCACGCATCCATAATAGTTAAATCTTGGTATGGAAGTGCAATGTTCATAACCAAATCCGGTTGATAACTTTTGATTAAAGCGATTACCTCATCAACATTATCAGCATCCACTTGTGCTGTAGTAATTTTAGTAGAAGTCTTAGGCGTTAATTCCGCAGCGATTGCATCACATTTAGATTTAGTTCTGCTAGCAACACAAATTTCGCTAAACACCTCGCTATTTTGACAACATTTGTTAATAACAACTCCGGCAACGCCACCGCAACCAATAATTAATACTTTACTCATTTTTCATCTCCTTATAATCACATAACTTATTTATTCATATTTTTACTTAAAGCAAGTAAAAATTCTCTTGTTACTTTACATGCAAGGGCTGTACTAGCACCTGTTTGATCAAGCATTGGATTTAATTCATTAATGTCTGCACCAACAACTTTTTTAGCAGTTACTTTTTCAATTGCAACTAATAATTCTCCAAAGCTCGTACCACCTGCTTCTGGAGTACCTGTTCCTGGAAAATACGCTGGGTCTAAACAATCTAAATCAATTGTAAAATAGATAGGTGCATCTCCAATTTTTGCAAGACTTTCTTCTAAGCCTTCAAAATTGAATTTATGTAAATCCGTATGTGTCTTAGCAAATTCAAACTCTGCTTTTTCACCACTACGAATACAGAACTGATGGATTTTCCCATCACCCACTAAATCATAACAACGACGAATAACAGTTGCATGACTTAACTTCGCCCCGAAAAATTCTTCTCTTAAATCTGTATGAGCATCAAAATGTACAACATGCACATCAGGATATTTTTCAAATATAGCCTCAAATGCGCCTAAAGTCACTAAATGTTCTCCACCAATAAGAAAAGGAAATTTGCCATCAGTCAAAATAATTTCAGCACGATTTCTAATATCTTTTAGTGCAGCTTCAGGACTGCCAAAGCAAGGTTCTAATTCCCCACTATCAAATATTTTATAATCAGTTAAATCTTCATCTTGATAAGGACTATATGTTTCTAAGCCGCTACTTTCACGGCGAATAGCACTAGGGCCAAAGCGAGTACCTGGACGATAACTGGTTGTACTGTCAAAAGGTGCTCCAAAGATTACTATTTTCGCTTCATCATATTCACAATCACAACCAATAAATGTTTCTATATTTTTTTCTAACATTATTCTACCTCCTCAAGCATTTGTTCTAAGAAGGCTGGCAAATAAAACGCCCCTACATGAAGCCTTGTTGTATAATACCTGGTTCTCATTCTAAGTGCATTCCATGCTTTTGCATCTAAATCATCAATCGGATGATATTTTTTACTAGCAAATCCGAAAAGCCAATAGCCTGCTGCATAAGTTGGGATATGCGCTTGATACACCCTGCTAATTGGGAAGGTGTTGAAAATACGCTTATGACTACGTTGCATAGCATGTGCATCTTCTTCATAGAAAGGACTACCTTGCTGATTAACCATGATACCATCTTCTTTTAGAGCTTTATAGCAGTTACCATAAAATTCTCTTGTAAATAAGATTTCAGACGGTCCATATGGATCATTAGAATCTACAATTATTAAGTCGTAATCATTTTCACATTTACGAATAAATTTCAAAGCATTGCCAAAATAAATATGTACACGCTCGTCATCTAAACGTGATGCATTATTAGGTAGATATTGTCTACATGCCTCAACAACTAATGGGTCCATTTCAACCAAATCTATTTGTTCAATGGTTTCATACCTAGTTAATTCCTTGACTACCCCACCATCGCCAGCACCAATAATTAGTACCTTACGGATATTTGGGTGGACAGCCATTGGTACATGAGCAATCATTTCATTATAGATAAATTCATCACGTTCTGTAAGCATGATATTACCATCTAGAGAAAGGACTCTACCAAATTCCGTAGTTTCAAAAACATCGATTTGCTGATAGTCGCTTTCCTTCGAATATAGTTGCTTTTCAACGCGAATACTAAGTTTTACATCTTTAGTATGTTTCTCACTAAACCATAAATCCATTTTCATACACCTCCTTATTTCAAACTATTTCAAAACATTAAGCCATTCAATTTCTGGATCTTCCGGTCCAGTCATATTACAGCCTTTTTCTTTTGCATATTTTATATAAGTCAAAATTTCTTTAGTGATTCTTTCACCAGGAGCAACAATAGGAATACCTGGTGGATAGCACATAACAAACTCACTACACACTCTACCTTCAGTTTCCATAATAGGTAAAGATTCTTCCTTTTCTGCATAAAAAGCATCTTGAGGACTTGCTACAACTTGTGGAACAATATACTCTTGACTAAGCATACCTGTTTTGTCACGTTGATAACGACGACGAATTTCTGCTAAAGCACTTACTAAACGTTCAACTTCTTGAATTCTATCTCCAATAGATAAGTACGCTAAAATATTTCCCAAATCGCCAAACTCAATTTGAATATCATAATCATCTCTCAAAGTATCATACACTTCGATACCAGCAAGACCTATATCAAGAGTATGCACACTAAGTTTTGTGTGATCAAAATCAAAAACTGAATCTCCATTGATAAGTTCTTTGCCAAAAGCATAATAACCACCAATTGCATTTATTTCACTACGAGCATATTCAGCAATTTCACTTACTTTTTCAAAAATTTTCTTCCCACGCAAAGCAAGATTTCTACGAGAAATATCAAGGCTACTCATTAATAAATAGCTACCAGAAGTTGTTTGAGTAAGATTTATAATTTGACGAATATAACCTTCGTGTACATTAGGCCCAGCTAATAAAAAGCTTGATTGTGTTAAACTTCCACCACTTTTATGCATAGATACTGAACTCATATCAGCACCAGCAGCCATTGCAGAAATAGGTAAATTTTCGCCGAAATAAAAATGTGTTCCATGAGCTTCATCAGCTAAGCAAAGCATGTTATTTTCATGCGCCATATCAACTATCGTTTTCAAATCAGAACAAATTCCATAGTATGTAGGATTGTTTACCAAAATTGCAACTGCATCTGGATTTTCAGCAATAGCTTTAGCAACTTCTTCTTTTTTCATGCCAAGTGAAATACCTAAGTTCGGATCAACTTCAGGATTCACATAAACAGGATGTGCACCACATAATACTAAAGCATTAATAACACTACGATGAACATTTCGAGGCAATATTATTTTATCTCCGCGCTTACAAGCAGTAAGCACCATACTTTGTACTGAACTTGTGGTTCCACCTACCATCAAAAAAGCATGAGCAGCGCCAAATGCTTCAGCTGCAAGTTTTTCTGCTTCCCTAATGACAGAAACTGGGTGACATAAATTGTCTAAGGGTTTCATGCTATTTACATCTACGCCAACGCATTGTTGTCCCAAAAAAGCTGTTAGTTCTGGATTCCCCCTACCACGTTTATGGCCTGGAACATCAAAAGGAACTACTCGCATTTGTCTAAATTTTTCTAACGCTTCATGAATAGGTGCGCGTTTTTGATCTAATTCAGTTTTTTCTTTTTCCAAACTCATCCTACACCTCACTGATTATAAAATTTCTTTTTGCGCAATAAAAAAACGCAAGCAACGGTTACACGTTACTTGCGCATAAATTTATCCAATATAATTAAAAGACACTACACCTAATACACCTAAGTATAGTTCTACCTTTGGAAAATTTGAAATGTCAGAGTCTATATAGCAATTACACTTTTACTACTCTTATTGACCGTTTCACAAGTCTGTGCACCAACACAATTTCGGTTATGAAGTAACCAACTTATAAAATTTGAGCTTCTAACTCAATCAATAAGGCAACTTATGTTGCCAGTCGGCAGTGGACCCGGCTGTCCGGATGGCCTTGACTTCCAAAGGAAGTGGTCCAATATAATTTGCCTGGAAAGACCCTGATCTCACTACTATCTTTCCAAATGCTTTTTTATTCTAACATGCAGACAACATACTGTCAATAAAAAACTGACTAGCTATTAACTAGTCAGTTCTAATTTATAATACTGCTTTAAACGCTGAGCCACCTACAAACTCACGTAAAATTGAGTTATGAGGAATACTATCAATATCTAAAGGTAATACTAATTCTGAAATCGCAAGTAATCTTTGTGCATTAGTATATTCTTTTTCTGTTTCAGGAACACCCTTTAATAATGGCTCTGCATATTTTTTCAAAACAGCAAATTCATAAATTAAAGTTGTATTGAAAATAATATCAGCACTAGCTTGATAAGGGAAAATATACTTTTCCTCCCCTGCTCTTACATCAGACCATAACTTCAAAGTCATAAGTGCATCATGAGATCTAAACTGAGAATCTCTAACCATACGTCTTAAAAGTCTCATATCGGTAGTTTGAATACGATTGAAATCATCAATAGACATTGGTGTAAGCGGACTAATATAAATTTTCATTTTATGTTCATCAGGAATTGAATCAGAAAGTTTCTCGTTCAAGCCATGAATACCCTCTACTACTAAAACACTGTTTTCTTCCATGGTTAAAGTAGTTCCTCTATATTCACGCATGCCTGTTCTAAAATTGTACTTAGGCATCTTAACTGTTTCACCTTCTAAAAGTTGACTAATATGCCTATTAAACAATACTAAATCGATAGCTTCTATACACTCAAAATCAAAATCTCCATTTTCTTTACGAGGCGTTTCTGTGCGATTAACATAATAATCATCCATAGAAATTGGAATCGGTTTAATCCCGTTAACAGCAAGTTGAATACTTAAACGCTGAGCAAAGCTAGTTTTACCAGAGGATGAAGGCCCTGCAATAAGTACTAATTTAAGTTCTTTATTGTTCTCAGCAATCTTATCTGCAATACCAGCTATTTTCTTTTCATGCAAAGCTTCAGAAACTTTAATAATTCCATCTACGCCGCCATCCTTAATTAAGTCATTAAGTTTAGCAACGGTATTACAACCAATCATAGCAGACCATTCTTCAGTTTCAGTATAAATACTGTTTAGACGCGGATCTGGAGTCCAAGGATCTAGTCTAGTATAGTCGCCTGTATCAGGGTAATTAATAACAATACCTTCTTCAAATCTAATAAGTTCAAACTTCTTAAGCAAAGAAACATTAGGTAGCATTGGACCATAAAAATATTCATAGATGCCATCAAGATAGTTTGCCACAAACTCTGTTTTATCTGGATATACATCAAGCAATTTAATACGATCATGCATTTGAGTTCTTTCGCAAATCTTAACTGCTTCTTCACGAGAAATCTTCTTACGACAAATAGGTACTGCTTTATCAATTAACTTGTTCATGTAATCTGATATATCTTTTAAATCAAAATCACTTAAAACTACACCATCTTTAACAATACAATACAACGCGCTTCCAAGGGAATTACGAACTTCTACACTTACACTAGGGCGTTTTGCATTTAAGGCAGCTAAGAATAAAAATAGTAAACTACGCACATAAACACGCATACCTTCTTCTGTATCTACATCTATAAAATCTACTCTACTGTCTTCTTCAATAGTTTTAAGCAAGCTAGTCCCTACCCCATTATGCACACCTTCTACAATAGGAGATTTGAAAAACTCTTGGCGATCTTTACTAATTTCTAAAAGAGTTGTTCCTTTTTTATATTCTTTAATATACCCATCAGGAAAAGTAATTTTTATCATTATTTCCTCCACAATAAAAAGGCGAAACTACTAAGTTTCGCCTTTAGTTTTAGTAGTTATACACTACTATTATACACTATTTTCTTATAGATATCTATGAAATTATTTGCCTTCAACTGCTTTCATAGCTGCATTAATTTTTGCTGCCATTCCAGGAATTTTACTTAGAGGAATAGAACATAAAGCAACACGCACACCAGCTGCAAGAGGAACTACAAAGATATTATCATCGTGTAATTTTTCGCAAATTGCGTCTGGATCTGCAGCAGGAATAGATAAGAAGAAACCTGCAACATAAGGAATCATTGGAAGACCAACTTCTTTAGCTTCTTTAACAAAAATATCAGCACGTGCTTTAATCATTTTATAATAAAAATCACGTTCTTCTTCTGTTTTGTGTAAAAGAGTAGCATCTTGATAAATAGTAGCTAAAGTACGCATTGCTGGTCTGTTAATATTTGACCAAGTAGCGCGACTAGTATATTGGTTAATTTCTTTGAATTCTTCAATAACTGCTTCAGAAGCAGATACGCCAATCATAGCACCAGTACGTTGACCATACATAGTGAAACCTTTAGACATACTGTAAGCAATAATACCTAAAATATTTTCAGGCAAATTAGCTAACCCTTTAAAAATAGTACGCACTTCTTCTTTTTCACCAGCAAAGTCAATATATGCTACGTCTAAAAGAAGAATAGCTTTTTTAGAAGTACCAGCAGTAACATCATTAAGAATTTTAATAACAGCTGCTAAATCTTCATCAGTTAAGCTATAACCAGTTGGGTTATGAGCAGGAGTATTGATAATCAAAAGCAAGTTATCTTGCTTTGCAAATACTTCTTTTACTTTAGCTTCTAAAGCAGCAACATTATATTTGCCATCTTCAGTAAGCATTTTATAAACATCAAGACTACGATTCATATCACGGCATAAAACTTTATATGGTCCCCAATACCAATCAGATGTGATTACTGTATCATCTTCTTTAGTATAATTCCAAATAGCATGATGCAATACGCCAGAACCACCAGCAGTTGCAATTGCAGCCATATGAGCTTTTGGTCTAGAGTTTCCAAAAGTTGCAGTTAATACGCCTTCCAAAAATTCAGGTAACCCTGCGATTGGAGCATATGCAATAAGTTCATTAGTTGGTAAATCACGATATACTTTTTCAACAGTTGGTAAACATACTAATTTACCTTCGTCATCCATAATAGCACCTATTGTACCATTAGTTACTTTATCAGCACCAAATTTAGCAGCAGCAGCTACAGCAGCAGCATTTGCTCCAAAAATTTTATCTTGTGCAGCTTTTCCATAAGCATGTGGAGCAGCAAAACTATTAATCATTTGTAAATCCTCCTTATTCTTCCTTCCCATTTGGGAAATAATAATCATGAATTGCATTTACAGCATTCGTAACATCTTTTTCTGGAATCAAGCAAGAAATACTAATTTCAGAAGTACTGATTACTGCAATATTAATATTAGCTTTCGCTAAAGCACCAAACATAGCTGCCGCAATACCTGGGCTACCAAGCATCCCAGCACCGACAACAGAAACTTTAGCAACATTTATTTCTACTTCAAATTTATCAAAGTTCATTGATTCTTTAAGGTCTTCAATAACAGCAGTAGCATCTACTAACTCAGTTTTTGTTACTGTGAATAGAATATCATTTTTATTATCCTCAACACGAGCGCTTTGAACAATCATGTCAACGTCAATATTAGCTTCTGCCAAAGCAGAGAAAATTGTAAAAGCAACACCAGGATGATCCGGCACGCCACGAACTGCTATTTTAGCTACATTAGTATCATGAGCAACCCCACGAATAACAAAATTTTTCTCTTGCACTGTATATTCCCCCCTAATAATTGTTCCAGGAACGTCATTAAATGTTGATCTAACATGTATCGCAACATTATTATGTTCACCATATTCTACTGCACGTGGTTGCATTACACCTGCACCCAAACGAGCAAGTTCAAGCATTTCACCAAAAGTAATTTCTTGCATCTTTTGTGCATTAGATACAATACGTGGATCAGCGGAATAAACACCGTCTACATCTGTATAAATTTCGCACAAATCTGCTTTTAAGCCTGCTGCCACAGCAACAGCAGTAGTATCACTACCACCACGACCAAGGGTTGTAATCGCACCTTCATCTGTAACACCTTGGAAACCAGCAACAATTACTATTTTACCTTCATTCAAGGCTTCATCCACTCTGTGTGAAAGAACATCTTGAATAGCAGCTTTTGTATGCTTATCATTAGTTCGAATACCAGCTTGAGCACCTGTAAAAGAAATTGCAGGATGTCCCTTCGCTTCAAAAGCACTTGCTAATAATGCAATAGATACTTGTTCACCAGTAGCCAAAAGCATATCCATCTCTCTTTTAGGCATTTCTGGATTTACCTTTGCAGCTAGCGCAAGCAAATCATCTGTTGAATCTCCCATAGCAGATACAACTAATACTATTCTGTCATCAGGCTTTTTCTCACGCAAAATACGATCGACTATGCCATGCATTTTTTCTGGTGTAGCAACAGAGCTACCACCAAATTTCTTAACTAAAGTAGCCATTTTATCCTCCCAAGTTTTAGTAAGAGAAACCTGAGTATTTATCTCCAAATAACATTATCCCATTTATTTTATAAACGGTCAATAAATATATCCAAGGACCTTGGATGTACACTCAAAAGTATTTCAATAGTTACAAAGTAGCTATCGTAACACCACTACCACCATCACTAAGCTCAGCCTCTTTAAGAGTTTTAACGCTGCCATGAGTACGAAGATACGCAGTTAAGCTAGCACGTAATGCACCTGTACCTTTACCATGGATAACCCTTACTTCACCAATGCCAGCAAGCAGTGCATCATCAATAGCTTTATCAACTTTAGGAATCGCTTCGTCCGTAGTTAACCCACGAACATCAACTTCCCTTTTAGCAGAATTAGTCTTTGCTACAAACATGTTATGGTTATAGCCTTTACGATAAGTAGATTTTGTAGAAGCAGGAGCAGAAGATTGACTTACCAAAATACAGTTTTTAAGAGGTACATTCATTTTCAAGATACCAACACTTACTGTAGCCTCTTTCCCGCTTACTTCTAACACCGTACCATTTTTATGTAACGAGCTAACAAATACTGTTTGCCCTACTTTCGCAGTCTCAGGTGTCAATACCTGACCTTCAGGAAGCGGTGCTTCGGTACTAAATTGCTTGCTAAGTTTCTTCTTAGCTTTCTCAGCAGCTTCCTCGAGTTTCTTACTATCGAAATCCGCTTTAAATTTACGCAACTCTTTTAAAATAGCCTCCGACTCACGGCGACTAGAACGATAAATATCATCAGCTTGTTCACGAGCCTTACGCAACATTTCTGTTTTACGTCGATCAAGCTCTTTCTTTTGATGTTGCAATTCGTTTTTAAGCTTTTCACTTTCATAGCGCAAAGAATCCATTTCGCGATTGCTACTTTCATACTTACGACGCTCGCCCTCTAACCCTTGCAAAACGTCTTCCATATGAACATGTTCTTGCTCTAAAAGTTGACCTGCTGCTTCAATAATCTCAGCATCAAGACCAAGCTTTTTACTAATATTAAAAGCATTACTACTACCTGGCACACCCATAAGCAATCTATAAGTTGGCATCAAGGTATCTGGATTAAACTCCACACTTGCATTTTCCATGCCAGTACGCCCATAAGCGAATGTTTTAAGCTCGCTATAATGAGTAGTTACAATAGTCATAACTTTATTCTTATGTAAATGTTCTAACATTGCCATAGCAAGTGCTGCGCCTTCATTAGGATCAGTACCTGCACAAATCTCATCTATTAAAACTAAATCACGAGGTTTAACTTCTTTTAAAATACGAATTAAATTAGTCATGTGACCAGAAAACGTACTTAAACTTTGCTCAATACTTTGTTCATCGCCAATATCCGCGTAAATAGCTCTAAATACCGGTAACTTTACATTACGAGCAGGAAGAAATAATCCAATTTGCGTCATCAAAGCAAATGTACCAACTGTCTTTAAAGCAACTGTCTTACCACCAGTATTAGGACCAGTAACAAGTAGTGTATCAAAATCATCACCTAAAGCAATATCTAAAGGTACAACCTTATCCTTATCGATCAAAGGATGACGACCTTGCTCAATCTTCACCCCACCATCTAATACAAGCATCGGTCTAACAGCCTCTTGCTCCATAGCTAAAAGCCCACGTGCTGCAACAGCATCTAAACGAGTAGCAATTTCAAGAGAAGAAGTCAAAGTGTCTGCTTCTTGTCCAATATTAGCGGAAAGTTGTTTTAAGATACGTTCAATCTCTTCTTTTTCTTCTGCTAAATAACGCTTAATATCATTATTTAGATTAACTATTTCTAAGGGTTCAATAAAAAGTGTCGCACCAGTACCAGATTGATCATGAACAACACCTGGAAAGTTCATCTTATATTCCTGCTTAACAGGGATAACATACCTATCACCACGCATAGTTACAATACTTTCTTGAAAATACTTTTGGTTATGCTGGTCATGTAAAATGCTATCTAATTTAGACTTCACTTTATTTTTAGCACTAATAATACCAGTTCTAAGACCGCCAAGTTTTGTGGAAGCACTGTCTTTTACTTCGCCTTTTTCAGAAATAGCGTTATCAATTTGCTTTACTAAGCGAGGAAACGCAGTTAATCCTTCACTAACTTCTGAAAGTACTGGTGCCATCTCATGTTCTTTTTCTAAAAACATTTTTAGTACACCAAAAGCATCAGCAGAGGAACCTACTTGCATTAAAGTTTCCTCATCCAAAGTTCCACCTATCTTAGCACGCTTAATAGCATCACTAATATTATATAAGCCACCTAAAGGAAAACGTTTTCCCTCATCAAAAAGTCGAACTGCCTCAGCTGTTTCCTCTTGAAGCATCTTTACTTCTGCAAAATCAGAAGCAATTTGCATACCCAAAATATACTCTTTGGCAAGAGATGTTCCAGCTTTAGCAGCAACCATAGCTTTTACTTTATCAAATTCTAATGTTTTAATCGCAAAACGCGCCATTCAAACTATACCCCACGATAATAATGTCCTCTTGTAGTTTTAGGCAAATTAGTCTCCGCCTTAATATAACCAGCAAGAACTTGTTTATAAGTATTTACAATATCACGTACTTTCTCTTCATCATAATCACGAGCATCAATACGCAAACGTTGTACACCTATTTCTTCCAAATGCTTAATTCCTGTTAATACAGATAAATCATGAGCATTCAAAACATGCATCTTACAGAACTGATCGCCAACTAATTTAAAATTAGCATCCTTACGATCATTCAAATAAACTTCTTCTTTACATTTGTGCTTGCAAGCGCCTTTATCTAAGTCACCTAAAAAGCTACCACTTACACAATACTCTGAAACCATCATCTCAATAGGACCTTGCACTAAGCACTCTAAACTAATAGGGCTTACCTTTGCCAAATGCTCTATTTGATTCATAGTTAATTCCAAAGACAAAGTAGCACCAGAGGCGCCGTTATTTTGCCAGAATTCAAGAGTTTGATAGTTGAAAATGTTAAGAGATGAATCAGCCCATAAAGGAACTGTCACGCCTTTTTCTTGCGCCAAATACCATAAACCGTTGTTATTAATGTATAAAAGGTCTGGTTGTAAGCTTTCAACTAAATCCATAAACTTGCTGAAATATGGTAATTGATTTTCATTAACAATACGAGGTGTATTGAAGGCAATCTTTTTACCCGCTCTGCGAACAAGTGCCAAAGCTTTTTCATAATCAGCAGTGGATGTATCTTTAACAGTAAATCTATCGCCACCAAAAATAATCCAGTCAGCGTCGCCAGCAAGAGCGGCTTCCACTTTAGCAAGAGAATCCACATGCACAGTTAAGACACTGTTTCTACTACGACTACCTTTTTCTTCTGGCACTGTTTTAAAACGTTCTTTCTTAACTTTAACTCTTGGTAATTCAAAAGCTAAAAGTCTATTTGCATCTAAATCATCACAAGCTTTTCTACGAGCTTCGTTAATTTCACTCATAGGCACCATAACATTGTCATCACAAGTTAGAACTAATTCTTCAAGTTCATATTCTGTTGTGCCTAAGCGATCAACTTGTTTTCTAACAGTTTCCTCATTAAGAGCATGTTTACGTGCTTCTTCAACAATAAAGTCTGTAGCGCCATAACCAGTAAAGCCATCTGCATCAGTTAAAACTACTTGCAAAGGTTCACCAAGTTTAGCAGTAACTTCTGCTGTTATAGGAATACGCTTTTTATTCTTCTCACCAAAGAAGCTTTGAGCATATTCCATAAGTTTATTATCTAAAGTTCTAAACACACGGTCATTAAGTTTTATTCCACTAGGAACATTAATAGTAACTTGAGTACCAGCCTTAGCAGTTTCTACAGCATTACCATTAACAGTAAGTTCTGTAACTGTAGTACCTACGCGTCCACCAACAGTAACCCAAAACTCTAACCCATCACCAACTGCAAGATTTTTATCAAGTTTAATAGTTGCTTTCTTATTGCCATGATCAAGTTTAACTACGCGGCCAATAAGAACGCCTCTATTATTAGGACGTCTATCGCTCATCATATCTTTACCAGGACGACGTTCTAAATAAGCAGTAGTAAAATCTCTATTAAAGATTTGTTCAATGTTCTGCAAATCTTCTTCAGGCACTTCATACTCACCAAGTTTATAAGAGTCAATAGCTCTGCGATAAGCATCTACAACGATCGCTACATATTCAGGGCGTTTCATACGTCCCTCGATTTTATAAGACACTACCCCAGCTTCAATTAGTTGCGGCAAAATAGATAAAGTGTTCATATCCTTAGGACTTAAAAGATATTGACCAACATCCTTACCTTCAAGAAGGTTTTTACCATCACTATTTACAAGTTCATATGGCAATCTACAAGGTTGCGCACATTTACCACGATTACCACTACGACCGCCAATCAAACTACTCATTAAGCATTGTCCAGAGTAACATACACAAAGAGCACCATGAATAAACACTTCTACCTCAGTATCAGTGCCATGGCAAATCTTATCAATATCTTTCAAAGAGAGTTCGCGAGCTAATACTGCACGCTCCATCCCTGCTTTAGCAGCAAATTCCACACCAGCAGAATTAGTAATAGTCATTTGAGTACTAGCATGCAAAGGTAATTCTGGTACAATTTTACGAGCTAAATTAATAACACCTACATCTTGCACGATAATACCATCAATGCCAATGTTACTTAGGAACACTAAATAAGCTGCCAATTCATTTAGTTCTGAATCGTCCACAATAGTGTTTACAGTAATAAAGATGCGAACATGATGTAAATGCGCAAAGCGTACTGCACGTTTCATCTCTTCGTCATCAAAATTACTAGCATATTGACGGGCGCCAAAAGCCTTGCCACCCATATACACAGCATTAGCCCCAGCGTTAACGGCAGCTTCTAATGCTTCAAAGCTCCCCGCCGGAGCTAATAGTTCAATTTCTTGGTTCATAATATTCTGCACAAAAGTGTATCCTTTCAGATCTTAGTTATTTGTTATATCTACTGTAAAGTTAAGAGAACTTGCTGCTGCATTGCCTTCCCATGGTCTACCATAAACCATTTTCATATCATATGTTCCAACTTCACGTGCAGCAAAGAACAAAATTTCATAACCACCTACTCCAGTCATTCCTCTAGGAGTATCTTTTGGAATCATAAAAGAACTACCTACTAATAGAATTCCTTTTTCTCCTTCTGGAATGTTGTCACCACCAGGAATTTGAGCACTCCAGCGGTAACCAGTAGTCGGATTAGATTTTAATTGAATAGCAAACATATCACCTTTTTTAAGGTTAAGTACTTTGCCTTCTACTTTATCAGTAATTCTATGAATAGGAATCAAACGACCTACTTCACCAATACGCATTAACGGAATTAATTTTTCATAAGTTGTGAATGTGTTTGGCATGTCATATTTTTTCTTAGCAGTAAATACGCCATCTTCACCAAAAAGAATATCTGTGAAATCATCATCCATTACTTCTCTTCTTGCCATACCGTCTTGTAAAAAATCGTTAAGTGAAAATTCTTTACCAGATGTTAAGTCGATGTTCACTGGTTTAAAGAACTTTTCGCCTTTTGAATTTGCACCACTTAATAATATGCTTACTAAACTTGGGCGATTAAGGGTAACTTTATAATCTACAAGTCCATCTCTACCAACGCGTTTTCTTAAATCAGCAGCCACTGCATTTAAAATACTATTAGCATTTGCTTCTAAAGCTTCATTATTTGCTCCATCAATAACTGGTATATGAGTAAATGATGTACCGCTTTTTTCTATTTTTGTTAAAACAGTTGTTGGTTGCCATGCAAATGCTGACACACAACTTAATATCATCATGAAAGTAATTATTAAAATTTTCATTTCTAGGCCTCCTAAAACGTATCTTATCTAACATTACTATTATATTACATCTAGTGGTAAGTAACAACATTTATTTAAATAAAAAACCATAGGCACCCATGTTTAAATCGAATTTATTCGGGAGCCTATGGCTTATTTTTATTTAATTCTTATACTACCAAGTAAATCGCATACCTGCATTTACTTGCCATTTTTTCTTGATGTCTCCGCCAAATGTTTTAGCGACATCGCCGTAGAGATATGTTTTTTCAGCAAGTTTAACATTGCCGCCTATGCCAAGTTCGAACCAGTTTCCTTTGTTCTCTCTTACATAGTTCATTACTTCGCCATTTGCTGCCACTAAGTCCATAGTGTCTTTGCCTGCAAATTCTCTATAGAAATTAGCTTTGAGATAGTAATCGTTTGTATCATTCAAGCGTCTACCAAGTGTGAAACCTAGGCGTCCTAATAAGCTGTTTATTGCAGAACGATCTACTTTTACACCACGCTCAGTTGTATAATCCCCACCGCTTAAACGTCCATATGCAAGTTGAACTTGTGGCTCTACAAACCAACCATTTACTTGCTCAAAAGTTTTACCTAGCTCATAGCTGATGCTATATCCATTAGTATCGAAGTCGAAGGAATCTGGAAAATCTCCATAACTATCCATATCACTTCTTAAACGACCTGCACGAAGCACTAAGTCTCCATACATACCATCATCTTGATAATTCGTCATGTAAAGGCTAATACCAGTCATAGATCCTTTGCCATTACCTTCTGCATAGGTGCCTTTAGTATTACTATGGTCTACTGCAAAGCCATAGGTCCTATTGCCTATAGTTTTATCAATACCTACTTGGAACATTTGACGTTTTGAGTCATAGCCTTGACCTTGAATGCTACTAGCTTTTACTCTCGCCCATACGCCATTTGCTTCCTTATCTAAACGTAAGTCACCAAGACGATTAGTAATGGTATCATCTGTCATAATATTACGCCATAAGCCATAACTTGATTCAATATTACCAATAAGTGTTTCCGTAGATGGATTTGGTACGATTTCCAAAGTAGTAAGATACCAATTCCCATCTTCTAACTTCGCTATTCTTGGTGTTGTTTCCCACAACCCCCCATTATCCAAGGTCAAGCCTTGGAATGTTACATTATCAGAAGAATCTGCAGCAAACATTAAAGATTTCATTCCTGTTACATGTTGACCATTATATAAACTCTCATCAACTACTTGAACATATTGAACTGTTCCAGGATCACTTGCAGCGATTAAAATCATATCGCTATTAGTTTCACTTGCAAGATCGGTATTAATTTTAAATTTACCACCACTACCGCGTAAGGTTTCTATGTTAATAGTTTCATAACTTCTCGGAGCATTTCCTAAATAATCTTCAGTCATATCTACAATGCCACCATTTAATTCAAAGAAACCTGTGAATTTATAAATTCCTTGATCAGCATTTAAGAACATCATTCCACTATTCATAGTAAAATCTCTGACCTCACCACTATCGTTTTCAAACACGAATGTACCATCATTCATTACTGTTTCAAACGATGTTCCACCATTTAACATTACACTGCCACCATTTAGGTTAACTATTCGTCCCGCACCACTAGACGCAATATACTGAGAACCATTAATCATAGCAGAAACCGTTCCAGTTCCACCTGAAGAAATACTTTGTATTCCATTAACAAGAGTGTCAATCATACCAACTCCTGCTTTATAAACAATTTGACTGCCCGAATTCATAACAGAAACCGTTCCAGTTCCACCCGAAGAAATAATTTGAGCGCCTGTATTCATATTTACAACTGTACCAACGCCACTATAATGATAAGCATTTGCAACACGTTGTGAACCACCATTCATAGTATATACAACACCAGTTCCTAACAAAGCATCTTGAAAGCCATTATTCATAGTTCCTATATAACCTTGACCATTTTCCCAAACAGTTTGTCCGCCACCATTCACCGTATCTGCAAACGCTGTTCCTGCAGCACCTTGCCATCCATCCATTAGCACAGATATATATCCAGTACCACCAACATACGCGCTTTGAGAACCTCCACTCATTACTTCTATATAACCTACCCCATTTGCTGACATTTGTTGCCAAGAGCTTTTCTGCATGGTTCCTATAAATCCTGTTCCTCCTGAATAGACATATTGCCGAGCACCAGTTACAGTTCCTACCGTACCTACTCCACCACTCCTTATATATTGATAACCACTTGAATTGGCATGAATTATTCCTGTCCCACCAAAATAAACGTTTTGACTAGCCATTTGTAATATAATTTTCGAAATTATTCCGGTAGCGCCAGAATATATATCTTGCCCTCCCCAATAAATACTGCCAACCGTACCGATTCCACCATTTGTTACTATTTGTGCACCAAGACTATTCATAAAATCAACAGATCCTGTACCACCATTTATTACCTGCTTCCCAACAGACACCATTGTTCCAATCGAACCAATTGCTGCAGAATCAACTACTTGTGTTCCTCCATACATTTTGTTAATGCTTCCATAACCACCAGAATATATATTTTGGGCCGCACCACTTTGAGTAACAATGTATCCTACTCCATCACTAGATACATTTTGCGTTCCACCTTTTTGAGCAGTTATATTTCCTGTCCCGCCTATGGCTATATTTTGTGTTCCCCCTTGCATAATACTAATTGCTCCTCGAGCGCCAGTATCAATCTCTTGTACACCACCAAAATTAGTATAAACTCTACCTATTAGAACATTTGAACCAACTACTTGCGTACCACCAAACATGTGACTAATAGTAGCGGATATACCAGAAACTAATTTTTGCTCTCCAGAATATTGTACTCCAATCCAGCAGTTTTCTCCTCCCGTCAATATCTGTGTGCCACCATTCATAACATTTATTCGTCCGTATAAACCAGAAACAATTTGATTACCTCCACTCATTGTTCCAATACTACCGATTCCGCCAACTTGAATGTCTTGTATACCATTATTCACAACAAATATGTTACCTGTACCTAAACTATGCATCATTTGCATACCATTATTCATCGTTTCAACAATTCCTGTTCCTCCTCCGGATAGATCGAAACGTCCTCCATCTATACTGGTGACAGTACCAACTCCGTTAGTCACCTTAAGCCAATCATTTGTAACCATAGAATCTATATTGACACTACTTCCATTTACATTACTAGTCCACGCATGTGCTTTATTGAACACTAAATCATCCACATATTCTACAACAGTGGATAAAGTTTCATAACCAGCAGTTATATCAGCTTCGGTCTTATCTAAAGCTATTTCCTGCTCTTTCTTAATTTCAACATTTCCCTCAAACTTGCTTAATGTATCAATACCTTGTGCCATTGGCGCAAATATATTGACTGCATTAATTCCCATTACAAGTGAGGCTAATACCTTTTTTGATTTTTCTGTAGTGTTATTTTTCATGATAGTCTCCTCAATAAATAACATTGATAATTTTTTTAAGTTTTCTGACACTTTAATTGTATCACCTCTTCACACTTTTTTCAAACTTTTTTTCACAATATAGACAAATAAAAAACTCCCATCCGAAGATAGGAGTTTTCATGT
Source organism: uncultured Negativicutes bacterium (assembly GCA_947074185.1). Lineage (GTDB taxonomy): Bacteria > Bacillota > Negativicutes > Acidaminococcales > Acidaminococcaceae > CAMTOO01. Next base: position 26,606 of record CAMTOO010000005.1, read on the forward strand.
TTTTTACCAAGTAAATCGCATACCTGCATTTACTTGCCATTTTTTCTTGATGTCTCCGCCAAATGTTTTAGCGACATCGCCGTAGAGATATGTTTTTTCAGCAAGTTTAACATTGCCGCCTATGCCAAGTTCGAACCAGTTTCCTTTGTTCTCTCTTACATAGTTCATTACTTCGCCATTTGCTGCCACTAAGTCCATAGTGTCTTTGCCTGCAAATTCTCTATAGAAATTAGCTTTGAGATAGTAATCGTTTGTATCATTCAAGCGTCTACCAAGTGTGAAACCTAGGCGTCCTAATAAGCTGTTTATTGCAGAACGATCTACTTTTACACCACGCTCAGTTGTATAATCCCCACCGCTTAAACGTCCATATGCAAGTTGAACTTGTGGCTCTACAAACCAACCATTTACTTGCTCAAAAGTTTTACCTAGCTCATAGCTGATGCTATATCCATTAGTATCGAAGTCGAAGGAATCTGGAAAATCTCCATAACTATCCATATCACTTCTTAAACGACCTGCACGAAGCACTAAGTCTCCATACATACCATCATCTTGATAATTCGTCATGTAAAGGCTAATACCAGTCATAGATCCTTTGCCATTACCTTCTGCATAGGTGCCTTTAGTATTACTATGGTCTACTGCAAAGCCATAGGTCCTATTGCCTATAGTTTTATCAATACCTACTTGGAACATTTGACGTTTTGAATCATAGCCTTGACCTTCAACATTACCAGCTTTTGCTCTCGCCCATACGCCACCTTCATCCTTGCCTAAACGTAAGTCGCCTAAACGATTACGGAGAGTATCATCTGTCATGATGTTACGCCATAAGCCATAACTTGACTCGATATTACCAATAAGTGCTTCCGTAGATGGATTTGGTGCTTTCTCAATTGTTCTCAAGTACCAGTTACTTCCATCTGGACTATCTACAATAGGAGTTAATTCCCAAAGTCCACCATTATCTAGTGCCAATCCTTGGAATGTTACATTACTAGATGCATCCGTTGCAAATAACACCGCTTTTTCACCCATTACTTGTGCACCAATAAATAGACTTTCATCTACTACTTGTACATATTGAACTGTTCCAGGATCACTTGCAGCAATTAAAATTTTATCACTATTTGTTTCACTTGCAAGATCGGTATTAATTTTGAATTTACCACCAACACCACGCAAGTTTTCAATAGTAATTGTTTCGTATGTTCTTGGCTCACTTCCTGCATAGTCGTCTGACATATCTACTACGCCACCATTAAGTTCAGTAAAACCAGTAAATTTATAAGTATCGCTACCTGCATTTAACAATGTTCTGCCATCATTCATCTTGAAGTTTTTAACTTCACCAGTGCCATCTGTATAAACCAGAACACCACCATTCATAACAGTTTCTATAGATGTACCATCAGCAAAAACAATGATTTCGCCATCATTTAAGGATTCAACTGTTCCTGTTCCTCCAGAGTTAATATATTGATGACCACTCTTCATAGTTTTTATTATACCTGCGGCTCCAAGATATATCTCTTGCGTGCCGCTATTCATAGTTTCAATAGTACCTGTACCACCAGTAGAAACATATTGCCAGCCACTATTCATAGTAGATACTGTTCCTGCACCGCCACTAATCATTTGTGAACCATTATGCATAGTAGATACTGTGCCTGTACCACTTCCATATACGTATTGCTTGCCACCAAACATATTGATTGCCGAACCTATACCATTAGCGGAAACTCTTTGGTCACCATCCACAAAACTGCCTATTACACCAGTACCTTGGTTTTGGTTCCATTGATAACCGCCAAGCATAGTACCAATAAACGTTTGGCCTCCAGATCTGTTTAAATTAAGTCCTGAAGCTGCAACAACTGCTGTAATAGTACCACCATTTGCATCAAGAACCCCTGAAATATTTGTTCCTACATAACCTGTGCCACCTGTTAATACTATTTGTCCACCAGTCACGAAATAATCAATTTTTCCAATTCCTCCTGAATGAACACTTTGCGCTATAAGAGACATGGACACAGCACTTCCTATTCCACCAGAGCCAACGACTTGGGTACCACCAGAACCAGAACTTATTATACCAATACCACCTGAATTAATATATTGATATCCACTTACTAATGCAGTATTTGCAATGCCTGTTCCACCAACAAAAACATTTTGTGTTCCACAACTATATAACTGAGTAGCTACACCTGTACCATTTATAATGTTCATCACATCACCTGATATCATTGAGCCCACTTCTAAATTACTGCCATTAACATTACTAACCCAAGCATGTGCTTTATTAAATACTAAATCATCCACATATTCTGCAACAGTGGATAAAGTCTCATAGCCTGCAGTTATATCAGCTTCGGTCTTATCTAAGGCTATTTCTTGCTCTTTCTTAACTTCAACATTCCCCTCAAATCTGCTTAATGTATCAATACCTTGTGCCATTGGCGCAAATATATTGACCGCATTAATCCCCATAACCAAAGATGCTAATACTTTCTTTGATTTATTCTTTGTAAATTCATGCATAATATCACCCCTTCTTTAATTCTCATAAAATTCATATTCTTTATTTTCCATTTCTATTATACATCTATTTCACATTTTCCTTCAAGCTTTTGTCGCGTTTTAGACAAATAAAAAAACTCCCATCCGAAGATAGGAGTTTTAAAAACTGTTTATCGATTTAACCAAGACGCTTTGCGAACAGCTTGTTTATCAACATCAACTTGTTCAGGTGCGTAAAGTAATATAGAATCACTTACTTTAGAAACGGTAGCATTAATAATATAACTTACACCGTTTAAGTAATCAAAAATACGATTACGGGTATCAGGATCAACATGTGCAAAAGAAACCATAAGTGCTGAACCACTCATAAGACTATCTGCGTAATCACGCACTTCATCAAAAACAACTGGTGTTCTAACCATAATTTCTAGTTTGCCAGATTGAACCAAATATGGTCCATTGTAGTCATCGTTTTCCGCATCTGAAGCGAAAAGACGAAGAGCTGTATTTTTTAAGTCCATAACCACGCCTCCAAATCAAATTTAATAATCCACATTACTGTTGCTTTCGACATTTCTCACGAAATACCTTTTTTTATTTTAAAATTTTTTAATTTTTTTTGGAATTTTAAAAATTATTTGTTTTTCGCTCTGCTGCGCTCTCTACTGCGTTGAGTTTTATCAAGAGTCTTTTTACGCATACGAATGCTTTGTGGAGTTACCTCTACAAGCTCATCTTCGTTAATATATTCAAGCGCTTGTTCAAGAGAAAAAGTCTTTGGTGGTACTAAGCGAACGCTATCATCTGTACCACTTGCACGCATATTAGTTACGTGTTTCTTTTTACATGGATTTACATCCATATCATCTTCTCTTGAATTTTCACCAATGATTTGTCCTTCATATACACTTTCAGCAGGAGTTACAAACATAATTCCGCGTTCTTGGCAGTTACCAATACCATAAGTACTAGTTTCACCATTTTCAAAAGCACATAAGCTACCACGAGTTCTACCTGGAATATCACCTTTGAATTCGTCATAACCAGCAAATACATGGTTCATAATACCATTACCTTTAGTATCAGTTAAGAACTGATTTCTAAAGCCGATAAGTCCACGTGCAGGAACTTTAAATTCCATACGTAAATAACCAGCAATTTCAGTCATGTTAACAAGTTCAGCTCTACGAGTACCAAGACCTTCCATAACCGCACCCATGAAATCTTGTGGTACGTCAATAGTAAGTGCTTCCATTGGTTCCATAAGCTTACCAGCTTCATCTCTATGCATAATTACTTTTGGTTTACCAACTTGTAATTCGTAGCCTTCACGACGCATAGTTTCGATTAAGATGGATAAATGTAATTCACCACGACCAGATACTTCATAAGCATCAGGACTTTCAGTTTCTTTAACACGCATAGATACATTTGTTTCAACTTCTTTAAACAAACGATCACGTAAATGTCTGCTTGTTACATAATCACCTTCGCGACCTGCAAAAGGACTGTTATTTACAGAGAAAATCATAGATAAAGTAGGTTCATCAATTTTGAGACCTTCTAAAGCTTCTGGGTTTTCTTGATCTGCAATGGTATCACCGATATTAGCATCGCTAAGACCGATAAGAGCAATGATATCACCAGCAGCAGCTTCTTGAGTTTCTACACGTTTAAGACCTTCATAAGTATAAAGTCTGCCGATTTTTGCATTACGAGCACCTTCTTCGTTTACTAACGCAATGTTTTCGCCATTGTGAATAGTACCACGAACAATACGACCTACAACAATACGACCTACATAAGAATCATAATCCAAAGTATTAACAAGCATTTGAAGTGGCGCATCAACGTCAACATCAGGTGCTGGAATGTTTTCCATAATAACTTTGAAAAGCGGAGCTAAATCTTCGCTTTCGTCTTCCATTTTTAGTTTAGCCATACCATTACGAGCAGAAGCTAAAACTACAGGGAATTCTAATTGGTCATCATCAGCATTTAATTCGATAAACAAATCTAATACTTCATCGATAACTTCACTAACACGCTCATCAGGGCGATCAATTTTATTAATAACTACGATAGGTTTAAGATGTTGTTCTAATGCCTTACGTAAAACGTATTTTGTTTGAGGCATTGGACCTTCATAAGCATCAACAAGTAATAATACCCCATCAACCATTGTTAATACGCGTTCTACTTCGCCACCAAAATCCGCATGCCCTGGGGTATCCAAAATATTAATTTTAGTACCATTATGCATAACAGCAGTATTTTTGGACAAAATAGTAATACCGCGTTCTTTTTCTAAATCGTTAGAATCCATAACGCGTTCTTCTACATGTTCGTTTGCACGGAAAATACCACTTTGTTTAAGCATCGCATCAACCAATGTTGTTTTACCATGGTCAACGTGAGCTATAATGGCAATATTACGTAAATCTTCTCTAATCATCTTTACCTATCTTCCTTCCTGTTTTTACAAATAATAAAGGATGCTGTTCATAAGCATCCTTTACTATGACAATTTATTATATGCTTTTTGCACGGCAGTGTCAACATAAACCGCTTATTTTGTAACACTTGGAAGCCATGTTGCGATTTCTGGGAAGAAACACAAGAGGACAATTGTTAAAGCCATTATGATAGCAAAAGGAACAATCCCTCGAACAATCTCAGTCATTTTACTTTCAGGACTGATACCTTGCAATACAAAGAGGTTCATACCTACAGGAGGTGTAATAAGAGCAAGTTCTAAGTTAACAAGCATTACTACGTTAAACCAAATCGGATCAAATCCTAAACTCATAATGATAGGGAATAAAATCGGTAATGTAATAGAAATGATAGAAATCGTTTCTAAGATACAACCTAAGAACAATAACAATAAGTTGATTGCTACAAATATTACCCAAGGGCTAGTGTTCATTCCAGCAACCAAATTAGTCATCGCTTGAGGTGCTTGCAAGATTGTAAGTACGAAACCAAAGAATTTCGCACCAATCATAATAGCAAAAATCATACAAGTTGTTTTAACAGTATCACGCATGATAACTGGCATATCAGAAATTTTTAAAGTTTTGTACATACAGAAAGTTATAAACAAGCTGTATACAGTACCAACAGCAGCTGCTTCAGTTGGAGTAAAGGCACCAGTATAAATACCACCTACTACAACTATTGGTAAAAGAAGACCCCAGAAGGATTTCTTTAAGGCTGCCATTCTTTCTTCCCAAGATGCTTTTGGTTCAAGTTCTAAATGACGAGATTTAAATACAATCATAGCAATAAAGAACACTGTTAAAAGAGCTCCAGGAACAACACCAGACATGAACAATTTACCGATAGATTGATCAGTAATTGCACCATATAAAATCATTGGAATTGATGGCGGAATCAAGATACCAAGAGTACCACCCGCTGCAACAACACCAAGTACAATACTTCTTTCGTAACCACGTTTAAGCATTTCTGGAATAGCAATAGCACCAATTGTTACTACACAAGCAACAGAGGAACCTGTAATAGCTGCAAATATTGTACAAGCAATTACAGTCGCTACACCAAGACCACCAGGTAAATGACGAAGCCATTTGTTACCAAGTTCAAATAAATCAACGCCAACTTTACCAGTTAAAAGAATTTGACTCATGAGGATATATAAAGGAACAGCAGTTAAAACAAAATCATCTAAAGCTTTATAAGCTAAGATTGGAATTTGCGTAAGAGCATCCCCACCACCCATGAAAACGAACATACCCATAAGACCTGCTGTAGAAAGAGAGAATGCTACTGGAAGTCCTAAAACAAGCAATGTCAAAAGAAGAGCAACAAATAAAAATATCATTATTTATTTTCCTCCTTTGCAAAATCATCCTCAGCAATCTTAAGAATATCTTCTAAGATTGTTTTAACAAAATGGAGGAACAATAGTCCCATACCAATAGGTAAAGCACTTTGCGGAATCCATAAAGGCACTTTAAAAGTACTTGGAGCAGTTCTATTTATCTCTAGAGATAAAAGAGTCATGTCAAGCGCTTCCATAAAGAACACCGCACAAAAGAATGCACCTACAATAGATGTACCAATTTCAATGTAACATCTTGTTTTAGGTGACAAATTCATAATCAGAATATCTACTCGAATATGTTTACCAGCACCATAAGCAACAGCCATTCCTAAGAAACCCGCTACAAGAACACAGTAAATGGAAAGTTCGATAGACCACTCAGTAGGAGAATTAAAAAGCCCCCTCATAACAACCTCGTAAAACACGACTATTGCAGGGATAAATAATAATATCCCTGCAATAACGCCTACGAAATCTGTTATTTTATTTAAAATTGAACTATATAATGCAACAAAAGATTTCACTTTTACCTCACGCACTTCCTTCTAGAAGACTAAATTTTATTACAGATATCGATAAGTTCTTGACCTAATTTACCTGCATTTTTAACGAAAATATCTAAGCATGGTTTTGTAGCAGCTTGCCATTCTTTAAGATCAGATTCAGGCACTACATAAACTTCCATACCAGCTGCTTTTAATTTTTCAAGAGCAGCAGCATCTTCTGCTTTAGCATTTTTACGTAAATCATCGCGAACTTCATTAGCAGCTTCCATGAATGCTTTTTGTTGAGCAGCAGACATTTTAGCGAAAGATTTATCATTCATTGCTAAGATAAATTCAGGATAAGCATGATTAGTAATAGTTAAATATTTAGTTACTTCAAACATTTTACGATCATACATTGCAGTAGTACCAGAAGTTTGTCCATCAATAACACCACGTTGTAATGCCATGTAAACTTCACCACTACCCATTGTTACAGGAGAAGCGCCAAGAGCTTTGATTGTTTCAGAAGGCATTTCACCATAACCACGAATTTTTAAACCTGCAAAATCAGCTGGTTTTTTAATTTCTTTTTTATTATTAGCAAATTGTACGAAACCATAGTCAGCCCAGATAATAGGACGAACATTTTTTTGTGCCATTTCAGCAGCAAGTTTTTCACCTAAACCACCATCAATAGCTTTATCAACTTTTTCATAAGTTGGGAATAAGAAAGGTACATCAAATACTTCCATCGCAGGAATTACAGAAGACCAACGACTTACACTGTTAAGACCCATATCAATACCACCGGACATAATAGCATCGTTCATGCTCTTATCATTGTAAAGTTGACCAGCTGGATAAACATCAATTTTAATGTTACCTTTAGTTTTTTCTTCAACTTTCTTAACAAAACTATCCACACCTTTACCCAAAGGATGGGAAGAAGGAAGATGATAAGCAAGTTTATAAGTTAATTTTGCATCTTCTGCTGCAGCTGGTGTTGCAGCTTTCTTAGCACCGCCGCCACCGCAGCCTGCCATTGCAACCATACCACAAGCTAAAGCTGCAGCGATTGCTCTTTTGAATAATTTAGACCCCATTGTCATGTTCATTCACCTCATAAAATTATTTTTGTTAATTATTTATTTGTACGCCTTTTCAAGTTCAGCGTATTCATCAAGACCAATGTATTTATTGAAATCGCTAAAATGCATCATGCGATCTTCATAACCTTTAGTAGTACCAGTTTCTTTAAGGATTGTCATAGCATCAGTAAATGCTTGCGTAACGATATAAAGAGAACTACAAGGCCAAAATACAATTTTAAAGCCCATATCTTGCAAATCTTTAGATGTAAGGTTAGGAGTTTTACCACCTTCAATCATATTTGCAATCAAGATAGTATTAGGAAAAGACTTGGCAATAATTTCAAGCTCATCCACATTTTGTGGAGCTTCAATAAATAATGCTTCTGCCCCACTTTGTAAATATTTTTTACCACGCTCAATAGCATCATCAAGGCCATTTACAGCTCTTGCATCAGTACGAGCAATTAAAAGTATATCTTTATCAACTATTGCATCAGAAGCTGCACGAAGTTTTTTGCAATGTTCATCCATTTCAATAACTTGTTTACCAGCCATGTGTCCGCAACGTTTAGGCCATACTTGATCTTCAAATAAAACCCCAGCAGCGCCAACTTTTTCATACTCTTGCATAGTGCGGCGTACGCTTAAAGCGTTACCATAACCAGTATCGCCATCTGCAATAACAGGAATATCAACTGCATCTACAATACCTTTTAAAGCTTGAGTCATTTCTGTCATGGATAAATACCCAACATCAGGTTGACCTAAGCGAGAGGCAGCAACACCATACCCACCCATTACCAGTGTTTTAAAACCAACACGTTCAGCAATCTTAGCTGTCAGTGCATCATAAACCCCAGGCAAAACTAGGATTTCATCTTTGCTTAATAGATCTCTTAAAAGCTTTCTCTGTTTCATGAATTTCCCCTCAAATCTTTTTTCTTCCTGTAATAAGATTCACAAAATAAAAACACCCTGCCGAATAAAGCATTCGACAGGGTATATTAGCTACCAAATATATCCTACTAGCTCCATTGCTGTAAAATCTTTTAACAGTTGAAGATAGTATATCAAAAACATTGCATAAAGTCAACGATTTGCGATAATTTTTTGGTGTTTTTTAGCATGCATGTAAGATTTAAAAAACTTTTGTCCACTACGCACAAACTTCATATATTTTATATAAAATTTCTAAGACAAAATTATAATGAACTCATTACATCGTCTACATATTTCTTAATTTTTTCCATTTTCTTACGAATATCACCCGCTTTGTCCTTATCTTTAAGAACAACTTGTTCGATGCGAGTTCTGTAACGCATGTAATCTGCTTCAAAGGATTTAAGGTATTCACGAAGCAAGAGAACTTCTGGAACTTCTGAAACAATAGCAGATTCAGTGATTTTGTAATCATTACCACTTATTTCTGCTACATCACCAAATTGAGGCACATAAGTCGCACAACCTAAGTTACGGTGCAAGATTTGGGAAAATTCTGTAGCTGCATCTAATTCACCATGAGTTACAAAAAAAGCTTTTGGTTTTACTGACATTTTCTCATACCAAGCAAGTAATTGATCTTTATCAGCATGAGCAGAGAAGCCTCTCATATTGTAAATAGTTGCTGCTACACTAATGGTCTCACCAAGAATTTTAATCTTCTTCACACCATCTAAAAGACGTCTACCTGTAGTTCCATCTGCTTGAAAACCTGCGAAAAGCACGCCGCATTCTGGGCGCCACAAGTTATGTTTCAAGTGATGTAAAATACGACCAGCATTTGCCATGCCACTTGCAGAAAGAATTATTTTAGGACCATCTATAGAGTTGATCATTCTTGATTCTTCAGCAGTTGCAGTAAAGCGAACGTTCTTCATCGCATATAAGTTATTACCTTGAAGTTCAGTAATCGCTTTTGTTTCTTCATCGTATTCATCTTTACTTTGTAAAGTAATACCTGTAACTTTAGTCGCCATAGGACTATCAATGTAAATAGGAATTTCAGGGATTAGTCCATGTTGTTGCATCTTTTGGAAATAGTAAAGAAGTACTTGAGTACGACCAACTGCGAAAGCTGGGATAATTAAATTACCGCCTCTTTCATACACTTCATTAACAATCTTCGCAAGATCTGCTTCTTTATCATAAACTTCGTGAACTCTATTACCGTAAGTAGATTCTGTAATAACAAAGTCTGCACCACTAATATTTTCCGGATCTTCAATAATAGGTTGATTTGGTTGACCAACGTCACCAGTAAAGATTAACTTAGTATCTTTTCCATCTTCATGAACTTTTAATTCGATAACACTACTACCCAATATATGTCCTGCAACTTTAAAGTTAACATTGATACCAGGATATACTTCAAATGGTTCATGAAACTCATGTACCATAAAATGATTTAGTGTTTCATAAGCATCATCAATAGAATAAATAGGCGTTACAATATCCGCACCAGAACGTTGACCTTTACGATTAGCAGTTTCTGCATCCGATTCTTGGATATGCGCACTATCTGGTAAAAGAATAGTACATAACTGTTGCGTAGATTTTGTGCAATGGATATTTCCACTAAACCCTTGCTTTACAAGTTTAGGTAAAAGTCCGCTATGATCTATATGAGCATGAGTCAAAATAACAGCATCAATTTCACCAGGATTAAAAAGAAATTCACGTTTGTTAAAATCTTCTACTACTTTGGAACCTTGGAACATACCACAGTCAACAAGCAACTTTTTGCCATTAGCTTCCAGTAAATAACAAGAGCCCGTTACAATTCTAGTTGCACCTAAAAATGTCAGTTTCATAAGCATCCTCCTAAAAAGTCATATACTATTTATATTCGTTAAATATTCTTGATTCCCTGCATATAAAACATTTCTTTAAATAGTTGCCAATGACTTTTTTCTAAACAATTACTACAGTTTTCGCAATTAACATGAGGCTGATTTTCGCCGAAATAATTTAAGATATACTCTCTTAAACATTGATGAGTATTGCAATAATCCCACATAGCCTCTAATAATCTAAGCTTAGGCAAATTATCTTTCAACAATAACTGATGAATGTTTTTATCCGCATGGGAATACAAGATTAAGCAATAAGCTTTTTCTCCATCACGCCCTGCCCTGCCTGCTTCTTGGTAATACCCTTCCAACGACGAAGGCATATTATAGTGAATAACAAAAGCTACATCACTTTTATCAATACCCATACCAAAAGCATTAGTCGCAACTACAACCTTCACCTCTCCAGCAAGAAAAGCCTCTTGATTAGCCTTTCTTTCCGCAGGCGAAAGACCTGCATGGTATCTTAACGCCCTGTAACCATGCTCTTTCAAAAACCTCGTCACATCTTCTACGAGTTTTCTTGTGGCGCAATAAATAACACCACTTTGGCCAACATGACTTTCTAACGCACTAATCAGAGCCCTATTTTTCCTCTTCGAATATCTAACTCCAAGATTCAAATTCGGTCTATCAAAACTGCGCACAATAAATCGCGGGTTCTCCATGTGTAAGGAATTCACCATATCCTGCCTCACAAAAGGAGTGGCCGTTGCAGTAAAAGCTGCATATAAAGGTTTCCTAGGCAACTGTTCCAGAAACTTAGGAATATTACCATAATGAGGTCTAAAATCGTGTCCCCACTGAGACACGCAATGAGCTTCATCTACAATTAACATACTAATGTTATTCTTCTTCGCAAATTTTACAAAGAGCCTATTAGACAATCTCTCTGGTGAAGTATAGAGAATCTTATACTTACCATTTATAGTATCGTAAAGACTTTTACCATAGGTATTGTTACCCATACTGCTATCAACGCAAACAGCTGGTATCCCCTTTTCCTGCAAATGCGCCACTTGATCATGCATAAGAGAAATAAGTGGCGAAACAACTATCGTTAAGCCTTCTTGCATTAATGCAGGCACTTGAAAACAAATACTTTTACCTGCACCAGTTGGTAAAATAGCAACGGTATCTTTACCACTTAAAATACTTTCTATCACATCACCTTGCCCTTCTCTAAATTCATCATACCCAAAATACTTTTTCAGAATTTCTTCCTTATTCATTTTCCCCTTTTCACCTCAAAAAAAACAAGCCTAGCGTGCAAGTCGTTGCAGATAGGCTTGTAGTTAGTGTTTTCTTTATTCGAAATTTTTATCTTTATAAGGGCATTTTTCTAGTAGGACACATCCCTTACATATTGGTTTACGAGCTTTACATACTAAGCGTCCGTGCCAGATAAGCCAGTGATGAGCATCGCTCCATTTGGCTTTTGGTATTGCCTTTTGCAAATCCTTCTCCGTTGCAAGAGGATCAGCACCTTTAGACAATCCCAAACGATGAGACACTCTAAATACATGAGTATCTACCGCAATAGCAGGAATATTGAAGATAATACTAGCAATAACATTAGCAGTCTTTTTCCCTACACCAGGAAGTTTCATTAGAGTTTCTACATTATCAGGAATCTTACCATTAAACTCGTTGATTAGCATATGGCACATTCCCAAAAGGTTCTTCGCTTTAGCTCGGAACAAACCGCAATCTCTAATTTCTTTTTCCATCTGAGCTTGAGTTAGCTTACCCATCTTTTCCGGTGTATTTAACCTAGGAAAAATACGGGCAGTGATTTTATTAACACGCTCATCAGTACATTGAGCAGACATAATTACAGCTACTAGTAGTTCAAAAGGCGTATTGTAATTAAGCGCCGTCTTAGTATTTTTGTACTCATTTTCCAAACAGGCTAGTATAGCCTCTCGTGTAACCTTGTTCATTCTAAACCTTTATGACTAATTAGTCAAGCTACGAACAGGTGCAGGAATGCGACCTCCACGAGCAATGAATTCATCAGCTTTAAATTTACTTACAGCGATAATAGGCGCATAGCCTAGCAAACCGCCAAATTCAACAGTTTCGCCAATACCTTTACCAGGAACAGGAATCAAACGAACTGCTGTAGTTTTATTATTAATCATACCAATAGCCGCTTCATCTGCAATAATAGCAGAAATAGTTGCAGCAGAAGTATCACCAGGAATAGCAATCATATCTAGACCTACAGAACATACGCAAGTCATCGCTTCAAGTTTATCTAAAGATAAGCTACCACATTCTACCGCAGCAATCATACCAGCATCTTCACTTACTGGAATAAACGCGCCAGAAAGACCACCTACATAACTAGATGCCATAAGTCCGCCCTTTTTAACAGCGTCATTAAGCATAGCAAGTGTAGCAGTAGTACCAGGGCAACCACAACTTTCAAGACCAATTTCCTCTAATATATGAGCAACACTATCACCCACTGCAGGCGTAGGAGCAAGAGAAAGATCGATTATACCAAATTGAGTATCAAGTCTTTTTGCAGCTTCTTGAGCCACAAGTTGACCAACACGAGTAATTTTAAAAGCAGTCTTTTTAATAGTTTCAGCAACTGCACCCATATCTTGGCCACGTACATTTTCAAGAGCTTTTTTAACAACACCAGGACCACTTACACCAACATTAATTACAGTTTCAGGTTCAGTGACACCATGGAAAGCACCAGCCATAAAAGGATTATCTGGGACTGCATTACAGAATACAACTAGTTTAGCGCAACCAATCGCATCATTAGCAGCAGTTAAATCAGCTGTTTGTTTAATAATACGCCCCATTTCAGCAACAGCATCCATGTTGATACCGCTTTTTGTAGAACCAACGCTTACAGAAGAGCACACAACATTAGTAGTCGCAAGAGCTTCAGGAATAGAAGCAATTAAATTACGATCGCCTTTAGTATAACCCTTATCTACAAGAGCACTAAATCCGCCAATGAAGTTAACACCAACTTCTGCAGCAGCTCTATCAAGAGCCTTTGCAAGAGGAACATAACTAGACGCATCGCAACTTTCCCCTACCATAGAAATAGGAGTAACAGAGATACGTTTATTAATAATAGGAACACCAAGTTCTGCTTCAAGCTCCTCGCCAACTTTCACAAGGTTCGCAGCTTTCTTAGTGATTTTGTCATAAATTTTATCGGCAGTCACATTGATGTCAGAATGACCGCAGTCTCTCAAACTGATGCCCATAGTGATGGTTCGCACATCAAGTTTGTTTTTTGTAATCATCTTTGTGGTCTCTAAAACATCTTTAATTGTGAAAAAAGACATTACATTATCCCCCTATACACGGTGCATAGTAGCAAAGATTTCTTCACTTTGCACACGAATTTCTACACCAATTTCTTCAGACATTTCATTAAAAATTTTCTTCAAAGCAAGAAGATCAACTTTTGATTCAGACATGTCTGCAATAAGCACCATGTTAAAGAAACCTTCCATGATATTTTGGTTAATGTTAAGAATGTTAACACCAGCATTAGCAAGAGCATTACTTACCTTTGCAATAATACCTACTTTGTCTTTTCCGACGATAGTTAAAACAATACGCATAATTATGCCTCCCTCTTTAGTCAACATTGACACCTTATTATTGTACCATAAAAATTTTACCAATGCAGAATATTTTTTGTATCGAATGAAACAAAAAAGAGAGATACCGTAATATCTCTCTTAAGATTTAATATCAACCCATACCACTGTACAAACTAATGCTTTGAATAATACCTTTAGCATTTATTTCAAAAAGCAATGTTCCCGCCATGCTGTTAGCTTCATAAATGTAGTTTTCATGACCTATAAAGCGAGTTTTATCAATTGTAACTCTGTCAGGCTCACCCATAGCTTTTATTATAGCAGCTTTCTTCTGTCCAACAGCAAGACCTTTAGCTGTTTTGTACTCCGGAGAAACGCTTTTTATATAAAGTACCACGCCATCATCGCCTGTACATTCTACACACATTTCTTCAAGATCAACATTAAGCCCGCTATACATCATAGTTTTCCATCCAGGATTATCAATACTATATTGCGTTATTTTTCCAGGCTCTCCTAGCTGTTTAATTACTTGCTTGGTTTTCATTAACAATTTTACACCACCAAGACTCTCATCTTTAAGCCAAAAGTCAGCAGCACTAGCAACACTCATTTGCATTACCATAAATAACATTGAAACTAATAGTACTATCCTCTTCATATAATCACTCCTTTATATCAAGAACTTCAATTAACCATTTTCACCCCATTGACCTTTACCAATTGCAACCTCAACTACTTTGCCATTAGGGCCAACCTCAAAATACATATATTTATCACCACTTGCATTTTGATAAACATGTTGCACAAGATCGGTATCCCTTCCTGGCACAGATATTTTTTCACTAGGTTCACCCATTAGCTTCAATGCATCTGCAGCCTTCATGCCAGCATATAAGCCTTGTGAAGTTTTGTGACTTGGGTCATTACTAGTAAAAGAATCAGTTAAATATTCGTGCCCTTTTTTAACAAAAGTAAAATAACAATTTTCGTATTGAACCATTTTGAAATCAGTTCCCTCAATTTTATAATCTATTACTTTTTGAGGATTGCCATAACGACTTTGAATTATTTTATAAGTATCGCCAAGTTTTATATTATCAATAGATATATTATCTACATCAATTACATTAGCAGCACTAGCAACATTTAGTTGAAAAGCCATAAGCATCGTCAAAACTAATAGTAATATCCTCTTCATATTCTCAATCCCTTTCTAATATTTCTCAAGGGTTATCTCTGTAATAATGTTATCTATCATATCAAAAGTCATTTTTGTTTTTCCCTTATTGTAACACCAACCAATAGTTCTATCCTCTTTATTGCTAAGATCCACGACTTCATCTGGCTGACCAAATCTCTCTACAACTTTAGAAATATGCATACCTACATAAACTCCTGTATTAGTAGCATATTCGAGACTCCTAGAAACTATTTGGCAAGCAGAGGTTTTATTTCCTTTAATAGTAAATGTAACCGAGAAATCATCTCCAACCCAACTGACTATCTTAGAATTCGGTGGATTAGGATATGGACTCCTATCTCTTCCAAATCTCTCCACAACAGATTCATATGAATCACCTAACTTAACTCCAGCAATACTAGTATCTTTGCCAAATAATGATTCCGCACTAGCAACACTTAGTTGCAGGGACATAAGTAAAGTTAAAACTAAAAATAATAATTTCCTCATCTAAACACCTCCATCACAAATATTCTCCTACTTATATTTTACCTTTTATGAGAAGTTTTTACAAATAAAAAAGCAAGGCGCTTAGCTAGCACCTTGCATATGTTTCAATAGTTACAACCCTTTAAAACCCGCCTTGTTTTAGGCAATTTTATTTAATTAACATGAAAATCTAATTCATTAAAAAATCCTTCTAACTTTTCGAGTTTCTGTTTCGTTTTAGTCTTACGCGCAATAGCTACAGCAGTTATTATATACTCCGCCACAAATAAAGGTGCACTCATAGAATTAAAGAAAGCCATACTTTCGTAATGACAAGGCACTACTATATCTGCATATTCACTAATTGGAGATTTATAAGAATCGGTTATTGCGATAACTTTACTTTTGCATTTTGTTTTAGTCGCCTTAACTAACGCCAAAGTTTCCTTTGCATAACGCGGCAAACTAACAACAATAAGCACGGTGTCCTTATCAGCATCAGAAAGCTGATCAATAATCGTTGTTGATTTAATCAAACGGCAATCATCCATAATTTGAGATAACCCTTGAAACAAGAAATATGCAACTGTATGAGATGTCCTAATACCAAAAACAAAAACTTTTTTAGCTTTTAAAACTGCCTGAACAATTTCTTTATAAGTTTCCGCAGGAATTAATTCTTCTGTAGCAGTGATATTTTGAATCGCTTTTTGCGCACATTTAAAGAAAAGACTATCTTCATGTAAATTATCTGCATTAACCTCTAGCCTACCATGAGGAGCAATATGCTCTTTCACCATAGCCTGCAAATCTTCTTGCAAATCACTAAAGCCTTGATAACCTAACTTCGCACAAAAACGCATTACAGTCGTTGTACTCGTCCCTATTTTATTAGCTAAACCTTCAATAGTAATAAAAGAAGCTTCCAAAGGATATTTAATTACGTAATCACAAATTTCCTTTTGTGCTTTAGAAAGCTTTATTTCATTACCTGTAAGTAGTTCCCATAGATTTTGTTTCATATTATTCCACCTCAGAATATATTGTTATAAATATTCTAACACATTTCTTTTTGGAAAAACAGTATCTTTTTTTACACTTTTAATAAAAACGGAATTTTTTTTACTATTTTTCTTGCACCAGTAAAAATTATAAGTTATAATTGAGTAAAATTTATTACTATTTATTTTAGTCAGTAATAAATCACACGAATTTTATTTTAGGAGGGTATATTTATGTTAGAAGATGGAATCATGGGTAAAAAAGCTTTACCAATACGAATTCTTATAGGTTTCGTACTTGGTATCATTCTCGGTTTTGCTGTACCAAGCTTTGCAGTATCTTTAAAACCAATCGGGGATGTTTTCATTAATGCAATTAAAATGTTAATCGTACCAATCGTATTTTTCACGGTAGCTCTCGGTATTGCCAACATGGGCGATATGAACAAATTAAAACGTGTAGGTAGTAAAGTATTTATCGTATATGTGGTTATGACCGTAGTAGCTTGCGTAGTTGCTCTTGCAGTAGCATGGATGGTAATTCCAAGTGACGTAGGCGCATCTTTAAACTTAGAAAAATTCACTCGCGAAGTTAAAACTCCAACAGCTGCTAACTTCTTCATGAGCTTAATACCAGATAATCCAATCGGAGCAATGGCAAAAGGTAATGTAATGCAAACCCTCACCTTCTCCATTTTTGTCGGTATAGCAATGGTTAGCTTAGGCGGAGAAAAAGTAGATGCAGTAAAAAAAGTATTCACTCAAGCAGCAGATATCTGCTTCAAAATTTTAAATATGATTATGGAATTTTCACCAATTGGTGTTTGCGCACTAATGGCATACTCAGTAGGTTTCTTTGGAGCAAAAGTGTTCGGCGCACTATTCTCCTTTATCCTAGCGGATTATCTAGCTTGCTTTGCTATGTTCTTCTTATTCATGCTTTTACCAGTTGTACTTTATACAGGAGCAAATCCATTTAAAGTAATTAAAGGTATGACAGAAATTTGGATGGTAGCAATCTCTACAACAAGTAGTGCCGCAACAATGCCTATTACTATCCGTGTAACAACAGATACTTTCAAAGTACCAGAATGGCTTGCATCTTTTTCAATTCCACTTGGTACAACAATCAACTTAGCAGGTGCTGCTGTTTGGAAAGCAGTACTTATTATCCTTGTAGGACAATTCTACGGCATTGACCTTTCTATCGAGCAAATGGTCATGACCGTTTTATTCTCCTCTTTACTTTCAATCGCAGCTCCTGGTATTCCTGGTGGCGGTATCGTAATGGGTGTTATTATGCTCACACTTATGGGTCTTCCACATGACATTATGGGACCTATCGCAGGTATTTATAGAATCATCGATATGATCCACACACCACTTAATATTACTGGCGACGTAATGGGAACACTCCTTGTTGCTAAAAACGAAGGTGTTTGGACAGGCTCAGATTTAAATAATAGTATGGAATAAAGGAGCATAAACATGGAAAACTATAACCAAGGTAAATTATTTCCTGAAACACTCTCTGCAGAAATTAGAGACAAATTTTATTATATGGATGAAGACTATACAGGCTACAAAAGAATATTCTTTGAAAATGCCGGTGGCTCTTTAAGACTTAAAAAATGTTTAGAACGTTATGCAGAAATTGAAGCTATTGGCGATTGCCCAAGCAGAATTCACCAAGTTTCAATGAACTTAAAAGAAATCATGGCACAAGGTCAACAAGATTTAAGACGTATCTTTGGTGTTAGTGATAAAGGTAGCCTTGTTACTTGCTTTACTGCATCACAAGTTATGTTCGAAATGACTCGTGCAATTGCAGAATCAGTACCAGGCACAAATATTGTAACTACTCAACTAGAACATCCTTCTGCTTTTGACTCAGCAAGTCAAGCAGCAAGAAAACTTGGCAAAGAACTTCGCGTAGTAGAACCAAATCAAGAAACTGGTGCAGCAGATGCAGATGCTATTGCAGCGTTGATTGACGAAAACACCTCTTTCTTAAGTGTTATTTACGCATCTAACATCTCTGGATCTATCCTAGATATGAAAGAAGTCGTAGCAAAAGCACGTGCTAAAAAACCAGACCTCTTCATTATTTGCGACGCAGTACAACACGCACCACACGGACTCATTAATGCAGAAGAACTTGGACTAGATGCAGTAAACTTTGCACCTTATAAATTCTTTGGTACACGCGGCTTCAGTGTAGGTTGGGTATCTGACAGAGTAAGCGAGCTAGATAGATTCCAACGCATTATCTTCAAACCAAATAACGACTGGTCTATGGGAAGTACTTGCCCTGCTCAATATGGCTCAGTTACAGAACTTGTAAACTATGTAGCATGGCTTGGTAGTCACTTCACAGAAAGCAAAGATAGAACAGATTTATTCCGTGCTGGTATGGAAAATATCAAACTCCACGAAAGAGCTTTATTGCACCATATCCTAGAAGGCACAGCAGAAATCCCAGGCTTACGTCATATAGACGGTATTACAGTACATCTAGATTATAAAGATTTAACTACAAGAGATCTAATCCTTGCAATTGAAATAGAAGGATTAGAATTCAAAGAAGCAGTTAAAGAATTTGAAAAAAATGGCGTAATCGTATTTGAACGCGTAGCAACAAGCTACTTCTCCAAACGAGTTGTAGAAGCGTTCCACTTAAAAGGCGCAGTACGTGTTTCACCTCTTCATTGCCACAATATTAGTGATGTAGACGCATTCCTCAAAATAGCAACAAAAGTTGCAGCAGAAGCAAAAAATAAATAATTGCAATATAAAAGACCAGTTCACACTTGAACTGGTCTTTTTGTTATCTAATTTGCGGAAAAGTAGTAAATACCCAATTACCTTTTTGGTTCTTCATAACAAAATCATAAGTAGTATGACCTATAACTTTGTAATCATTATTAGGATCTAAATCATCCACCTGAATTTGAACAATCTTAGTATTTTTATCTTTATTAATAATTTTCATAAGGTCACTATCACCCTTGGTGATGTCTGCACCCCTACCAAAAGAAGGAGCACATAACACACCATCTATTTCGCGATAAGGACTACCCTTTAAATACTTATCAACTAATTTCTTATCAAATAAGCGTTCCATATAGCGTCTCAATTCAGCCATATTGTTAAAATATCTTGTAGGATGAAACGGAATACGAACATTATTAGAAATCTCTACGTCCCTATATTCCACATTAAGAGGCATATTACCCATTTCAAACCAACCGTTAACCTTCGTAGCTATAAAGTACTTATCCTTTATAGAAAGTTCTGGTATATGTTGAGGAACAGGAATAGCATCTGGCGGTACTACAACACTTCGTTCCCCTAATAGTTTTTGATCTAATAGTTCCCAATTTGCATTCGCCACAGACATAAAGCTAAAAACAACCATTAGCACAACTAATAAACGTCTCATCCAAACACCTCCATCACAAATATTCTCCTACTTATATTTTACCTTTTATGAGAAGTTTTTACAAATTAAAAAGAAATGCCAAAACATGTCCAAGGTAAATGTTATAATAAAAGTGTAAATTTCATAGTTTACCTCTTTCATTTTTATTAGTTATTTGCAGCTAGTCGAACCTGCAGATAACACAAAACGAGATGCATATGCATCTCGTTTTTGTTTTTAATTATAAATCATTTACGATGTCTATGATTTACTATATAATATACATTGTATAGACTTTTATTTTATAAGGGGTGTAATAAAATGATAAAATCAATCGAACCTAATATTGCCAATCTTGCTAATGGATGGTTAAAAAAATATAACTTAGACTATAAGCTAGAGCAAGAAGAATTGAATTCAGAAATTGATAAAGCACTTCAAGACTATTTCACTAAAAATGGCGGTACTGGTGCTAATCGGCCAGACGCTAAATTATTACTTAAAGATAAATATTTAAATCATTACCCTATTCTTATAGAATATAAAGGTTATAAAGATAAACTTGTTAAACTTGATGAAAACGGACAAGTTGAGAATAGAACTTCTAAAAACACTCCTAATTTTAAAAACATAAATTCATTTGCAGTAAATGGTGCTGTTCACTATGCAAATGCGTTATTGCATCACACTAGTTACAGTGATATTATCGCTATTGGAATGACTGGTTTTAAAAATAATTTTGGTGAAATTGAGCATTCTATAGGTGTTTATTATGTCTCCAAAAGCAACTTTGGCATAGGTCAAAAAATTGGCGAATATTCTGACTTATCTTTTCTCAAAAATTCTAATTTCGATGCATTCATAGAGAAAACAAAAAATTTAATTTTACCTCAAGAAGAACTTGATAGATTAAAAGAAAAACGCGAACAAGAAATAAATGCTAGTTTAGTAAAACTCAATAACGACATATACCAAGAAGAAAAAGGCTTAGCTGAAAACGAACGTGTTTATCTTGTTGCTGCTGCCATAATAGCTACTCTTGGAATCCCTGAAAAAGTTGCTCCTCTTGAAAAAGATGATTTGAAATCATCTTCTGAAATCGGAGCAAGAGACGGTGATATACTACTTAGAAAAATAAAAGCATTTTTAAATGAAAAAACTCTACCTACCGATAAGAAAAATTTCATTATTAGAACTTTAGAAAACACTCTTACTACAGACAATATAAATAAAGTAGTCAATGGTGAAAGTCAACTTAAACGCGTTTTCGTAAAAATTGTTGATGATTTAGGCATATACTACAAAATCGGTCTAACAACTGATTTCACTGGAAAACTTTTTAACGAAATGTATAGTTGGCTTGGATTCTCTCAAGATAAATTAAATGATGTAGTTCTTACTCCATCATATATTGCTACTTTACTTGCTAAATTGGCAAGAATTAACAAAGATTCTTATGTATGGGATTTTGCAACAGGATCTGCAGGTTTATTAGTTGCAGCGATGAATGAAATGTTGATTGATGCCAAAGCTACAATCAACTCTCCTGACGAATTTTTACAAAAAGAAACAAATATTAAAGCCAATCAATTACTTGGGTTAGAATTATTGCCTAGTGTATATATGTTAGCAGTTCTTAATATGATTTTGATGGGTGATGGCAGTTCCAATATATTAAATAAAGATTCTTTAACAGATTTTAACGGAAAATACACCGTAGGTAAAACAGAAGAAAAATTTCCTGCAGATGCTTTCATTCTAAACCCTCCCTACTCCGCTCCAGGAAAAGGTATGATTTTTGTTGAAAAAGCATTATCCATGATGAATAAAGGCTATGCTGCTATTATCATTCAAAGTTCAGCTGGTGAAGGAAAAGCAATTGAATTTAACAAACGTATTTTAAACAAAAACACTCTTTTAGCTAGTATCAAAATGCCTATCGATTTATTTATAGGTAAATCAAGTGTCCAAACAAACATTTATGTATTTAGAATCAACGAAGCACATAAGAAAGATGACATCGTTAAATTTATTGATTTCTCTAACGATGGCTACACCCGCACCAACAGAAAAAAAGCTAGTATTAACTTAAAAGACACTAATAGAGCAAAAGAGCGTTATCAAGAGCTTGTAGATTTAGTCCGTTTTGGAAAAAGCAAACTCAATATTTTTACGGAAAAAGAATATTACGAAGGGCATATTGACCCTAAAACTGGTATTGAATGGAACCAAACCGCACCAATTGATACAAAACCAACTCTAGAAGATTTCAAAAAAACGGTCAGTGATTATCT
>CAMTOO010000006.1 GCA_947074185.1 uncultured Negativicutes bacterium
ATTATTGAGTTGGATTACGGTGTGTTACTGAAGGGCAAGGAGAGTTTGAACTTAAGTTTGACCATTATGAAGATGTTCCAACTTAACAGGCAGAGAAGATTATTGATGAAAGAAAAGTTAATTAAAATTAAAGAAAAATTTAATAAAAAAAGCAGTTTTGATATATAAAACTGCTTTTTTTTATGTTATAATTAACGGAGTAATTATAGATTTTTTTAGGGGGTTTTGTGAATGCAAAACATTGATATTGAAGCTATTAAAACCTTGCGTTTTTTAGCAGTTGATGAAGTTGAAAAAGCTAATTCTGGACATCCGGGCTTACCTCTTGGTACAGCTCCATTAATGTATACCATTTGGGATCGTTTTATGAAATATAATCCAGAAAATCCTAATTGGGTAAATCGTGATAGATTTGTTTTATCACCAGGTCATGGCTCTGCTTTACTTTATGCTATGCTGCATGTTGCAGGTTATGATTTATCAATTGATGAATTAAAGAATTTCCGTCAATGGGGAAGTAAAACTCCAGGACATCCTGAATATGGAATGACTCCAGGTGTAGATGTTTCTACTGGACCATTAGGCCATGGTTTTGCTATGGGTGTAGGGTTTGCGCTTGCGGAAAGTATTTTAGCAGCAAAATATAATAAAGATAAATTTAATGTTGTTGACCACTATACTTATGGTATAACTTCTGATGGTGACCTTATGGAAGGCGTGGCAGCAGAAGCTGCTTCTTTAGCTGGAACTTTAGGTCTTGGCAAATTAATCTATCTTTATGATGATAATAAAATTACAATCGAAGGCACTACAGATATTGCTTTTTCTGAAGATGTAGAAAAACGTTTCAAATCTTATGATTGGCAAGTACTTCGCGTTAATGATAGTGAAGATATTGACGGTATTGCTAAAGCTATAAAAGAAGCTCAAGCAGATACTAAACGTCCTTCTCTTATTATTGTTCGTACTCATATCGGTTTTGGTAGTCCAAAACAAGATAGTCCTTCTTGTCATGGCGAACCATTAGGTGCAGATGCAATGGCTGCAACTAAAGCAAAAGCAGGTTGGCCAACTGATAAAACTTTCTATGTGCCAGAAGAAGTTGCTAGTTATTTCAAAAATAAAATTACAACTTGCAAGGAAAATGAAGCAGCATTTAATCAATTGATGGTTGAGTACAAGAATGCTTATCCAGAACTTGCAGAAGAACTTATTGGTTGCTTAGAAAATAAATATGCTCCTAACCTTGAAGAATTAGAAGCATTGTTTAAAACTACTGAAAAGAACGCAACTCGTGAAGCATCTGGAGATGTTTTACAAGTACTTGCAAAACAATTACCAGGACTTATTGGCGGTAGTGCTGACTTAGGTCCTTCTAATAAAACTGTAATGAAAGACGTAGGTTATTATTCTAACGATAATCAAACAGGTCGCAATATACATTATGGCGTACGTGAACATGCTATGGGAGCTATTATGAATGGTTTAGCTTTACATGGAGGAATTATTCCTTTTGGTGGAACCTTCCTAGTATTTGCTGATTTCTTAAGGCCAACGGTACGTATGGCGGCTCTTATGGAAACTAGATCCATATTTGTTTTGACTCATGATAGTGTTGCAGTAGGGGAAGATGGTCCTACTCATCAACCTGTAGAACATGCTATGAGTTTAAGAATGATTCCAAATACATCTGTTATTAGACCTGCAGATGCGTTAGAAACAGCATCTGCTTGGTATATGGCATGTACAAATAATGAAGGTCCTACAGCAATCTTATTATCTCGTCAAAAGTTACCTGTAATGCATCAATACGCAGCTATTATTCATGAAAATGCTAGAAAAGGCGCTTATGTTTTAAATGCTGCAACAGGAACTTGCCAAGGTACTATCATTGCAACAGGTTCTGAAGTGCAACTAGCATTAGGTGCGCAAACAGAACTTGCAAAAGAGGGTATTAATGTAAGCGTAGTATCAATGCCATCTTGGGATGTTTTTGAAAAACAAGATGCAGCTTACAAAAATAGTGTAATTCCTAATGAATTACCAACATTTGCAGTAGAAGCAGGTGTAAGCTTTGGCTGGGCTAGATACACAAAAACTGAAGCTAATGTTGTAGGTATCAATACATTTGGTGCTTCTGCGCCTGGTGACATTGTTATGGAACGTTATGGCATGACAGTAGCTAATGTTGTTAATGTTGTAAAAAATGGTTTAAGAAAATAGTTAAACAGTAAGGGCAGCCTAGATAATTATGGCTGCCCTTTTATAATAGGAGGTTTTATGAAAAATCTTTTAACCATAGCAGGTTCTGATAGTAGTGGTGGGGCTGGTATTCAAGCAGATTTAAAAACATTTGCTGCTCATGGAACTTTTGGTATGAGTGTTATTACGGCAATAACTGCACAGAATACTTGTGGGGTTACTCATGTACAGGATATTACACCAGATATTATTTCGGCGCAGATAGCAGCGGTTTTTGATGATATAAGAGTTGATGCTGTAAAGATAGGGATGGTTTCAAGACCAGAAAGCATAAAGGCAATTGCAGAAGGCTTAAAAAAATATGCACCTAAAATTATAGTTTTAGATCCAGTTATGATTTCAAAAAGTGGATTTGCACTTTTACAACCAGAGGCGTGTAAAACTCTTATAAATGAATTACTTCCATTAGCTACGTTAGTTACACCTAATTTACCAGAAGCAGAGGCTATTACTGGAATGAAAGTTACTAGTAAAGAAGAAATGGAAAAAGTTGCTGAGCAGATAATTAAACTAGGAGCTAAAGCAGTTCTTGTTAAAGGTGGGCATTTAAATGATAGTGCAGATGACTATCTTTATGATGGAAAGCAAGGAGTTTGGATAACAGGTACTCGTATTGATTCTAAAAATACTCATGGTACCGGTTGTACTTTATCTTCCTCCCTTGCTGCTAATTTGGCAAAAGGTAGGAGTTTATTAGAAGCTGTTAAAGAATCGAAAAAATATGTAACTTTAGCTATTGAAAATGGAATAGAATTAGGTTCCGGATGTGGACCAACACATCATTTCGTAGAGTTGTATAGAAAGGCTGGTATCAAAGAATAATGGATATGAAAATGAGTTTTGTAGAAATTATTGAACGATTACAAAAAGAAAAACCGGTAATTCATCACATAACAAATTTTGTAACAATGGAATCTTGTGCTGACATAGCTTTAAGCGTGGGTGCATCACCGTTTATGGCAGATGCTAGTGAAGAAGTAGAACGAATTTCTGGCGCAGCAGATGCAATAGTTATCAATTTAGGTACTATTAATAGCACGCGTATGAAATCTATGGAGAAAGCTTGCAAAAGTGCAAAAGCAAATGGTAAACCAGTTATATTAGATCCAGTTGGAGTGATGAGTTCAGCCTTGCGTTTAGAATTTGCAACAAAACTTTTGAAAACAGGTAGCATCAAAATTATTAGAGGTAACTATAACGAATGTCATGCTTTACTTGAAGAAGTAGATGCTGAAAGAGGTATAGATGCTAAAGGTAATTATGAACAAGGTGAATGTGTAAAAGTGGCAAAAGAATTAGCTACTAAATATAATTGCGTTGTTGCTCTTACTGGTGAAATAGATTATGTAAGTGATGGTAGTAGAGTAATTTTACTTAATGGTGGGGATGTATTGCTAACCAAAATTACGGGTGCTGGTTGTATGACTACAACATTATGTGCATGTTGCGCAGCAGTTGCTGAAGATTATTTTGTTGCAGCAACTTTGGGTGTTGTAATTATGGGGCAGGGTGCAGAACTTGCTACTAGTTTCTTAGAACGTAAAGATGGCCCTGGAATGTTTAAAGTTAGATTAATAGACGGAGTTTATCATGTTGTTACTCAGTGGAGTGCGATAGAACTTAATCCTGAAAAAGTAGAAAATAATTAAAAAATGTAATAAAAAAGCTATTGGTAAATTTACCAATAGCTTTTTATTTTAGTTATTTAAGATTTCTTGTACACGTTCTTGCATCGATTCACTTTCTCGTTTAGCATCAGCTTCTTTAATAACTTTATTTGCTGCTTCAAGCTCTTCATTTAATTTAGTGCGAGCTTCTTTAGCTTCATCATTTTTGATGTCTTTAATGAATTTTTTGTCGCTAAAGTCATTAAATTCATTTAGTGAACTTGTATCATAGATAGCTGGAGAATCGCCAGCATCTGTAAGATATGGAGTTAAGATAATAATGATTTCAGTTTTATCTTTGCTTCTTGATCTACTTTTAAATAATTCACCGAAGATTGGAATTTTAGAAAGCAAAGGAACTTTTTGAATATTGCGTTGTTCTTCTTCATTGATAAGACCACCGATAATTAGCGTTTCGCCGTTACGCATTCTTACATTAGTATTAGCAGTACGGCTAGTAATACGATAATTTTTCAATTCAGAAACTAGAGTAGGGGTGCTAACTTCAGTAAGAACTTTAGAAGTAATCATACCATCAGCACTAACAATAGGTGTATATTCTAATTTGATACCTGCGTCAACGTATTCAGTACTATATGTATTTTCACCATTAGATACTTTTTCAGTTGTAACAGGAATGCTATCACCGATAAAGATACTAGCTTGACGACCAGGTATAGTAATAATACGAGGTGTTGCTAAAATTTTTGCTTTACCATTTGCAAAGAGAGCATTTAGTGTAGCACTGAAACGGAATTCATAACTACGACCAAATCTTATAACGCCGCCGTATTGTTCATCGTCATCATTGTTACTATCCTCAGTATTACGTGGAATATTATCCCAACCCCAATTAATGCCGAGGTTTTTGCTATCACTTTTACTAATAGAAATGATTTTAGCTTCGAGAGTTACTTGTTGAGTTGCAACATCAAGTTGTTTAATTGCAGAACTAACACGTGCAATATCATTTTGTGTTCCAGAAACTAAAATAGAATTAGTAACAGGATCAATAGTGATTTTTCCGTCAGTAAGTAAATCTTTTAAAGAGTTTTGAATATCCTCAGCAACAGCATAATGAAGTTTAAAGACCTCGATATTACCAAGATTCTTTTTCATTTGATCTGCTGTACTTACTACAACAACGCCATCGATATTTTTGTAAGAAAGGCCTTTACTTGCAGTTATAATATTCATAGCAGTATCAAATGAAACGTCATTCAAATCAACAGTAACAGTTCCTTGCACTGAGTCATCAGTAACAACACTACGACCAGAAATAGATGAAACTGCAGCTATTACATCTTTAATATTGCCATTATTAACTTTTAAAGTTATGCCTGCAGCGAAAGCAGTAGTAGCTGAGAACGCTACAGTTGTAGCAAGTGCTACTGCGCATAATCTTTTTTTCATATGGAATTACCTCCTAAGGTAAGGCGTCTAGTATCACCATCATTATATAAATCTACATAATTTGAGCCAATTCCCATTACAGTATAGCCATTAATGTTTTCACCAACACGATATTGTCCACTGCTACCATTAATATTAATAATAGCGATAGAAGCTCCATTACTACTAATAACACCATTTAAAGCAGCGCCGCTACCTGAAGGCACACCACCTGCACCATTAGGCATTGCTGAAACTGGTTTAATAACTAGTTTAGAAGGTACCATAAATGGATTTTTTGTAGCAACTTTAGGTGTAGCTGGCATTGCAACAATAGTTTGTGATTTTGCAACAGTAGGAACAGCTATTTGTTGTTCAGCAACTGCTGTTGGGAAAAGTTTTTCTAACTGTGATTCGAAGTCATAGAAAGATACCATATGAGTAGTGCCAAGAGTCAAGAAAACTGTCAAAACAATACTAGGCAAAAAGCTTAGAGATTTCTTTTCTGTTGGTCTTCTGCGGATTCTTCTTCTAGTGCGACTGTACATATTAAATTCCTCCTCTTTAATAATATATATAACATCCTTTTTTTACATACTTCTGTACAAATATAAATGTACAATAATATAATACTACTTTTTAATTGAAAAATAAAGCGAAAAAGCATTTTGTAACAAAATTGTTAAAATTTAGAAAATCAATTGTATTAGTTATTTCACTATGATAAAATGTATTTATGGTATTGAGGAGAAGTGTACCTAATGATAAAGTGATAGTATAAATGGAGGTATTTCCATGTTGATAAACAAGAAACTAGGTGAAATCTTAGTAGATGCAGGTGAGATAACCCAAGATCAATTAGATTTTGCTTTGCAAGAACAAAAAAAAGGTTCAAAAAGATTGGGTGAAGTTTTGATCGATTTGGGCTTCATTACTGAAACTAATCTTTTAAGAACTTTAGAAAAACAATTTAATGTACCTTATATTACCTTTGGTAATCATGACATCATGAAAGATGCAATTGACAAAGTACCTATTTTTCTTGCAGAGCGTTATACATTATTACCACTTCGTAAAGAAGGTAATAAGTTAACCGTTGTAATGAATGATCCAACTAATTTCTATGCAATCGATGATGTGCGCATGATAACTGGTTGTGAAATACAAATAGTACTTGGTGAACGTCAGGAAATTATTAATGGTATAAATAATAGCTACGGTGTATCTGGTCGTATTGGTGATGCTATTGGTAAACTTGAAGACAATACTACTGAAGGGCGTGTTTTGGCGACAGTAGTAGAAGGACAAGATGATGCGCCAATTATAAAAATAGTAAATTCTATAATTGAACAAGCTATTCGTGATAGAGCCAGTGATATTCATATTGAAGCACAAGCTGGTGAAACTAGAGCACGTTTCCGTATAGATGGTGTTTTAAGGAATGTAGCATCTTTTCCTAGTTCAAGTCATAACGCTATAATATCTCGTATTAAGATTATGGCTAATATGGATATTGCTGAAAGACGTGTTCCACAAGATGGACGTATTGATATTAAAGATAGTGGTCGTAATATAGATCTTCGTATTTCTACTTTGCCAACTATCTTAGGTGAAAAAGTAGTAATGCGTATTTTAGATAAAGGAACTACATTAATTCACTTAGATAAGCTTGGATTTAGCGAAAATAATCTTAAAATGTTTAGAGATGTATATAGCTATAGTCATGGTATTGTTCTTGTAACAGGACCTACTGGTAGTGGTAAATCTACTACATTATACGCAACTTTAAGTGAATTAAATAACTCTACTAAAAATATTATTACTGTCGAAGAACCAGTAGAGTATACAATGGTTGGTATTAATCAGGTAAATGTAAATAATAAAGCGGGCTTAACTTTTGCTAGTGGTCTAAGATCTATTTTGCGTCAAGATCCTAATATTATAATGGTAGGTGAAATACGTGATGAAGAAACTGCTCGTATTAGTATTAATGCAGCCTTGACTGGTCATCTAGTTTTAAGTACATTACATACAAATGATGCAGCAGGTGCTATAACACGACTTGTAGATATGGGAATAGAACCATTTTTAGTTGTATCTAGTTTGAAAGGGATAGTAGCACAGCGTTTAGCTAGATGTATTTGCCCTGAATGCAAGGAAGAATATGTTCCAGATGCAATATCTACAGAAAGACAATATATGGGAATTGGACCAGAAGATCCAATTAAACTCTATCGTGGAAAAGGTTGTAAAAGTTGTGAGTTTACAGGATATAGTGGTCGCTTAGCTATTCATGAAGTTTTGACAGTTGTACCAGAAATGAAAGAACTTATTTTAAATGGTGCCTCTGATATTGAAATATTTAGAGCCGGTGAAAAAGTAGGTGCTGTTTCAATGAAGAAAGATGGTATCCAAAAAGCTCTTGAAGGTAAAACAACTATTGAAGAGTTAATGCGTGTTGCTTATAGCTAAATCTACGAATAGGAGAAAATGATATGGACGAAAAGTTTATTTTTCAACTAATGCAATTAGCGGTAGAAAAGAAAGCCTCTGATATTCATATTTCAGTTGGTATTCCGCCAATGTTTAGAATTAATGGAGAATTAACTTCTATTGTTAACATAGTTTTAAATAAAGAAGACATTGATTCTATGGTAGAGTTACTTATCGAAGACAAACGAAAATCAGAATTGCTTGATAAAGGAGAAATAGATTTTTCTTATGAAATTCCAAATGTTTCTCGATATCGTGTAAATATCTTTAGACAGGTAGGTTGTTATTCAATTGTAATGCGTATAATTCCTGAGAATATACCAACAACTGGTGATTTAAATTTACCGCAAGCTATCGTAGACATTACTAAGTTGCCTAGAGGTCTTGTTCTTATCACAGGGCCAACAGGTAGTGGTAAATCAACAACTTTAGCAGCAATAATAAATGATATCAATATTAATAGAAAAGCGCATGTTATAACATTGGAAGATCCGATAGAATTCAAACATAAACATTTAAATTCTATCGTAAATCAACGTGAAGTTGGTAGTGATACACAAAGCTTTCAAAATGGATTGAGAAGTGCTTTGCGTGAAGATCCAGATGTTATTCTAGTAGGTGAAATGCGTGATACTGAAACTATTGCCACAGCTATTACAGCTGCAGAAACAGGACATTTAGTATTGGCTACTTTACATACTCAAGACACTGCAAGCGCCGTAAATCGTATTATAGATGTATTTCCTGAAGCACAGCAACAACAAATACGAATTCAATTAGCTGGAAACTTACAATGTATTGTTGCACAACAACTTTTGCCAACAGTTAATGGTAATGGGCGTGTTGCTGCTTTTGAAATATTAGTAGTTACAATGGCGCTAAGAAATTTAATCCGTGAAAGCAAAACTCATCAAATACCTTCATATATCCAAACAGGTAGGAGTTATGGAATGATTTCCATGGATGCTTATTTAGCAGATTTAGTAAAAAAAGGTGATATAGCTTATGATCAGGCTGAAGAAAGATGCTATAATCTTTTAGATTTAGAACGATATACTAAAGAATAGTAATTGTTTAGGAGGAATTCAGTGAAAGATTACAAGTATAAAGCAAAAAGACAGGATGGCAGTGTTGTAATTGGTAATATAGCCGCTTTAAATGAAGAGGCTGTAGCTAGTTATATCCGCAGACAAGGTATGTATGTTGCAGATATTTCCTTAAATACAAGTGCGCTGCCGAGCTTCCAAAATCTTTTTGAAGAAAAAGTTAATATGTACGATGTTGCTGTTTTCTGTAGACAGTGTGCTACTTTGCTTGGTGCTGGTATTCCTTTAATTAGTGTCCTAGATACCTTAAGTAAGCAAAGTAGTAAAAAACGCTTACAAGATGTTCTTTATAAAATAACTTTAAGCTTACGTGAAGGTAAGCCTTTAAGTACTGCAATGGAAGAATATCCAAATATTTTTCCTGAACTTTTGACAAATATGGTTGCAGCTGGTGAAACTGGTGGTATCTTAGAAACAGTTATGGACAGATTAGCAACTCAGTTTGAAAAAGATTATCGCATGGAACAAAAGTTTAAGGGAGCATTAGTTTATCCAGCAATTGTTTTAGGTGTGGCAGCTATCGTAGTGGGTATTATTATGTTCTTTGTAATGCCGATATTTGTTGATTTATTTAAATCTGTTGGTGTAGAGTTGCCATGGATAACACAAATAGTTATTGGAATAAGTACCTTTATCACAGAATATTGGTATGTGATTATTGGTTTAACAGTACTGGGATATTATGGGTATAAGAAAATTCTTTGTAATAATAAACAGTTTCTCCTCTGGCGTGATGGTATTTTTTTAAAAGTACCAATTCTTGGAGAGTTATATCGCAAGATTATTATTACAAGATTTGCCAGAACTTTTGCCAGTTTAGCTCGTAGTGGTGTACCAATTTTGGAAGCTATCGCTATAGTTAGTAAAGCTACCGGCAGTTTGCAAGCAAATGCAGTTTTAGAAGCAGCTCGTGATAGTTTGCGCAAAGGTGATAGTTTAGCAATGCCATTAGAAAAAAGTGGTATGTTCTCGCCTTTATTAATCAGTTTGGTGCAAACTGGTGAGGAAACAGGTAATCTAGATACTATGCTTGATAAAGCAGCAGACTTTTATGGCGCAGAAGCAGATGACATGATTGCTAATTTGCAAACACTAATAGATCCAATCTTGATTGTTATTTTAGGTGTTGTTGTTGGGACCTTAGCAATAGCTTTATTATTACCTATATTCGAGATTGTAACGAAGATTGGACGAGCATAATTGGGAAAATATTGTGAAAACTCTTGAAAACTTGATAAATATAGTTTATAATCAAAGTGCATGGTCATGGACTAGGTATTTGTTTGTGGCAAAAAAATTAAAGTTGAAAAGGAAGAAGGTTATTAAAATGAAATTATTTTCTAGTAAAAAAGGTTTTACGCTTGTTGAATTAGTAGTAGTTATTGCGATTCTTGGTATTTTAGCTGGTATTGCTATCCCTCGTATGATTGATGCAACTGCAACTGCTCGTGGAGCTAAATTAGTTGCTGATATGCGTACTATTGATAGTGCAGCTATGATTTATCAAGCAAGATCTGGTCAAGAACCAGCTAGTATTGATGCATTACTTACAGATGCTCCAACTGCAACTCCACCAACATACAGATTATTAGCTGCTCAACCAGTTCCACCAGTTGGTAGAACTACTGTTACTATGAATAATGGTTCTGAATCAACTGCAACTTTAGGTACTACTGCTGTTTATAGTATTGGTACAGGTGCTAATGCAGGTAGAGCTATTTATGCTGAGAAAACTGTAGATGCAATCTTATCTGGCGGTTTAGGCGGTTTATAAGATCCAATAATTTTAAATTAAAAGAAGTGCTAATTTAGCACTTCTTTTTTTATGTTATAAGCAATATTTATAGAATTAAAAAAATATATAAAAAAGACTGGAAAAAGCTCTTGACATTGTAGTTATATTTTTATATAATGTTTTTGTTGCTGTTAGCAATAATAATTGTCGGGGCGTAGCGCAGTTTGGTAGCGCACCTGTCTTGGGAACAGGGGGTCGCAGGTTCGAATCCTGTCGCCCCGACCAAAATTTTTTATTGATAACGCGCGGGCGTAGTTTAGTGGTAAAACAACAGCCTTCCAAGCTGTGGTTGCGGGTTCGATTCCCACCGCCCGCTCCAATTATGGTTCAGTAGCTCAGTTGGATAGAGCAACAGCCTTCTAAGCTGTGGGTCGGGGGTTCGAATCCCTCCTGGATCACCAACTGATAATAAAAAGCCGAAAGCATTTAAATGCTTTCGGCTTATTTTTATGTTCTAATTTAAATATTCTTTATAAGTCCACACTCTTGTGAATTTAAATTTAGGAGAGAATTTAACAAGATGTTGATAAGGTGCTTCTTTACCAGGGAGGAAAGGACCTTTAATGTGCATTTCAATGCTGTCTAAATTATTCTTGTTTTCATCTGCGCCATCAAACATTAAAACAACACTAGAAACAACTTGATCAGATGTGTTTTTAAGAGTACCATGAACCATTACATAACCAGGCTCAGTTGTTTTTGAAAGTTGTTTAGATACAACGATAATACGAGGTTTGCCGCTTTCTGTTACACTAGGTTTTTTCGATTCAGTTTTGGAATCATTACTAGGTGTAGCAGTTTGTTTGGTTTTAGTTTGAGCAGGAGTAGGGGCTGCTGAATTTTTGTCTTGCCCACAACCGACCAATAAAGAAAGGACAAGAACAATTAATATGAAAGATAGAAGCTTTTTCATATAAACTCCTTTCGTATATTAATCAAATAGGTTTCAATTAATATCTGCTTTTTAATCTACTTGGAGTCATTCCTAAATCTACGTCCTGAGCAATTTTACTAGTTATAAGAGAGCCTTTTTCGCGTTTAGGATTAATTCCTTTAAACAGAAGACTTCCTCCTGTAACAGCAACACCAGCGATAATTTGAGCTGGTTCCATGTCTTCAGAGAGTTTAACTTGTTTACATGGAGCAGAGACATTTGGTACAACTGTTTTTAATGCAGGGATGTTAATACGGATTACACCACGTTTTCCTAAAAGTCCAGATTTTTGACTTTTAGCAAGTACTGCAAGAGCCATAGTTCCAGAAGGAATAACTACAACACCATCTACAACAACATCTTTGCGTAATTCAACATTAATGAATTCGCCTTTATGATCATAACGACTATCTAAATCTTTAAAAATTTCAAAAACTAGCTCAGTGTTTTTAGGGATGTAAGCATTACCATTTGATAAAGTAGCTTTAGGAGCTGCAAATACAGAACTTGTAAGTAAAACGATAAAAGTTAAGGTTAAAATTAAGAGTTTTTTCATAGTAATCTCCTTTTAAATTATTAAGCCGCACTTAGCAAAAGTAACTAAGGGGTTTTTTATTTTATTATTTTAAATACTTTATTAGCTTCTACAACTAACGCAAGAGCAAGGATAAAAAGTATAATACCCAAAGAGGTTACTATCATATTTACTCCGAAACTTGCCAAGATAAGCTTACATAAAGTAGTTAATGTTACTGCAAACATGAAAATCATTGGAATGATAACCATAAAGCAACTTTTGTTGGAATCTTTAAGCCAAACACCAATAGCAAGAAGTGCAAGTGCAGCAAGTAGTTGGTTTGCAGCACCAAAGATTGGCCAGATAGAAAGATAAGAACCTACAGACATATAGCCTGAAAGACCAACAGTAATAAAAGTAGCTACATACATATTTGAAAGAATATTTCCAGAGGTTTCGCCAGTTTCTTCATTTTTGCTAGAGAATAACTCTTGGAAAATAAAGCGACCAAGTCTAGTTGCTGTATCTAATGTTGTTAATGCAAATGCAGAAATAGTTAAAGCAACAAAGCTTTTTGCTACGCCGAAAGAAAAACCTAATTTCGTCATGAAAGTACCAACACCATCAGAGAAAACATTTACAGGCCCACCACTTTTTAAAAGTTCGGCAAGTTTATCTCCGCCAACATAACCAGCAGCGATAACTGCAACTACAGCTAAAACACCTTCGATAAGCATAGAACCATAACCGATTAATTTTGCATCTTTTTCATTATCAAGTTGCTTAGAGGTTGTACCAGATGCTACAAGAGAGTGGAACCCAGATATAGCACCACAAGCTACTGTTACAAAAAGCATTGGGAACATAGGATTAGTACCTTTTCCAGATGGATCAAAAGAAGTAAATGCAGGTAATTGCATAGTTGGTTGATAAATCACAATACCAACTAAAGCAAAAATAATACAACCGTAAAGTAAGAATGAATTAAGATAGTCACGAGGTTGTAATAAAATCCATACAGGTGCAATTGAGGCAATAAAGATATATGCCATGAGAATAATAATCCAAACATTTTTAGAAAGTACTAATGGGAAAAGTGTTCCTAGATAAATGGAACCAATAAGAGCAGCTATACCAAATACTGTGCCGATAGATAAGCGTACGCCTAAGCGATATACACAGAAACCAAAGATGATTGCGAATACTATGAAAAGTAGCGAAGCACTAGCAGATTGAGGGCTGGCAACGAAAGTTGCAGCTACGATATTTGCAAAGGCTGCGATAACTACTAATAATGTTACATAAGCGAAAACGGAAAAAAGGAACTTACCGCGTTTTCCTAAGGTTTTATCAATGATTTGTCCGATTGTTTTACCATCGTGGCGAATTGAGGCAACAAGTGCACCAAAATCATGAACACCACCAAAGAAAATACAACCAACGAGAATCCAAAGAACAACTGGAACCCAACCAAAAACAGCAGCTGTTATTGGACCAACGATAGGACCAGCACCTGCGATAGAAGAAAAATGATGACCTAATAAAACAGCAGGTGGGGTAGGTAGATAATCAATGCTATCTTTTAAACGATGTGCAGGAGTTGGGTTTTTAGGATCAATACCCCATTGTTTCGCTAGCCAAGCTCCATAAGTTACGTAGGCAATCAAAAATATAACGATAGAACCTACTAATAGAGTAATACCACTCATAAAAAAGCCTCCTCGATGTCCTTGTGGACAACAAATTTAAATACTTGCCTTTAGTATAGCACATGTGTCTAGTAAGTTAAAGAATTTTATGTTGTCTTAGTTTGTAAAAAAGTCAAAATTGTTACGCATTTTTTCAGCGAATTTATTGGTGTAAATTTGCTTTTGTTCTAAGTCCACTAAAATAAGTCCTAAGTCAGACCAACCTTTAAGTGTAAAAGCATAATCTTTATGATACTTAGTTTGTTGAATTAGAGTGATTAAATCTTTTTTTTGTAAATGATTGCAAATTAAAACTAAGACAAAGTTGCTATTCATATGATCTTTTTTGGGGGTTAGTTTATTCATTTCAGTTTTCATGAAATTACAATAGTCAGTAAAAGTTGCTACTGAAATTTCTTTTTCAAAACAAGCAGCAAAAAGATACTCATCATGCGCTATGCTATATAGGTTTATGCTAGGCACAAAAAAGTATTTGCTTTCTGTAGAATTAAATTCTCCTACTAAGTCAAATTTTATACTAGGCATACTTATGTCTTTTATATCAAAATACGCCTCTATTCTTGATTTTAGAAGGACTAGATAGTCATTACTATTCATAAATAATTTCCTCTTAATTTTATTAAATATAGGTTAGATATATGCTATAATGAAATTATACTATAATCGTAAATAATAAGAAAGATTGAGATAATATGAAATTTGTTTTAGTAGCTATTAATTTGCCAATAAAAAATTTGTTTAAACAATTTATTTACAGCGTTCCGTCAGAAATAAAAGGTCTAGAAGTAGGCTGGCGGGTCGTTATTCCTTTTGGTGGGCAAAAAGTAGAAGGGTTTGTAGTAAAAACATTTACTGAAGCTACTTTAGAGCAAGAGTCAGATTATACCGATGTTAGTAAAATAAAACCTATCATTGCAGCATTAGATGTAAAGCCTTGGTTTAATGCTGAAATGCTTGAAACTGCTTTGTGGTTAGCAAAGTACTATATGTGTTCTTTAGCAGAAGCAATGCGACTGTTTATTCCTGGGAAAACAAGTATTAAGAAGAAACCAATATACAATGCAGATGGCAAGCTAATTGCCTATGAATATGAAGAACGTTTACAAGAGAAAAACTTATTAGCCTATCAAATCAGTGATTTAGGGAAAAAAGCATTAAACGAAGATATTTGGGGGAGAAGTAAAAAACAAGAAAGTGCTTTACAAGAATTTGCAAAATTAGAAGATGCTTTAACAGTAAAGGAAGCTGAAGACAAAGGTATATCTGCTGCTGTACTTCGTGCCTTAGCTGATAAAGATTATTTAACTAGAACGGAAAAAAGAATCTTTAGAAATAGTTACGAAAAAGATGTTTTAAAAACAGAAAAATTAGTGCTTAATGAAGAACAAAAAGTAGCCATTAAAACTGTTTGCAATTGCTTGGATGATAAGAATGCTCAGCAAGAGTATTTGCTTCATGGCATTACAGGTAGCGGTAAGACAGAAGTTTATCTTCGTATTACGGAACATGCTTTAAAGCAAGGCAAACAAGTATTAGTGTTAGTTCCTGAAATTGCTTTGACTGCTCAAATTGTGCGTAGATTCCAAGCGTGGTTTCAAGATGAAGTAGCAGTGGTGCATAGTAAACTTTCTCAAAATGAGCGTGGTGATGTTATGTATAAAATGCGCACTGGTGAAGCGAAAGTTTTAATTGGCGTGCGTAGTGCAGTTTTTGCTCCTTTTGATAATTTAGGTGTAGTGATCATTGACGAAGAGCATGAAGGCAGCTATAAGCAGGAAGAACGTCCTAATTATAATGCGAAATTAGTTGCAGAGATTAGGTGTAAAAATGCTGGTGCAGTACTTTTAGCTGGTAGTGCTACTCCAAGTTTAGAAAGTTATTACAAAGCAACTAATAATGAAATTGGATATTTGGAATTACCTAAGCGTGCTACTGGCGGAGTTTTGCCGGAAGTAAGTGTTGTTGATATGCGTAAGGAACTTAAAGATGGTAATAAATCTGTTTTAAGTAGAAAGTTGCGTCGCGAAATAATTTCTGCTTCTGCTGCAGAAGAACAAACAATAGTATTACTGA
Source organism: uncultured Negativicutes bacterium (assembly GCA_947074185.1). Classification (GTDB taxonomy): domain Bacteria; phylum Bacillota; class Negativicutes; order Acidaminococcales; family Acidaminococcaceae; genus CAMTOO01. The sequence goes on from CAMTOO010000006.1 coordinate 15,949, forward strand.
ATCGTAGAGGTTATTCTACTTTTGTTATGTGTAGAGATTGCGGAGAAGCTTTGCTTTGTCCACATTGTGCAGTAGGGCTTGTTTATCATGCGAAAGATAATCATATGAGATGTCATTATTGTGGTAATGTATATCCTATCCCAACAGAATGCCCAAGTTGTAAAAGTACGAGAATTAAATTTTTCGGAACTGGTACGCAAAAAGCTGAGGAAGAAATAAATAGCTTACCTTTAACTACTACTTTGCGCATGGATCAAGATAGTACAAGTAAGAAGCTTGCACATGAGGAAATATTAGGTGATTTTATTAATAGAAAAGCAAATGTGCTTCTAGGAACGCAAATGGTAGCAAAGGGACATGATGTTCCTAATGTTACTTTAGTAGGTATTTTATCCGCTGATAGTATTTTGAATTTGCCGGATTTTAGAGCAGGAGAACGTGCTTTTTCTCTTTTAACTCAAGCAGCAGGGCGTGCAGGTCGTGGTGACAAAGCTGGTAAAGTTGTATTGCAAACGTACGATCCTGAAAATGAAACTATTATGCTTGCGGCAAAACAAGATTATTTAACCTTTGCGAAAAAAGAATTAGAGTTTAGGAAAGAATTGAATTATCCACCTTATAGCACTATTTTAAAACTCACTGTGTGGGAAAAAGAAGAAACCTTAGGGATAAAACTAGGTGATGAAATAGTTGCTTTTTTAGAAGAGTTTTGCAAAAGTCAAAATATTGAGGACTGTGAAATATTAGGACCTTTCCCAGGAATTGTAGCAAAAGTTAGGGATTTATATAGACTTAATATATTAGTTAAAGCGAATGATATGGAAATTATAAAAAAAGCATTATTTACTTCTAAATATAAAGAACTTAAAAATATCTATTTTGATGTAGATCCTTTAAGTGTAATTTAATAGTAAAAATAGCCAAAATATGCTATAATTAAAGTTAGTAATTTAATATAAAAGATACTTTTCTAGGAGGGTTTTATGTCTAAAATGGAAATATTAGTAGCAGGCAATCCAGTATTGAAAAAAGTGGCGAAACCTGTTGCTAAAATAGATAAAAGAATTAAAAATATAATAAAAAATATGACTGATACGCTTTATGGTGAGTCTAATGGTATTGGACTTGCCGCACCACAAATCGGAATTTCAGAACGATTAGTTGTAATTGATTTAGGTGATGAAGACGGACTTAGAATAATGATAAATCCAGTTATTGTAAGTAAAGAAGGTTCTGTACAGATGTGTGAAGGTTGTCTTTCTGTACCTGATTTTGAAGGTGATGTTGAGCGCTTTGCAACTGTTGAGTGTCAATATATAACACCAGAAGGTAAAAAAGAAATTGTTAACGCAGAGGGATTATTAGCTGTTTGCATTCAACATGAACTTGATCATTTAGATGGTATTTTATTTATTGATAGAGCTACTTCAATTATGCCTAAAGCAAAAGAAGTTGAGTAGTATAGGAGGATTTATTCATTTATGACAATGAGAGTTGTTTTTATGGGTACGCCTGATTTTGCTGTTGGTAGCTTAAAGGCGCTAGTTGAGAATAAAAAACATGAAGTGGTTGCAGTTGTGACTCAACCAGATAGAATAAAAGGGCGTGGACAAAAAGTTCTCATGACGCCTGTAAAAGAGTATGCCCTTAGTGTTGGCTTAAGTGTTTATCAGCCAGAAAAAGTAAAAACTCCTGAGTTTGTTGAAACTTTGAGAGAATTTAAGGCTGATATGATTGTAGTAGCTGCTTTTGGACAGTTGCTTTCTCAAGAAATTTTAGATATGCCAACTTATGCTTGTATTAATGTACATGCTTCCTTGTTGCCAAAATATCGCGGCGCTGCTCCGATTCATTATGCGATTATGAAAGGTGAAGCCGAAAGCGGTGTAACTATTATGCATATGGATATTGGAATGGATACTGGTGGTATGTATAGTAAGGTAGTAGTTCCTATTGGTGACGAAATGACTATGGGAGAGCTACATGATGAGCTAATGGTAAAAGGTGCAGAACTTTTATTAGCTAGCATTGATGCTATTGCAGATGGAACATTAAAATATGAATCGCAAAATGAAAGTGAAGCAACTTATGCAACTCTTTTAACCAAAGAAATGGAATATATCGATTGGTCTAAACCAGCGAAAGAAATACATGATTTAATTCGTGGATTTAATCCTGCACCAGGTGCAGTAACTACATTACCAAATGGAAAGAAACTAAAGATATTTGCATCAAGAGTAGTTGATGATAGTGGTGAAGCTAAAACTGGAACTGTCACAGCTGTTAACAAAAAGAATTTTATTGTAAAATGCGGCGTGAATAGTTTAGAAGTTTTAGTTGTTCAACCTGAATCAAAAAAACAAATGGATGCACAAGTATTTTGCAATGGTAGGGGAATAACTCAAGGTGAAATTTTAAATTAATTAGGAGTTTTTTATGGAAGCTATCTCAAAACCTAAAAAAAGAATATTTTTAGCACTTGTTTTAGCAAGTACAATTGTTACTGCTGCAATTTTATATTTGATTTGGAAAGTATCTGTTCCAGGTTTAACTGAAATAAATACCATGTTACCGGCTATTTTTGGTTGGCTAATCATAACTGTTGTAGGTATATTTTTTATTGGAGAACTAGGAATAGTGCTTGCTATTTTAGGCGTGCCGATGATAAAAATAATTTACTATTGGGCATGGAAAGCAATTAACTTCTTGTTCCCTTTTGCAGTAGGGTTAGGTCGTATATTTAATATTAGTAAAAGCAGCATAGAACAATCTTTTGTAGAAGTTAATAACAATTTAATTATGCAAAATAACTTTAAAATACCTGCTGAAAAAATTATGATTTTAACACCGCATTGTATTCAACTTGATACCTGTGTTCATAAAATAACTCGCAACATAGATAATTGCCGTACCTGTGGGAATTGTTCTGTAGGTGATATGCTTACACTTGCTCGTAAATATGGAATTCATATGGCTGTGGCAACTGGAGGAACATTAGCTAGACAAATGGTTATGAAAGTTAGACCTAAAGCTATTATTGCAGTTGCTTGTGAACGTGATTTAACTAGTGGTATTCAAGATGTTTTTCCTATGCCTGTAATTGGTGTAATGAATGAAAGACCTTTTGGTCCATGTTTTAATACTAGAGTTGATATTGCTAAAGTTGAAGAAGCAATTTTGTTCTTTTTAGATAAAGGAGATAATGATGGCAGATAGTGTTAAAGGTGCTAATGCTAACCAAAGTGCACGAGCTGCAGCTCTTATAGTTTTAAATAATATTTTTATTGATGGGGCATATACTAATATTGCTCTTAATAAAGTTTTGAGAACTAGCAATTTAAGTGATTTAGATAGACGTTTTGCAACAGAACTTGTTTATGGAACTGTAAAAGCTAAAGGAACTTTAGATTGGATTATTGAAAAATTTGTTGAAAAAAATTTCGCGAAGCTTAAACCTAATGTTCTAAACCTTTTAAGAATGGCTGTCTATCAAATAGTATTTTTAGCAAGAATACCTGATTCAGCAGCTTGTAATGAAGCTGTTAATTTAGCAAAAAAAGGTAATACTCAAGGTGTTGTTAAGTTCATCAATGGTATTTTGCGTAATATTATTAGGCAAAAAGAGACGCTTGAATATCCGACCTTTGAAGAAGATAAATATTTGCATTTAGCATTAAGTGAATGTCATCCTTTATGGCTTGTTAAAAAGTTTGTTAAACAATTTGGTTATGAAGGTGCCGAGGAATTATGCAAGTTTGATAATCTTCCTACACAGCTTTGTTTGCGAGTAAATACTCTTTTGGTCACACGTGAAGAATTAATAAAACAGTTAAGTGCAGAAGAGTTCGAAGTTATTAAATCTCTTTGGTGTGAAGATGGTATTATTTGCGAAAAAATACCATCCTTGCAAGTATTATGGGATAAGTTTGGTAAGTATGTTTATGTGCAAGATGAAAGTTCTATGTTAGTTGGGCGTGTTTTAAATCCTCAAAAAGATGAATTAGTACTAGATGTTTGTGCTGCTCCTGGAGGAAAGACAACTCATTTAGCGACTTTAATGGAAAATACAGGCAAAGTATATGCTTGTGATATTCATCCGCATAAACTAGATTTAATTAAAGAAAATTATAAACGTCTTAATTTGACGAATATAGAAGTTGCTGTAAATGATGCAACTGTTTTAAATGAAAACTGGCTTGCTAAAATGGATCGAGTTTTAGTAGATGCTCCTTGTTCTGGGTTAGGTGTTTTAAGAAGAAGAGCAGAAGCACGTTGGCGTAAAGAAAAGAAGGATTTGAAAATATTTCCACCATTGCAGACAGAAATTTTGAACACTGCTGCTAAATATGTAAAAGTGGGTGGATTCTTGCTTTATAGTACTTGTACTATTGAACAATGTGAGAATCATTATATTGTAGAAGAGTTTCTAACGAATAATAAAAACTTTACTTTGGCCGGCTTTAAGCATCCAAAAACAGGTGAAGTCGTGGAAGAATTACAGTTATACCCTCAAATAGATGGTATTGATGGATTTTATTTAGCTTTATTAAAAAGAGAGAAGTAGGAGTAGTTTAATGAAAAAAGATATATTTGGCTTAGATCTTGATGAATTGCAAACGATTTTAGCTGAATTTGGAATGAAAAAATATCGTGCAAAACAAATTTATCAGTGGTTGTATCAAAAATCAGAATTTGATTTTGCGGCAATGACTAATCTTAGTAATTCTGATATTGCTATATTAGAAGAACATTGTGAAGTTTTACCAGTTAAGTTAAAAATTCTCAGTGAGCTTACTTCTGCAGATGGTTTAACTAAAAAAGTGCTTCTAGAACTTGGGGATGGGAATACTATCGAAACAGTTTTAATGAAGTTTGATTATGGTTATAGTGTTTGTGTTTCTAGTCAAGTAGGTTGTGATATGCAATGTGCTTTTTGTGCTAGTGGACTTGAAGGTTGTGTAAGAAACTTAACTAAAGCAGAAATTATTGCGCAAGTGTATATTTTTAATGCTATGTTGCGTGAGTCTGATAATAGAGTTAGCAGAATTGTTGTAATGGGTAGCGGTGAACCTATGCTTAACTTTGAAAATGTATTTGGTGCTTTAGAATTTTTGCATCAAAATGAAACTAGTAGCATGAGTTATCGTAATATGACAGTATCTACTTGTGGTATTATTCCTGGTATTGAACGAATGGAGAATCTAGGACATCCTATAAGCCTAGCAATATCTTTACATTCAGTTAAGCAGGAGGTTAGAACAGAATTAATGCCAGTTAATAAAGGTTATAATTTTTTGAGTGTTATAAAAGCAGCAGATGGATATGCAAATGCAACTGGTAGACGAGTTACTTATGAATATATAATGCTTCAAGGTGTTAATGATACGCCAGAGGATGCAGAACTTTTAAGTAATTGTTTGAAACATAAAAATGCTTATGTGAATTTGATTCCTGCAAATCCAGTGCCTGAAAAAGGTTTATTAAGGCCGACGCAGGCTTCTATAGATAGATTCGTTAAGATATTGTTAAAAAATAATGTAACGGTTACTGTAAGAAAAGAAATGGGTAAAGACATAAATGCTGCTTGTGGGCAATTAAGAGCATCTTATACTAATAAAAACAAGTAGGTGTATATATGAAAATAGTATCAAAAACACATATTGGTTTAGTTAGAAAAAATAATGAAGATAGTATGTTAGTGCGAGAACCTGTATTATTTGCAATTGCAGATGGTATGGGTGGTTATGCTGCGGGAGAAGTTGCTAGTAAAGAGGCATTGACTGAATTAGACGCATTGGCTAAAGATTTTCCTGGGTATAGTGATGAAAAACTTATTTTTAAAATAGGTGCTGCTATCAAAAAGATTAATGGAAAAATTTATCATTTGGCAAAAGAAAAAGAAAATTATGGTGGTATGGGTACAACCTTAACTGGAATTTATCTAGAAAACAACAAAGGCTATATTTTCAATGTAGGTGATAGTAGGGTTTACATATTACATAACAAGGAATTAAAACAAATAACTATAGATCATTCTTTTGTTGCTGAATTGCTTGCCAAAGGAGAAATTACAAAAAAAGAAGCTTTCAATCATCCTAAGAAAAATGTACTACTTAAAGGTGTTGGTGTAGAAACTCATGTTGAAGGCGATATTTTTGCGATTGAATTAGAGAACGATGATAAAATCCTTATTTGTAGCGATGGTTTAACAGATATGGTTAGTGATATAGAAATCGAAGAAATTTTAAATAATAATGATTTAGAAACAGGAAGCAATTTATTGCTTGAAACTTCCCTTATGCATGGCGGAAAAGACAATGTTTCTTTTATAATCGTGCAAGTCGAAGACATTAAGGGGGTGAATTAAGATGGTAGGCAAGATTCTGCAAGAACGTTATGAAATTATTAAGGCGATTGGCCTTGGTGGCATGGCAGAAGTTTATTTAGCAAAAGATCTTTTATTAGATAGATTTGTTGCTGTCAAAGTTTTACGTACTCAATATATTGATAATGAAATTTTATTAGAACAATTTAAAAGTGAAGCACGTTCTGCTGCCCGTCTAATTCATCCGTCTATTGTAAATGTTTTTGATGTTTGTGAAGAAGATAATCTAAATTACATAGTTATGGAGTATGTTGAAGGTTTAACTTTAAAATCTTTAGAGGAAAGAAATGATAAAATTGCGCCTTATGTCGCTCTTGATATTGCGTCTCAATTAGCGTCTGCTCTTTCTCAAGCACATAAAAGAAATATAATTCATTGTGATATAAAACCGCAAAATATATTGTTGGATGAGAATTTTGTGCCAAAAATTGTTGATTTTGGTATATCTAAAATTGTTTCTCGCGAAACAATGGCGTTTACTAGTTCTGTAGTTGGATCTGTTCATTATATTTCTCCAGAACAAGCTGAAGGAAGACCTTTAACGTCTCAATCTGATATTTATTCTTTAGGTATAGTTCTTTATGAAATGCTAACAGGTACAGTGCCTTTTGATGGCACTAATGTTGTTGCTGTAGCAAAAATGCAAGTAGAACGCAAACCAGCACCTCTTAGTGATTATTTAGAAAATATTCCAGAAGGGTTGCAAGAAATTATAGATAAAGCTATGGCTAAAGATCTACAAGAACGTTATCAGCATGTAGATGATATGCGTCGAGACATTTTAAATGTGAAAATGAAACTAGCAGCACCAGTTGCAATAGAAAATCTTTATTTGGCAAATGTTAAAGAAGAATTAAGTAATACTATTATCAATAAACATGATGATATTGAAGATGGTGCAACTATCGTAGTTAAATCGCCTAAATCAGTTACTAGAGAAATAAAAGAAAATAATAATCGTAAACCATTAATGAAATTAGCTATTAAGTTTTTGCTTATGTTAATTTTGGTATTTGGCATAATTGGTGCCTGGTTTTGGAAATCAACACCAAGTGTTAGCGTTCCTGATGTAACTGGACTAACTGTTGTAGATGCCCAAAAGAAATTAGAAGCAGATGGATTTAAGGTAGAATTAACAGAAACTGTTGATGATAAAGTAGGTGCAGGTAGAGTTATTAGCCAAAATCCTAAAAATACAGACCGTAAACAAGGGGCAACAATAAAACTTGTGATTAGTGCAGGAATTGTGTTAGCGGATATACCTAAAGTAGAAGGATTAACTTTAGAAGATGCAACTAAACTTCTTGTTGATAAAGGTTATGAGATAGGAAATGTCATCAAAGTTAAAGTGGAAAAAACTGCAAAAAATATCGTAGTAAAACAATTACCTACAGCTGATAGTAAAGCTCCGATAGGTACTAAAGTTGACATAGAAGTAAATGATAGCGAAAATGCTATAAAGATACCGGTACTAATCGGAAATAGTATAAATGATGCAATGGCTAAATTAAAAGAATTAGGTTTTAATGATGTTGCAGTAGTTAAAGTCAAAGACAATAGACCAAACGACACGGTAATTTCTGTACAACCTACAGAAGGTCTCGCTTTAGATAAGGGTGATAAGATCGTTCTTACGATATCTGAAAACTTTAATACTAATACTGGTACTAGTACTTCAGGTCAGTATGTGGAATTTATTGTACCAGGAAAAAATGATTCTAATAACCATGTTAAAATTGTTGTAACAAGTAATGGAAAACGAAATGTTATTCTTGATAGTAACCAAAAAGGTGGCGTAAGATTAAGAAGACGTGTTGATGCCAATAGTAGTAAAGTAGAGTTTATCGTTAATGATAATGTTGTTGAGGTGAAACAACTGTGATTGAAGGAAGAGTTTTAAAATCCTATAATGGGTACTATTACGTACAAGCTGAAGATAAAATTATTACCTGTAAAATTAAGGGGAAAATGAAACAAAATCGTTTCACCCTTTGTACGGGCGATAAAGTGCGTTTTGAAATGAGCTCTTTAGATGAAGGTATGATCACAGAAGTTCTTCCTCGTAAGAACTTAATTCATAGGCCAACCATCGCGAATATTGATTTATTGGCAGTAACATTGTCCGTTGTAAATCCTGATTTTAGTTATTTAATTATGGATAAACTTTTAACCATGGCAGCTTATGAAAATATTGATACAATAATTGTTATCACAAAAATTGATTTGGCTGATAACGTTAAGGCTGAAGAAATTAAAAAGCTTTACGAAAGTATAGGTTATGAAGTTTATTTAGTATCCCCTGTAACAGGAGAAGGAATTGAAGAACTAGTAGAACGAATGAAGGGCAAAGTAGTTGCTTTTGGTGGACCAAGTGGGGTAGGTAAATCCACGACTTTAAATGCAATCCAGCCTGATAATATACGTGTTACTGGTGATGTTAGTGAAAAAATAGGTAGAGGTAAACATACTACGCGCTATGCTGAACTAACACCATTTTATGATGGTTATTTAGCGGATACTCCTGGTTTTGGTAATGTTGGACTAGAGATGCTAGATGAAAAAAGGATATCAGAATGTTTTAGAGAATTTAAACTATACGAAAGTCAATGTAAATATAGTCCATGTACTCATATACATGAACCTATTTGCGGGGTTAGAGATGCACTAGAAACTGGTAAAATTGCCAAAAGCAGATATGACTCATATATCAGTATTTTAAAAGAAATAAAAGAAGAGAAAGAAAGGAATTATCGCAAATGATTAAAATTGCTCCATCTATTTTATCTTCAGATTTTTCTTGCTTGGAAAGCGAAATTAAAAAAATTGAAAATGCAGGTGCAGACTGGGTTCATATTGATGTTATGGATGGTAATTTTGTGCCTAATTTAACTTTTGGTGCTCCTGTAGTAAAGATGATTAGAAAAACAACTAAAATGTTTTTTGATTGTCATTTAATGGTTGAGCATCCAGAAACTTATATTGATGATTTTGTAGCTGCAGGAGCAGATATGATTGTTGTACATGTTGAAGCAACAAAACATTTGCATAGATGCATACAATATATAAAAAGTAAAGGTGTTAAAGCAGGGATTGCTTTAAATCCTGCAACATCTGTTACTACAGTTGAAAATATATTAGGTGATGTAGATTTAGTTTTAGTTATGAGCGTTAATCCAGGATTTGGTGGACAATCTTTTATCCCTAGTTCATTAGAAAAAATAAAAGCGTTACGTAAAATGATTGATACTAGAGGCTTGAATGTTGATTTACAAGTGGATGGTGGTATCAATGATGTAACAGCTAAAGAAGTAGTGGCAGCAGGCGCAAATGTTTTAGTTGCTGGATCTTATGTTTATGGTGCAGCAGATACTACAGCAGCTATTGCTTCTCTAAAGGGTTAAGCTATTGCTAAGATCTTTAGTATATGTTAAAATTAGTTTATAAATTAATATTTAAGTAGTCTTTGGGGCAGGGTGTGATTCCCTACCGGCGGTTATAGTCCGCGAGCTTTTAGGAGCATGATTCGGTGTGATTCCGAAACCGACAGTATAGTCTGGATGAGAAAAGACGCTATGGAATAGTATACGTATATATAACCATAGGTGCCCAAAGGTACCTATGGTTTTTATTTATATGTAAGGAGATAGAATATGAAAGATTTTGATAAACTTATTGCAGCTTTTGAAGAAGCTTTAGGCGAAGATGAAGATATAAATTTTTTAGATGAAACTTTAGATGTTGATGAAGTATATATGAAAATTGCTTTAGAACTTGCTGCTGAAGCTGAAGGGGAAACAAGTCCTAACCCAATGGTTGGATGTGTTATCACTGATGAAAAAGGCGAAATAGTCGCTGAAGGCTATCATCATAAAGCAGGGGGCCCTCATGCAGAGGTAAATGCTTTAGAGGCGCTTAGAAAAAGTAAGGCAAAAGGTCATACTGCCTATGTAACTTTAGAACCATGTTCTCATGTAGGAAAAACAGGGCCTTGTGCAGATGCACTAATTAATGCTGGTATAAAAAGAGTAGTTATTGCTATAGTCGACCCTAATCCAATGGTTTCAGGACAAGGTATCGCAAGATTAGAGACTGCAGGTATTGAAGTGAAAATTGGAGTTTGTGAAAAAGAAGCTCGAAAATTGAATGAGAAGTTTCTACATTTTATAACAACAAAAACACCTTTTATTAGCTTGAAATATGCAATGACTTTGGACGGGAAAATTGCTACTGCAACTCATGATTCAAAGTATATAACTAGTGAAGATGCTCGTCGTTATTCTCATAAGTTGCGCAAAACACACGATGGAATTTTAGTTGGAATAAATACCATTATTGAAGATGATTCTGAATTAACAACTAGAATGGTAAAAGGGGACAATCCTGTGCGTATTGTTCTAGATTCCAATTGTAGAATTCCTTTTACTGCAAAAGTATTACAAGGAGGAGCGCCAACTCTTATTGTAGTTGGACCTAATGCAAATGCTGATAAGTTAGCAATGCTACAAAAATTACCCGAAGTTGAAGTAATGATAGCGGAAGTAAATGAACTTGGAAGAATAGATTTAAATAACTTGCTTGTAGAATTAGGTGCACGTAATATTACATCTGTTTTAGTAGAAGGTGGTAGCGCAATTCACGGAGCGTTTTTAGATGCTAATTTAGGTAATAGAGTATATGCTTTTATAGCTCCAAAACTTATTGGTGGCGACAAAGCATTATCTCCAATTGGTGGAAATGGTATCAGTTTAATGGATGATTGCATAGATGTTGATGATTTTGAAATAGAAACACTTGGAAAAGATATTCTCTTAACAGGTGTTCTTGAAAGGAAGTGAGTAGATGTTTACTGGTTTGATTGCAGAACTTGGTTCTGTAGTACAGTTAACGGAAGATGCTACGACTTGTAAGTTGACGATTAAAGCTAAAAAAGTTTTAGAGAACTTGCGTATAGGTGATAGTATTGCTGTTAACGGAGCGTGTTTGACCGTGGTAGAATTTTCTTCTGATCGTTTTACAGCGGATGTTATGCCAGAAACAGTTAGAAAAACAAATATTAATTCTTTTCAATCTGGTTCGCCAGTAAATTTAGAACGCACTGTGCGCCCTATAGATGGATTGGATGGACATATTGTTACTGGGCATGTAGAAGGTTTAGGAATAATAAATAGTATTGTTTCTGAAGGAAATGCGAAGGTGTATACGATTTCCTTAGAACCTCAACTAGCAAAATATGTTGTAAAAAAGGGTTCTATAGCAATAGATGGTATTAGCTTAACGGTAGTGGAAGCATCAGAAAATAGTTTTTCTGTATCTCTTATTCCTCATACGGCCGCAGTTACCACACTAGGGTTTAAAGATGTTGGTGATGTAGTTAATTTAGAAACTGATATATTAGCTAAGTATGTTGAGAAGATGTTATTTTCTTCTAACGATAATCAAGATTTGAAAAAGATATTAACCACATTAAAAAAAGAAGAATCTAATCCTGAACTAAGTAAAGAAACTTTAGCAGAAAACGGATTTTTCTAAGGAGGTCCAAATGGAAAATTTTAAGTTTAACACAGTAGAAGAAGCAATCGCAGCTATTAAAGCTGGGAAAATGGTGCTTGTAACTGATGACGAAGACAGAGAAAATGAAGGCGATTTAATAATGGCCGCAGAATTATGTACACCTGAAGCTATTAATTTTATGGCCAAGGAAGCTAGAGGCTTGATTTGCATGCCAGCTTCTGGTGAAATAATGGATAGACTAGAGTTTGGTGCAATGGTTGAGCATAATACTGACAACCATGAAACAGCTTTTTCTGTATCCATTGATCACATTGATACAACAACTGGGATTTCGGCACATGAACGTGCTTTAACTATGCAAAAGTGTGCAGATGAAAATGCTGTGGCAGCAGATTTTAGAAGACCAGGCCATGTTTTTCCATTACGTGCTCGTGAAGGCGGAGTATTGGTAAGAATTGGACATACAGAAGCTACTACAGATTTATGTAAATTAGCAGGATTAAAGCCAATTGGTATTTGTGTTGAGATTATGAGTGAAGATGGTCACATGGCACGCAAAGATGATTTGATAAAATTTGCCAAAGCTCATGATTTAGTATTTATAACAGTTGCCGATTTAGTTGCTTATCGCAAGAAACATGAAAAAATGATTCATAGGGCAGCAGAAGCTGCAATGCCAACGAAGTATGGTGATTTTAGAATTATCGCTTACGAAAACGACTTAGACAGTTTATGCCATGTTGCATTAGTTAAAGGTGATGTAGTAGGCAAAAAAGATGTTCTAGTAAGAGTACATTCAGAATGTTTAACAGGTGATGCGTTTGGCTCTTTACGTTGTGATTGTGGTGATCAATTAGCAACTGCAATGAAGATGATTGAAAAAGAAGGTTGTGGGGTAGTAGTTTATATGCGTCAAGAAGGTCGTGGAATTGGGCTAGCTAATAAAATTAGAGCATATGAATTGCAAGACCAAGGCTTTGATACTGTTGAAGCAAATGTTAAATTAGGGTTTGCTCCGGATTTACGTGATTATGGTTTAGGTGCTCAAATTATTGCAGATTTAGGACTTTCTAGCATTAGAATTATAACTAATAACCCAGCAAAACGCGTAGGTCTATCTGGTTATGGTATAACAATTACTGATAGAGTTCCTATTGTTATCGAAACAAATTGCTTTAACGAGCATTATATGGATACAAAAGAAGAAAAAATGGGTCATGAATTACACGAAAAATAAATTTTAAAATAAAGGAGATATTATTATGAAAACATTAGAAGGAAAATTAACCGCAAAAGGTATGAAAACAGCAATTGTTGTAGCACGTTTCAACGAATTTATCACAAGTAAACTTTTATCAGGTGCAGTAGATTGTCTAGAACGTCATGAAGCAAAAAGCGATGACATTACAGTTGTTTGGGTACCTGGTGCTTTCGAAATTCCGCTTGCAGCGCAAAAGCTTGCTGCTTCTAAAAAATTTGATGCGGTAATTTGTTTAGGTGCTGTTATTCGTGGATCTACACCACACTTTGATTATGTATGTTCTGAAGTAGCTAAAGGTATAGGTCACGTTACATTAGATACTGGAGTTCCTGTAGCATTTGGTGTATTAACTACAGAAAACATTCAACAAGCTGTTGAAAGAGCTGGTACTAAAGCAGGTAATAAAGGTGTTGATGCAGCAATGACTGCAATCGAAATGACTAACCTTTTGAAAAATCTATAATCGTAGAGGTTAATATGAAACAAGATATTTTAACTAAAGGCACAGTAGAAGGCGTAAGAATTTACGCTTTAGATACAACTAACTTAGTTCGTGAAGCTTGTGAAAAGCATAAAACATCTCATTTAGCTTCCGCCGCTTTAGGCCGTGCTATGACAGGAGCTTTATTACTTGCTGCAACAATGAAAGACGCAGAAAGAATAGGACTACGTTTTAAGGGCGATGGTCCTATTGAAGAGGTTGTGGCGGATGCAGAAGGAGATTCTGTACGCGGATACGTAGGTAATCCTGATGTGTTTTTATCGTTGAACGAGGGTAAGCTTGATGTTGGTGGTGCAATTGGCAGAGGGACAATAACTGTTACTCGTTATTTAAAAAATGCAAATCCATTTACTGGTTACTGTGACTTGGTTGATGGTGAAATAGCAAATGATATAACTAATTATTTGTATACTTCAGAACAAACACCTTCATCAGTTGCTTTAGGAGTGTTAGTTAATAAAGATGGTGTGGTAGAAGTTGCAGGTGGATATTTTATACAAGCCTTACCTGGTTGTGATGAAGCCGTATTAGAAGCTTTAGATCACAATGTTCGTATGACTCCATATGTATCTCAATTATTAGAATTAGGCTATACGCCAGAAAAAATTATTCAAATTTTAGGTAAAGGTCTAGATGTAAATATTTTAGAATCTTATCCTGTTAAATTTAAATGTCGTTGTAGTAGAGATGCAGTTCTAAAAACGTTGTTAACATTGTCAGATGCTGATATTGAAAGCTTGGGAGAAGATGATGAAACAGAAGTTCATTGTCATTTTTGTAATGAAAGATATATTTTTACAAAAGAAGAAATTTTAAATTTGCGCAAATAAATATTTGACAAAACGAACAGTTGTTTGTATAATGATTACAGGATAGTTCGACAACATATTTATTTAGGAGGGTTTAAGATGTCTAATAGTGATAAATTACGTGCATTAGATACCGCGTTAAAACAAATTGAAAAAGATTTTGGTAAAGGCTCCATCATGAAACTTGGTGAAGTTAGTAGTAAGATGAACATAGAAACAATTCCAACAGGTGCATTATCTTTAGATATAGCTTTAGGAGTTGGTGGTGTTCCAAGAGGACGTGTAATTGAAATTTATGGTCCTGAATCATCTGGTAAAACTACAGTTGCTTTACATATGATTGCTGAAACACAAAAAATGGGTGGATATGCAGCATTTATTGATGCTGAACATGCTCTTGATCCAGAATACGCTCGTCGTTTGGGTGTAGATGTTGATAATCTTTTAATTTCTCAACCTGACAATGGTGAACAAGCATTAGAAATTGCAGATGCACTTGTTCGAAGTGGTGCAATTGATATGATCGTTATTGACTCTGTAGCAGCACTTGTTCCAAGAGCTGAAATTGAAGGTGAAATGGGTGATACTCATGTTGGTTTGCAAGCTCGTTTAATGAGTCAAGCATTGCGTAAACTAACAGGTATTATTTCTAAATCAAAATGTTCTACTATTTTCATTAACCAAATTCGTGAAAAAGTAGGCGTTATGTTTGGTAACCCGGAAACTACAACTGGTGGTCGTGCTCTTAAGTTTTATTCTACAATTCGTTTGGAAGTACGCAGAATAGAAACTTTGAAAAATGGCAACGAAATGATTGGCAGTAGAACGAGAGTTAAAGTTGTTAAAAATAAAATCGCTCCACCTTTCAAACAAGCAGAGTTTGATATTATGTATGGAGAAGGAATTTCTCACGAAGGCTGCTTAGTTGATATTGGTTCTGATTTAGAAGTAATAAATAAAAGCGGTGCTTGGTATTCTTATGGTGATAATCGTATAGGCCAAGGTAAAGAAAAAGTAAAAGAATTCTTAAGAGATAATCCAGCAATGGCACAAGAAATTGAAAGCAAAATTCGTAAATTAACAGTTGATAAGTTAGCTGCAGATATTACAGAAGGAAGCGATAACATTGTGGAAACAGAAGAAAAAGAATCTTAATACTAGTGACGAGGTTTATAATCATGCTTTAAATTTAATTTCGTATCGTGATTATGGCGAAAAAGAATTAAGTAAAAAGCTTGAATTATTAGGAGCTTCTTCTGAAAATGTAAAAATTGCTGTGGCTAAGCTTAAAGAGTATAATTTCATTGATGACAAGAAATATGCCCAAAAGGTTTTTAATAGCTGGCGCAACAAAAAAAATTACGGAGCTATGCATTTAAAAGTCGAGTTGCAAAAAAAACAAGTAGCAGAAACATATCATAGTTATATTATGAGTCTTTTATCTGAAGAAGAAGAGTTTGAAAGAGCGCTAAACGCTTTCAAAACTACTCAAAAACGAAAAGATGGAAAATATAATTGTACTACTGAAAAAGGAGTAGCAGCTTTGGTAAGATTTTTAACTGCTCGTGGTTTTACATCGAACATAATCAGAAAAACTCTTGAAATTGCTAAACAAATAATATAATAATTAATTTTCAATAAGAGGATATGTAGTAAGAAAAAATAGTCCTTACTTGACTTTTTGACTACTTTTATTTAAAATATTAGTATCCAATCGTGTAAATAATTATTGAAACTTTTTTTCACGAGGCGACAATTTTTTGTTGCCTCATTTTTATGACAAAAATCTATTAAAAACAACTAAATAACGAGGAGGTGAAATAGTATTTTAGAACTTATAGCAACAGCAGTAGGCGCAATTGTTGTAGGCGGGGGAGCTGGATATTTAATTCGTAAAAATGTTGCAGAAGGAAAACTTGCAAACGCAGAAGAAAAATCTATCCGTATTGTTAAAGAAGCCGAACAAGTAGCCGAAGCTAAGAAAAAAGAAACTTTGCTTGAAGCAAAAGAAGAGATACATCGATTACGTTCTGAAGTAGAACGAGAAAATAAAGAACGTCGTAGTGATATTCAACGTCAAGAAAGACGCTTAGTACAAAAAGAAGAAAATCTTGATAAAAAGCTCGAAGCTTTTGAAAAGAAAGACGAGCATCTTGCTTTAAGAGAAACTAAATTGAATGCAGCTCAAGAAAAAGTAGATGCATTATATCAAAGACAATTAGTAGAACTTGAAAGACTTTCAGGACTTAGTTCTGAAGACGCAAAAAAAGAACTTTTAAATGTAGTTGAAAATGACATTAAGCATGAAACTGCAATGTTAATAAAAGATTTAGAACAACAAGCTAAAGACGAAGCGGATAAAAACGCAAGAGAAATCATTTCCCTTGCTATCCAACGTTGTGCTGCAGATCATGTAGCTGAAACTACTGTTTCAGTTGTGGCATTACCTAATGATGAGATGAAAGGTCGCATCATCGGTAGAGAAGGACGTAATATTCGCACTTTAGAAACCCTTACAGGGATTGATTTAATTATTGATGATACCCCGGAAGCAGTTATTATTTCCGGTTTTGATCCTGTACGTCGCGAAATCGCTCGTACTGCTTTAGAAAAACTTATTAATGATGGGCGTATTCATCCAGCTCGTATTGAAGAGATGGTAGAAAAAGCTCAAAAAGAAGTTGATTTACGTATTAAAGAAGCAGGTGAACAAGCTACATTCACTGTAGGTGTTCATGGCTTACACCCTGAACTTATCAAATTACTTGGCAGATTAAAATATCGTACAAGTTATGGTCAAAATGTACTTAAGCATTCTATTGAGGTAGCTCAATTAGCTGGTATCATGGCAGCTGAACTTGGTGTTGATGTTAATCTTGCTAAACGTGCAGGTTTATTACATGATATAGGTAAGGCAATTGACCATGAAATGGAAGGATCTCATGTAGATCTTGGTATGGAAGTTGCAAAAAAATTCCGCGAATCTGATTTAGTAATTAACGCAATTGGTGCTCATCATGGTGATGTAGAACCAAAATGTGTTGAATCAGTTTTAGTAGCTGCTAGTGATGCTGTATCTGCAGCACGACCTGGTGCTCGTCGCGAAACATTAGAAAGTTACTTGAAACGTTTAACTCGATTGGAAGAAATATCCGAATCTTTTGAAGGTGTTGAAAAGTGTTTTGCTGTTCAAGCTGGTAGAGAAATTCGTATAATGGTTAAACCTGATGTTATAAATGATAGTGAAGCTATTTTGTTAGCTCGCGATATTTCCAAAAAGATTGAAGAAGAAATGGAATATCCTGGTCAAATAAAAGTAATTATCATTCGTGAAACTCGTGCAGTAGATTATGCTAAATAATTTATTGTCATATTATTAATAAAATAAACCGTTCTAATATCATTAGATATTGGAACGGTTTTTTATATGTATTCGTTTACTAAGAACGGTTATTTATGGTATAATGAATGCATCGATAAATTGGAGGTAACAATGAGAATTCTTGGTGCTGGTGGTTGTTTTGATAATAGAATTTATGAAGTGAATCAAGCTGCTGCTTGGAGTTTAGCTTTATTATGTTTTAATGAGATGGGAATAGCAGTGAAAGAAACTGATGAAGCTCATTTTATAATAAAAGGAAGACTAGGAGAGAAGAATATACAAGTGGCTGTAGAGGCTTTAGATGCTGATTCAGTTCAAATATTTTTTGATGCTCAGAAAGATGTGCTTCAAGTTTACAGTTGGACGAGAGAAGACAAAGAAGCTAATAAATTTTATGATATTTTCGAGAAAAAATTAACTGAGTACAGAGCATTTATTCTTTGCCCTGGTTGTAGCGCAAAGGTGAGTTCTTTGGCAAAATTCTGTCCTGAATGTGGTATTGCATTAAAATAAAAAAGCCAAATACCTAAGTATTTGGCTTTTTATTTTAAGTTTAGATAGCGCGGGTAACTTTACCAGAACGTAAGCAACGAGTGCAAGCGTTTACGCGTTTTGTAGAGCCGTCAACAACAGCTCTAACCCTTTGGATGTTAGGTTTCCAAGTGCGTTTGGTATGTCTATTGGAATGGCTGACATTATTGCCAGTTATAGTTCCTTTGCCACAAATTTCACAGATGTTTGCCATAATAATTCCACCTCCTTGGATTACTTATATGGAATAGTATTTTTTCAAATTTAACAAAAGTATCATACCATAGACAGATTATAAAAGCAAGTAAAATTTTAGAAAGTATGGGAACTTTTATGTGGTGGCGTGAATCAATAGCAACTTTAAAAGGAATCGGCCCTAAAAAGGCTTTAGGTTTCAATAAATTAAATATTGCTACAATAGGGGATTTGCTTAATTATTATCCACGCTTAGATAGTTATTTAGACCAAAGCAAAGTAAAGACTATTAGAGAGTTAAGCTTAGATGGTTCGAAACAATTGTTTAGCGGTGAAGTAGTGAGAGTAAATGATCGTATGGGTAGAGGGAAAAGATATAGCATTATAACTGTAAGAGATGATACAGGCTTTGCTGATATCTATCTTTTTGGTGCACAAAGATTTACTGCTAAAAGATTTAAGAACGGCACTAATGTATTAGTAACAGGTAGAGTGAAACCTGGGAGAACAGCTAAACTAGTTAGCGAAGCATTAATTCAGGTCTATACACCTGAAAATGAAGCAACAGTAACGGGGATTTTACCTGTTTATAACTTGACTGAAAGTATTACTCAACAAAATTTGCGTAATGCAGTACATCAAGTATTAGATATGGCTCAAGCTGAAGGTGTTCCTGAAACAATACCTGCAGAAATATTAAAAAGTAATAAATTTTTGAATAGATTAACAGCTTTAAGTAATATTCATTTTCCAGAAAGTTTTGCAAAGTTAAAAGAAGCTAAACGTCGTTTGGTTTATGAAGAACTTTTTCTCTTACAATGCGGCTTGCTTTTAAATAAAGAACGCAACTTTGATGCTAGGCCTGGTATAAAGCATGCTCAAGATGGCGAGTTAGTAAAAGAAGTTATCACAGATTTGCCTTTTAAACTAACAGAAGCACAAAGTAAAGCTTGGAATGACATTTCTGTAGATATGGAAAGTCATTTACCTATGCATAGATTATTGCAAGGTGATGTTGGTAGTGGTAAAACAGTTATTGCAGCATTAGCACTTGCTAAAACCGTAGAAAATGGTTTTCAGGGGTGTTTAATGGCTCCTACAGGAATATTAGCTCAACAACACTTTGAAACCCTTACAAGCTTTTTTAGTGGCTCTCTAACGCGTATAGAATTACTAACGAGTAATACTAAAACAGCGCAAAGGAAAAAAATGTTGCAGGATTTAGCTACTGGCAATTTAGATATCCTTATAGGAACTCATGCGTTGTTACAAGAAGATGTAGAATTTGCTAATCTTGCCTTAGTTATAACAGATGAACAACATCGCTTTGGTGTTAATCAAAGGGCGAAATTAGTTGGTAAGTCTGATTCTGCACCTGATGTACTTATAATGACAGCTACACCAATTCCAAGAACTTTAGCTTTAACAGTTTATGGTGATGTTGATGTAACGATTATGAAAGGCTTACCTCCAGGACGAAAAACGATTGAAACCTTGTGCTATACTGGAGATAGACGCGGAGCTGTATATGAAGGTATGGTGCGTCAAATTAATGAAGGCAGACAAGTATATGTAGTTTGCGCGGCTATCGAAGAATCAGAGGCGATGGATGTGCGCTCGGTATATGAAGTGTATGAAGAATTAACAAATTCTTATTTGAAGGGTATACCTTGTGCTTTACTTCATGGTAAAATGAAAGCAGCTGAAAAAGATGAAATAATGGAACGCTTTGTAAAAAATGAAATCAAGGCTCTTATTACTACAACAGTTATAGAAGTTGGTGTTAATGTCCCAAATGCGACTTTAATGATTATTGAAAACGCGGATCGTTTTGGTTTGGCGCAAATGCATCAATTAAGAGGCAGGGTAGGTCGTGGTGATAAAAAATCCTACTGTGTATTATTAACAGATTCACAGGTTCCGGATACTCTTGCTCGTTTGCAAGTTTTGCATGACTGCAATGATGGATTTATTCTTTCAGAACGTGATTTAGAATTACGTGGTGCAGGCCAACTTTTTGGGTTAAGACAACACGGGTTGCCAGATTTATATATTGCAGATATATTAAGAGATACAGATGTGCTTGTTCAAACAAGAAAAGATGCAACGATTGCATTAGCAGATAAAGAAATGAGAAAAGAAGTAGAAATATCAGTGCAAAATCAGTTTGATGAACGTTTTGCACAAATATTTAATTCTTAGGAGGATACTTTGAACGAGGAAATAAATACTAAATGGTATAAAGATCCTGACAAATTTACTAGGGCAGTAGTTATAGTTATTTTGCTTATCTCTGTTTTAGGAACATATATTTTTGGTTACGATATAATAAAATCTGCTGTAAAACTAGCTGTTGGCGGAGATGTAGATGGACTTATTGAGTATATTCGTTCTTTTGGTAATTGGGCGATTGTAGTAAGTTTTGTTTTAGATGTAATAGTAAACGCAGCTAGTATTTTTCCTTCCATTTTTTTATCTACTGCAAATGGTTTGATTTTTGGAATTCCTTTAGGAATTTTAATTTCTTGGCTTGCAGAAACAGTGGGTGTAATAATTAGCTTTTTGTTAATTAGATATTTCTTTAGAAATAGTGCTGAAGCTCTTATTTCTAAAGCAGATCGTCTCAACGATATTGATAAAGCTAGTGAGAAGAACGGATTTATGTGGATGATGTTTGCAAGAGCAATGCCATATTTTCCATCTGGAATATTAACAGCTATAGGTGCTGTTAGCAGAATGAGTATAAAGGATTATGTTTTAGCAAATTTAATTGGTAAATTCCCGTCTACTGCTTTAGAAGTTGTAATAGGACATGATGTAGTTAATTACAAACAAAATATGGATCGATTAGCTATCTTGATAGTTGTTGTTGCTATCGTGTTCTATTTTGCAAGAAAATATAGTATGAAAAATCTTGATAAAAAATAAACTCCTTACTGTTAAAGTAAGGAGTTTTTCGTTATATTTTTTTTGCTAAGTCGGGGAACACGCTAAGACTGCGTTTAAGAATTCCATGCATATAGGCTATTGCAATTCCGTAGTTAGTAATAGGAACTCCTTGATTAACGGCGAATTGATATCGTGATTTCATTTCGCGTTCGTTAACCATGCAGCCACCGCAATGAATAACAAGTTTATAGCTTGAAAGATCTAAAGGGAATTCTGTGCCACTAGACCATTCGTAGACAAGATTTTTACCAGTGAAGTTTGATAACCAGCGAGGCATTTTAACAGTGCCAATATCATCACATTGTCTGTGGTGAGTACAGCCTTCAGAGATTAAAACTTTATCTCCATCTTGTAAGTTTTTGATAGCTGTAACTCCATCAACGGCAGTTGCAAGATTACCTTTATGGCGAGCAAAGAGAATGGAGAAGGACGTTAGAAGGATATCTTCAGGTGTATCTTTGTTTACTTGCTCAAAAGCTTGACTATCAGTAATAACCATTTTTGGTTTTGTGCCAAGTTTTTCTAAAGTGGCAGTTCATTCTGATTCGCGAGTAGTTATTGCAATTGCACCTGCTTCTAAAACATCTCGAATAGTTTGTTGTTGTGGCAGGATAAGGCGTCCTTTAGGAGCTGCACTATCAATCGGAACAACAAGCACTACAAAATCATTAGGCTTGAGCAAATCAAAACAAATAGGGAATTCTTCTATATCATTAGGGACTAGTCTAGCAATGGTTTCTTTTAATTGAGTTATTTGAAAATTTGTATCACTACTAACCTGAATACTAGGTATTTCAAAAGAAGAAATTTTTTCTAAATTAGGAATATCTCCAGTTACTAGGTCTGCTTTATTAAATACAATAAGAGCAGTTAAATTCTTTTCTTTAATTTTTTTTATTAAAGCAATATCTTCTGGAGCAGGTCCATGGGAAGCATCCACAATCAGTAAGGCAATATCAGTTTTGTTGAGTACTTGATATGCTTTTTCTACTCTTAATTTGCCAAGGTCTCCATCATCATCAATACCAGGTGTATCGATAATCATGACAGGCCCTAGTGGTAATAATTCCATTGCTTTATATACAGGATCAGTAGTAGTGCCAAGCGTTTCAGATACGATGGCCAGCTTTTGACCTGTTAAAGCATTTATTAAACTGGATTTGCCAGCATTTCTTTTTCCGAATATGCCAATATGAACTCTATCGGATGCTGGTGTTGCGTTAAGACTCATTATAATTCCCCCTCAAGAAAAACATTAAACTTTTTCAAGATAAAATTTTGATGTATAATATATATGTTTTAAAACATAAAAAAGTCTTGATAGACTACGGTTTTATGATACAATAAGAGCGCATAATATTCAAGAAAAATTGGTTTTGGAGTTTGGTAATGACTAATAGTGATAAAAAGTATACAGTTTTAATAATGTCTGCTCCTGTCGGCGCAGGTCATAAATTAGCTGCAATTGCTTTGGATGAAGTTTTTAAATTAGAAAAGAATATAGAAGTGATTAATGCAAATGTATTTTCATTTTTCCCTAAAATACTAGGAGATATGATTCTAGGCATATATTTTAAAGTTTTGAAATATTGTCCTAGTGTCTATGAATTTGCGTACAAATGGGGGAACAAGGAAACGAGTTCCTTTTGGTTACGTTCGGTAGTTAATAATCTTATTGTAATGTGTGGTAAGAGGTATTTAGAAAAAATTAATCCGGCACTAGTGATTGCGACTCATGCTACACCTGCTGGAGTAATTTCGTCATACAAGGAAAAATATAAGAAAGACATTATTTTAGCTGCAGCAATAACTGATTTTACAATTCACAAATGGTGGCTATGTGATGGTGTTGATATATATTTTACTGCAGATGAACTTTTAAATGAAAAGGTTACTAGCAAAGCTCAAGTTATAGCAACAGGCATACCAATTCGCAGGGCATTTTCTGAATTAGATAGAGAAACTGTTCGAGTTAAATATGACTGGAAAGCTTCAGAAACGGTTTGCGTTATTATGGGTGGCGGCGAAGGATTGATGCCGATGCAGGAGTTATTAACTTTATTACAGGGTGCTCAAATGTCTAGTTTAAAGATAATTGCTATTACAGGGAAAAATAAATCTTTAGAAAAACAATTAAATTGCATTAAAAACTCTCGAACTGAAGTTTATGGCTTTTTAGAGAATATTCCAGAAATCATGGTAGGAGCAGATATTGTAATAACTAAATCTGGTGGATTAACTGCATCAGAAACTTTAGCTTGTGGCTCAGAATTTATAGTGTATAAACCATTACCAGGACAAGAAGTAGGTAATGCTGATTTCTTGCAAAAAAATGCAAATGTTAAAGTATGTGCTACTTCCGAAGAAGTAGTTTCTTGCACGGAAAAATTTTCTGCACTGACTAGAAATGAAAAAGAAAATATTATTAGTGAGCATAAAAAAGCCTATGGAAAGCCTAAAGCAGCAATTGAAATTAAGAATATTGTTTTAAAACTTTTAGAAAAATAGTTGACTATTAACTATATACTGTGTTATCTATTATTAGAGTAAAAAACTCATATTATAGAAGAAAAAAATTAAATATGGCGATAAAAAATCTTTGGATTGCCTATTAAACAAGGAGGAAGAGCATGGAAGAAGATGATTATTATTGGTGTGCATTAAGTGCGATGGGAGTAATTAATGCAAAGGTATTATTAAGACTAATTGGTAGTTTTGGTAGTGCTAAAGAAGTTTTTTATGCAAAGGAACAACTTTTGCGAGCAAGTGGTCTTTTGGACAAAAAACTGGAAAAGTTTACAGTAAAAAGAGATTTTGATTATCCCAAAAAGTTACAAGAGTTTTGTGGAAAAAATGCTATTCATATTTTAAAATATGGGGCTGCTGAGTATCCTGAAAGATTGGCCAATATTTTATATCCACCAAGTGTCTTGTATGTAAAAGGTATTTTACCAGATTTTAAGAACTCGATAGGAGTTGTTGGATCTCGTAAAGCATCTGAGTATGGAGTTAAAGTAGCAGAAAAGTTTTCTGCTAGTTTTGCGAAAGAAGAAATTCTTGTAGTTAGTGGTGGTGCAAGAGGAATTGACACTGCTGCGCACAAAGGTGCATTAATGGGTGGAGGGCCTACAGTAGCTGTTTTAGGTTGTGGGATTGATGTTATTTATCCTTACCAAAACAAAAAACTGTATGAAGAAATAGTGGAAAACGGTGCTATTGTTACTGAGTATCCACCAGAAACACCACCTATTGCTAGGAACTTTCCTTTACGCAATCGTGTAATCAATGGATTGACAGCAGGTATTTTGGTTGTTGAAGCTGCTAAAAAAAGTGGCGCAATGATTACTGCTGAATTTGCTATTGATGAGGGACATGAGGTGTATTGTATTCCAGGGAATGTGTTTTTATCAACTAGTATTGGTTGCCACAGCCTTATAAAAAGTGGTGCAACATTGGTTGATTGTCCTGAAGATATTATTCAAGAGTTTAAACCAGTTGAACCAAAGAAACGCAAGAATTTACAAAAAGATTTGTTTCAAGATTTAAATCTTGATATAAGCGATACTGGCAAATTAATACTTGGACATTTAAGCGCAGAGCCAATTTCAATGGAAAATCTAATTGAAGTTACAGGATTATCGCTTACAACATTAAGTAGTGAAATACTTAATTTACAGATAGAAGGATTACTAGGGATTTTAAATAACAATCGATATTATCGAATTTAGGAGGAAGTAATATGGCTAACAATTTGATTATTGTAGAATCACCGACTAAATCAAAGACTATTGCTAAATTTTTACCGAAAAACTATAAAGTTTGTGCATCTATGGGACATTTACGCGATCTACCAAAAAGCACTTTTGGTGTAGATATTGAAAATGACTTTGAACCTAAGTATATAAATATTCGTGGTAAAGGTGACTTAATAAAAGAATTAAAAGGATATGCGAAAAAGGCGGATAAAGTTTACCTTGCAACTGACCCTGATCGCGAAGGAGAAGCTATTGCTTGGCATTTAGCTCATTTATTAGAACTTGATCCAAAAGCAGCTTGCAGAATTGAGTTTCATGAAATAACTAATGATGCAGTTAAAGCAGCTCTAAAAAATCCACAAAAAATCGATTTAGATAAAGTTGATGCTCAACAAACACGTCGCATTATTGACCGTATTGTTGGTTATCAATTAAGCCCATTACTTTGGAGAAAAATTCGTAAGGGCTTAAGTGCTGGTCGTGTTCAGTCTGTTGCTGTAAAGATAATTGCTGATCGTGAAAAAGAAATCGCAGCATTTATTCCAGAAGAATATTGGACTTTGCTAGTGAAATTACAAGAAAATAGTAAAAGTTCTATTTTTGATGCAGATGTTGTAAAACATAACGATAAAAAATTAGCTGTTGTTAATGAAAAACAAGCTCGTGAAATTGAAGAATATCTTAAAAAAGCAAGTTATGAAGTAAGTGATTCTGTGCGCAAGGATACTAGAAGACGTCCTATGCCACCTTTGACTACTAGTAGCTTACAACAAGAAGCTGTAAAAAAATTAAATTTTACAACTAAAAAGACAATGATGCTAGCGCAACAACTTTACGAAGGTATTAATATTGGTAAAGAAGGTTCTGTAGGTCTTATAACCTACATGAGAACTGACTCTGTGCGTATTTCTGATACTGCACGTGATAGCGTTCGTGAGTTCATTAAACAAATATTTGGTAAAGAATATTGCCCAAGTACTCCAAATCAATATGCGACTAAAAGCAATGCTCAAGATGCCCATGAAGCAATTCGTCCAACATCTGTATTGCGTACACCTTCAGAAATGGAAGCGTATTTATCTAAAGATCAATTTAAACTATATAAATTAATATGGAATAGAGTAGTTGCAAGTCAAATGACAGATGCTGTATATGAAACAACGACTTTAAATATTTCAGCAGGTGATTATGGTTTAAGAGCTACAGGGTCTGTATTAAAGTTTGAAGGGTTCCAAAAATTAAGCGACAAAAAAGATATGTCGGGAGATAAAGATAAACAAGTACCTTTTATTCCAGCAAATACAAAATTGAATCTTGATAAAGTTATGCCTTCAGAACAACACTTTACAGAGCCACCTGCTCATTACACTGAAGCATCTTTAGTTAAAGAGTTAGAAGATAAAGGTATTGGTAGACCGTCTACTTATGCTCCAATTATTCAAACTATTTTAGACAGAGGCTATGTAAGAAAAGATGCTAAGAAAATCATTACAACTGATTTAGGTTTAATGGTAATTGATATGCTTACTACATATTTTAAACAGTTCATTGATATTCCTTTTTCTGCGGAGCTAGAAACAGAACTTGATGAAATTGGCGAGCATAAAATTGATAAAAATAAAACTTTGAAAAAGTTCTATGAACCATTTTCTAAAGATTTAGCTATAGCTGATAAGGAAATTGAAGTAGTTGAACTTCCATTAGAAGTAAGTGATGTTCCTTGTGAAAAATGCGGACGTATGATGGTTATCAAAGAAGGTCGTTTTGGTAAATTTCTTGCATGTCCTGGATTTCCAGAATGCCGTAATACTAAACCTCTTTTAGAAAAATTGGGTGTGCCATGTCCTTTATGTGGTGGTGAAACCATTGTTCGCAAAACAAGAACTGGAAGATTGTTCTATGGTTGTTCTAATTATCCGAAATGTGAGTTTACTTCTTGGGATAAACCAAGCTTGGAAAAATGTAGCATTTGTGGTAAAGGCTTGCTTGAACACCAAGAACGTGGTGGGAATATTAAATTAGTTTGTAGCAACGAAAAATGCTCAAATGCATTGCCTAAAAAATCAGTTGTTGCTAAGAAAAAGAATGCAAAAAAAAGCACAAGTAAAAAGACTTCTGCTAAAAAAGCAGTTTTGAAAAAATAATTAGGGAAAGTTAGAGAGCTAATGAGTGACATAGAAAACGTTAAACCAATACATGTTATTGGTGCTGGCTTAGCTGGATGTGAAGCAGCCTACCAAATAGTTAAATGTAATATTCCTGTAATTCTTCATGAGATGAGACCAGTTAAAAGAAGTGCTGCTCATAATACTGATAACTTTGCAGAGTTAGTTTGTAGCAATTCATTGCGCGCTGCTAATATTGAAAATGCAGTAGGTCTTCTTAAAGAAGAAATGAGAATGTTTGGTTCAATTATTATGGAACAAGCAGATGCTCATAGAGTTCCAGCTGGTGGTGCATTGGCTGTTGATAGAGAAGGCTTTTCTGAAGCTATTACAGAAAAAATAAAAAATCATCCTCTTATAACTGTTGTTGAAGAAGAGGTTACTGATTTAGAAAGTTTAGAAGGTATAGTAGTAATTGCTAGTGGCCCTCTAACATCTGATGCTCTTTCTCAAAATATAGGGAAGTTATTATCTGAAGATTATCTTTATTTTTTCGATGCTGCTGCACCGATTGTGACAGTAGATTCTTTAGATATGAGTAAAGTTTATGCTGCATCTCGCTATGATAAAGGTGATGCTGATTATTTAAACTGTCCTTTTGAAACAAAGGAAGAATATCAAGCTTTTTGGAATGAATTAATTTCAGCAGAATTAGCTCCGGTAAAAGATTTTGAAACTGGTAATGTTTTTGAGGGTTGTATGCCTATTGAAGAAATGGCTTCAAGAGGAGAAGATACTATTCGTTTTGGTCCATTAAAGCCAGTAGGATTAATTGATCCTCGTACTGGTAAAGAGGCATATGCAGTAGTTCAATTAAGACAAGACAATGCTGTTGCTACTTTATATAATTTAGTTGGTTTTCAAACCCATCTAAAATGGCCAGAACAGAAAAGAGTTTTTAGCATGATCCCTGGATTGGAGAATGCAGAATTTGTTCGTTACGGCGTTATGCATAAGAACACTTATATTAATTCACCTAAACTTTTGGATGATAAATTTAATTTAAAGAGTAATAAAAGATTTTATTTCGCTGGACAAATTACTGGCGTAGAAGGCTATGTAGAATCTGCAGCTTCTGGTTTGATGGCAGGAATTCATGCGGCACGTGCTACTTTAGAATTGCCTGAAGTTAGATTTGCACCAGAAACAGCACACGGAGCATTAGCTCATTATATTAGTAATCAAGAGATTGAAAAGTTTCAACCGATGAATGTTAACTTTGGTATTATTCCTCATTTAGGATATAAGGTTAGAAAAAAGAAAGAAAAGAACCTATTATTAGCCAATAGAGCTATGGATTCTATAAAGAAACTACTAGAGAGCATATAATCTTTGGTAGTTTTTTTATACAAAAAGTGAAAAAATGTCAAAAAAATACAATAAAATTATGTAACAAATGTGAAAAGTATGTTATAATATATAAAATGAAGTATTTAAGTGGAATAAAAGGTGTGTAGATGATAATAACAGATTCCCAAAAAAAGATGGTTGAACGGTTTTTAGATTATCTTTTAGTTGAAAAGAATGCATCTGTTTTAACCGTTACTAATTATAAAAAAGACATTATAAAGTTTTTAGAGTTTTTGGATAAAGAAATTCCTTGGAACAGTATTGATGTTTTAACCATTAGAAGTTATTTAGCAAATTTAAATGAACAGAATTATGCGAAAAGAACTATTGCTAGAAGAATATCATCACTTAGATCCTTTTTTAAATATTTAGTTAG
>CAMTOO010000007.1 GCA_947074185.1 uncultured Negativicutes bacterium
CTATTATAACATCTCTAGTTATAATCACAACTATTTTAATAAAAAAATTATAGAAGTGGTATATAATCTTAGAAATTTTTCTAAATTAACTTTAAAACTCGCATCAATTTCATCTAGTTTTTCAAATCTTCTACGATGCTGTGCGCGTTTCGAAGGCTTTAGTTCACTCATATCCTTACGATATTCAGCAAGAGGCATAGCATAGAATCTGTTGTCTGAACAAGGTTCTCCTTCGCATTCTTGCCAAAAATCTTCAAATACTACTTTTAATTTTCTGTCCATACGAATGTGGTTCATAGCATAGTAGCCAGCATTTGTTACTGCATAGATTTTTTCTAATTTTAAGCAACGTGCTAAATTTCTGATACCGTAGAAAATTAAATTTTTCGTACGATAACCAAAGAAATGTTTTGTTAGAGCCTTAATCAAGTCATTATTATTTTGACTACCTTGTATTGCTCCTATCCATAAACACATCTTGCCTTCGCTATTTGGCGAAATCCAAAACATTATTTGATACAAATCTTCATCAGCCAGGGTTAATGTCAATGACAAACATCCTTCTTTACGCTGCCCACCATGAAACCATAAATCCATGTGAATAGGCTTTTCATCATAAATATCTTCCCATAAGGTAATCCGTTTGTTTTGCACATATAATATATCTAAAAATTCATCATTGCACATATTTTCTAAATAGGAAATATGATTCTTAACAATATTAACACGTTCCAAATAAGTAGATTTATTATAGAAAAACGATCTTGTAGTCTGCTCTAATAAACTTGGTGTATTTTCAAGTATATTCTCTCTCAAAGGTGTCACTTCAAAAAATCTTAGTAGATCATCGATTTCTTTTTTATGAAGTTTACAACGCACTTTAAACACCAAATATCTCTTATATTCTTTTAATATTTCTGTCTTATATAATTTTTTACCAACACTATCAATGATATTATTTGTCATAATACACTCCTAATAAATTATCAACATATTATACCATTTTCTCGTGATTTAGACAAACAAAAAGCACAATTAAATTAATAATTGTGCTTTCATAATTTCAAATTATTTAATTTTAATAATTTTTTTCATTTCTCTAGTAGTGAAATTTTTAAATTCTCTTTCTAAACTAATTTCACGTCTAAATAATACTTCTTCATAAATATCATCGATTTTATAATCGCTATTTGAATATTTGTTAGTTAGTTTGTTTAAATATGCAAATTTACCAGAAATATCCAATTGTAAAGCTTCTTCTCTACGGAACATTAAAGATTTGGTTTCAAAAGTATCTAAAGACATTGCAATTACAATATCAGCACCTGTTTCAGTAGCAACTCTTTCTAAAGTAGCACGACTAAAATCAGACAAACCTTTACCTACAGCAGCATCTAAATCTTCTTCTTTTACAAAATCAAAATCAGGGAATTTGAAAAGTTCAACTGCTGATTCCATATAAAGAATTGGTGGATCAACAAACTCTTCTCTATCAGTTTGAAGTGACACAACAGCTACTTTTGCTGCTTCTGCAGTACTTCCTACTGGTAATGTGATGCAAATAGCTACTAAAGCCATTAATAAATAACTAAATATTTTTTTCATTTTCATCCTCCTAAGACATTTCTTTCTACAACGTTTATTCTAACACATTTTCAAAAAAAAATATAGTCTTTTTTTAAAAATATCTTAGATAAAAATAAGGCAGGGTAACAAGTACCCTGCCTAAATTTCATTAAATTAAGCTATCGCTTAAAGCTCAGATTAGAATGTGAATACTAATTGGCTCCAGATAGTTTTAGCTTTAATGTCGCTCATTTCTTTACCTTTAAGGTCATAGTATTCTACACGACCAACGATGTTTTTAGCTACTGTATAACCAGCACCTACAGAGAAACCTTTGAAACCGTCTTGGATAGATGCATAATCTTGACCCATGCCGTTCATAGTGTGAGCTACGAATGTACCAGCACCTTGGTTGTAGTATTTAGCATCTAAGCCCCAGCTACCTGGTTTGGAAGCTTTAGCTCCGCCTAAAGTACCAGTTACTACGAAACCGCTGTTAGAAGCACCGATAGCACTGTCTAAGTTAGATTTTAAGTACATAGCACCTAAAGTTGCGTTACCGAAATCATATACTGCGTTGAGGTTCCAGATACCGAGGTTACCACTCCACATACCATCAGAGTTAGTGAAACGATCATAACCAGCGCCTAAATCGAAAGAACCGATTTCAGTGCTAGCTTCTAAGCCCCAAGCTTTGTTGAAGTCATAAGTTGAATCTTGGTTAGTTGGGATACCATAGTAAGCGCTGAATTTAGCTTCTTTACCGAAACCAACTTGGATACCGTCCATACGAGTATCGTATACGTTACCATCAGCAGTGAATTTACCGAAACGGCCTGCAGTTAATTTAGCGCCGCCAAGGTTACCTTGAACATAAGCACGTTGGAAGTTAGTAGTTTCATTTCTAACTCTGTCAGAGAAATCTTGAACGTTTTCTAACATACCAACATATTTCCAGTTGTCGTTAACTTCGCCAGTGAACCAAATACGGGAACGTAATTTGTTTTGGTAGCCTTTTGCTTTTTCACCAGAAACTTTTACTTCGTCATCAGCATAGTGGTAACGAATTTGACCAGTGATTTTAACATTATCAGAATTTTTTTCTAATTTAGCTACACGAACGCCAAGAGCGTCGAGTTCTTTAGCGAATTCAGAAGCAAGACGATCAACGTTTGCACCTTTTGCTAAAGCTTTAGCTACGATTTGAGCCATTTCATAACGAGTCATAAGTTGGCCACCACGATAAGTGCCATCACCATAACCGTCGATGATACCAGCAGCTGCTAATTTAGAGATGCTGTCATAAGCCCAATGTCCAGCAGGAACATCGGAGAATGGGTTTGCAGCGTATGCGGAAGCAGTTACGCCAAGAGCCATTGCCATTGCAAGTACTAAAGATTTTTTCATTTTAATTTCCTCCTTTAAGGAATGTTTTATTTATTATAAAACGTTTGGAGAAAATCTAGACCTGCATCATTCCTAAGAGTATCCATGTTCCCTCTTCATCAATCCGCTGTCCATCTTATTTCCGCCCGTATTATAATCGGCATAAACCTTAACCGTGCTTATTTTAACATGACTTTTTAAATTTTGCAAGTATTTCAAGGGTTTTTCACGAAAAAATCACATTTATCGATTTTAAAAAATATATTATCTACGACGTTGCCATCTTTTATTGCGATTAATAAAATCATCAGCAATACGTTTATTAGCATTTCCACGAGGACCAATTCTATAACTTCCATTATCATGTTTAACCGCATCAAACGGAGGATTAACGTGATCAGGACCTGGTCCAACTGCTGGACCTGAAGGATATGCACCTGAACCAATGCCACCACCTGAAGGTTGTCCACCACTTGGAGCTGCACCTGATCCGATGCCACCACCTGAAGGTTGTCCACCACTTGGAGCTGCACCTGATCCGATACCACCACCTGAAGGTTGAGCAACACTTGGTTGTGTACCAACTCTTGCGCCATCACCGATAGCTGCAAATGCTGTGCCCAATACACTAGTAGCTAAAATTAAACTTAATGTGATACTTCCAATTAATTTCTTTTTCATAAACTACACCTCATTTCTTTGTTTTCACAAAAATATAATACCATATTTTATTTTATTTTTCATTAATATAAATATACTTTTTATTTATTTCTTTATAAATATATTTATGTTAAAATATTTAAGATAGAAATTTATTATATATTAAGGAGAATTCTCATGAGTAATTTATTAAAAAAATCACTAATTCTATCTCTAACAGCTACAGTTTTATCTATACCATTAATTTCTACTATGCCTAAAGTTGAAGCTTTTAACTTAGGAACTTTCAATGCCATTATGGACAGTACGAAAGTTGCATTAAGATATGAAGCTTTTAACCAAGTAATATCTTATGTAAATGGTGAAGGGCGTATTGAGTTCTATGAAGCATTACAAAAACGAACTGGCATAAGTGATGAAACAGAAGCAAATGAACTGCTTTCTAAAATAATGAATAGCTTAACTGACTCTATTGCTAAAAGTGATTCTTCTGTAAAAAAACCTCCTTATAACTATTATGTAAATGGTAGAGAAAAATTTAATGCCTTCTCTACTTTAGGACACAACCTTACTGTGAACATTGGTGTCTTTAAATCCTTAAACTATAATGAAGATGAAATAGCTGTTATTGTTGCCCATGAACTCGCTCACGGTCAACGCAACCATCCGTCTCAAGCTATACGCAAAACTTTGCCCGTGGAATCTTTAGGCGCATTAGATCCTGTACATTCCAATACTAGTCTTGCATACCAAAAAATTGTTTCTAAAATATTAGATAAAGTAGGAACTTCAACTGGCTATAATACTGCGATGGAAAAAGACGCTGCTATTACTGCTTTTCAATACATAACTGCAGCCGGTTATAATGCAGGTGCACCTGCTGCCACTTGGCAAAAAATATCTGAATTAATGCATCATACTAATACTAATTTTGCAAATTCCAGATTTAATCCATCTAATTCCTCAGCTATTACAACTAGAATAAATACTCATTCCCGTTCTCTTACTTTCTGGAGCAATCAAAAAGTTGCTGTTAACCCAACAACTGGCATGATTAGTGTTAATAATAAACCTTTCTTTATTCCTACCGCTACGGATACACAAAGCAGTCTAGAGCAAGCTTACTTAATAGCTGGTAACCTAGCAGCAGTTTATCATAGTAGCCCAACTAATCTAGATGTTAATGTAAACAACAACATTTTAACACTTTCTTCTATAGACATTCTTGATCTTAGTAATTTTGCTAATCCAGATGAACTAGTTGAAACTCTAAATAAAATTAAGTAATCTAGGTTGTATTCGTATTGTTTTCTCACAATTATAAAAAAGTGTTGACAAATACAATACTCTTTATTATAATAACCTTGTTGTCAAATTTGACAAATACGACTCCGTAGCTCAGCTGGATAGAGCGTTTGACTACGAATCAAAAGGCCGCAGGTTCGAATCCTGCCGGGGTCACCATAAAAAAACAAAAGCTTTCGAGATTATCTCGAAAGCTTTTTTATTTATTCATCATCTAGATTATTTCCTGATTTAATACTTTCTGTAGCACTGGCAAAACATAAACCAACTGCAACCACCGTTATCATTTGTCCACAAAAGGATTCTAATACTGCAAACATTTTTGATAACATCGTTGTTGGAAGAATATCTCCATACCCTACAGTAGAAATAGTTACACCACTAAAATAAAGGCTATCTACATAATTTTCTAATCGATTAACAGTTGTATAGCCACCAGTACTTGGATCGAATGCCCAAAAATCTTTTAGTCCACTCAAAAGAATTCCTGCATCATTGCCCATTGTAGCAGAGGTTTTTGCCATAAAGTTAAAAACTACTCCATCAAAATAGTAAAAATTACCAAAAACCATCCAAATTAACACATAAGCACTCATAATCATAAAAATTCTATCTCCGCCAGAGATATGACTTTTAAAAGTAACCCATATGGTCAAAGACAAGAAAGAAAACAGTACTATGATTAACCAAGCAGCAATAAACATTACTAAATAGTCACTAATTATATTCGGATATCTAGCTGCTAGCGTATCAAAAACAAAGGCCATTGCTAATGGGCCTTGAGCTAACATAACCCAGCCTATAATAAATTTTTTCAAGTTTTCTTTTAGAAGTTTTTTGTAACGGTTTACTAAAAACATGAGGGCACCTCGCTGAATTTATTCATGCTTATATCATACCACAATTAGAAACCAAACTTCAATTATTTATGATGAGCGATCGAACGATTGATTGCACATAGTACACCTAATAAAGATGCAATATTGATATTACTATGAACACCTACACCAAATACATGTCCGTTATTAGGCACTTTAAGTTCGATGTAACAAATAGCTTTCGCATCAGAACCTCTAGAAATCGCATGTTCGGAATAATTAACAAATTCATAACCATTAATACCTACCATAGTAAGCGCTTGGAAGAAGGAGTCAATCGGTCCATTACCAACACCGAGGACTTCTTTTTTATTACCATCCACAGAAACAACACCTTCAAAACGTGTATGTACTGTTCCATCAGCATCATGCTCTTCAACGAATTTATGTTGGATTAATTTATAGTGACCTTCAAATTCAACATATTCTTTTTGGAACAATTCAATAATTTGAATTTCAGATAGCTCATCACCATATCTATCTGCTTCAGCTTTAACAATATCACCAAATTCTGGATGCATTGCTTTCGGAAGATCGTAACCTATAGCTTGTTCAAGCACGAAGGCTGCACCACCCTTACCAGATTGACTATTGATTCTAATAATAGGCTCGTATTCACGCTTAAGATCAGCAGGATTTATTGGTAAATAAGGAACTTCCCAATAAATTGTTTCACTTGCTTTCATGTAATCATAACCTTTTTTAATAGCATCTTGGTGAGAACCAGAGAATGCCGTAAACGCTAATTCACCTGCGTATGGTTGACGCTCTGGAACACGCATTTTAGTAACTGCTTCATATACTTTTTTAATTTCTAAAATATTACTGAAATCAAGTTCTGGATCTACACCTTGTGTAAACATATTAAGAGCAACTGTTACTATATCAAGATTACCAGTACGTTCACCATTACCAAACAAGGTACCTTCAATACGATCAGCACCTGCCATAAGAGCAAGTTCTGCAGCTGCAACACCAGTACCGCGATCATTATGTGGATGCAAACTAATAATTGCTGCTTCTCTATTTTTCATTGTTTTGCAGAAATATTCTATTTGGTCAGCATAAGTATTAGGAGTACACATTTCAACAGTTGATGGCAAGTTCAAAATAATAGGATTTTCTTTTGTTGACCCCATAGTTTCCATAACTTTTTCACAAATTTCAATGGCGAAATTCATCTCTGTTCCAGTAAAGCTTTCAGGAGAATATTCATAACGAATATTCATGCCACTACGTGCAACTTCCTCTTCAGTCAATTGACGAATGAGTTTTGCACCCTCTACTGCAATATCGATAATTCCATCCATTTCCTTTTTAAATACTACTTTTCTTTGCAAGGTAGAAGTAGAATTATAGAAATGTATAATAACATTTTTAGCACCACGTACAGCTTCAAAAGTTTTCTTAATAAGCTCTGGACGTGCTTGTACTAAAACTTGAATAGTTACATCATCTGGAATGTGATCTTCTTCAATTAAAGTTCTAAGTATTTCATATTCTGTATCAGATGCAGAAGGAAATCCTACTTCAATTTCTTTAAACCCAATGTCTACTAGAGTTTTAAACATCAAGATTTTTTCATCTAATTGCATAGGTGTAATCAAAGCTTGATTACCATCACGCAAATCAACACTACACCAAACAGGCGCTTTAGTGATTACCTTATCTGGCCACTCACGATTTTTCAATTTAATTTGCTCAAAAGGAGCCTATGCTTTCTCTGGACTTTTCATTTTTTTCCTCCATTCATTAGGGCGTCAATAAAAAAACTCGCCACTATTAAAAATATAGGGGCGAGGATAAATTCCACGCGGTACCACCCTAATTTAGTCATTCACGACAAATGACCCTCTCAGCCTCCATCAAGGCATTGGCTTGTAACGAAGCCACTCGTTCTGCTCTACATATCAAGCAGACGACTCAAGGATGAGCTATACATACAAACAACACCACTGGTTCGCACCAAACACCAGCTCTCTTAGATAATTAATTTGTATCTTGTTCCTATCACAGTCTTTGTGGTAATAATATTAAGTTAAAATGATTATACTAAATTGCTTTAAGCCTTGTCAATAGATTTAGCGCCTTGATTTAAAAATTTACCTGCTAACATAATAACTATAAATATAGTTAAATAACCAACCATTTCATGACTATGAGCATAGAATGCTGCTAAAACCATGAAGCCGCAAGATATAATTCCTAAGAATGGCATAACCTTACCTTTAAATGTTCCTAACTCTTTACCGTTTTTCATTAAAGAGAAAAACATTGGTACATACATAGCATATAAGCTTACGATTGGTAGCTCTGAGCTATCAAAGCTAAACATACCAAACCATGGATGTTCCACTAAATTTGCACCATAGAAATACATGAGCCAAAATCCAGCAAAGAGTAAACCTAAAACTGATGCATTGGTAGGCATTTCTGTCATTTCATCCATTTGTTTAAACACTTTAGGATTAGGACCTTCGTTATTAACTGCGATAGCATAGAAACCACGTACACAGCCCATCATAAGACCATTTAAAGTTCCTAAACAAGAAATTACTACGAATACAAACAAAATTGTGCCCGCCCAAGCAGGGAATACTGTTGTGAAAGCAATACGAGCACCTTGCTCGCCGCCTTTCATCATAACTTCATTAGGAACAGCACCAGCTAATCCAATATAATAAAGAATATAAATTACAGCAACAAACATTGTACCGAAAGTTAATGCTTTTGGTAAATTTACTTTAGCATTGTCAAGTTCGGCATTTATTGTTGTAGCAAGAATCCATCCTTCATACGCAAAAGCAGTAGCAACTACTGCTGTAAAGAGTGGATATTGTGTTGTCACACCCTCTGTTACAACTTTGAAGTTTTCCATCATTACACCATTACTTAGACCAACAATAGTACCACCTATTGCCATTAAAAATAACGGAATTAATTTTATAACAGTTGTACTTACTTGGAATTTACCAGCTAGACGTGGAGCTAAAACATTTAGAGCAAAAGATGCTACTAAATAGAAACAGCTTATTGTCATAGCTTCGCCACCTACAATGCTCCAACCAAGTAATACGCAAGTATAACGAGCTGAAACCCAAGCTAATACAGAAGTTAAAGTTGGACTATATATTGTAGCTAAAAACCAACCAATATAATAACCATAAGATTTACTTACACTTGCCTCAGCATAATCAACTACGCCATTTACTTTTTCATAGTGATTAGCCATAATAGAGAATACGTAAGCACAAGTGATCATGATGCAAGCACCAATAATCCAGGCTAGAATTCCTAAAGGCAAATCACCTCCGGTAGCATTTAAAACTTTTTCAGCTTTAAAAAATACACCACTACCAATAACAATACCAATTACCATGGCAACAGCTGTAGCTAAGCCATATTTTTTTTTCATTTCTT
Source organism: uncultured Negativicutes bacterium (assembly GCA_947074185.1). Taxonomy (GTDB): domain Bacteria; phylum Bacillota; class Negativicutes; order Acidaminococcales; family Acidaminococcaceae; genus CAMTOO01. The sequence continues at coordinate 9,216 of CAMTOO010000007.1, forward strand.
GACTCATTTTTACACCCTCTCCCTTGTTGTAAACAGAGCAACATCTCCAAAGTTAAACCAATATGATTATTTTAGCACATTAAACTACTTTAGACAACTTGAAAACTTGACCGTTTTAGGACACAGCCTTATAATATTGATAAAGAAAGGTGGTTTTAATGGATACTTCTGACAATAGTACCTATATCTACATCATATCGTTATTAGTGCTGTTGTTTCTTTCAGCGATTTTTTCTGCGTCAGAAACAGCCTTATCTACATGTAATAAAATACGTTTGAAAAATATGGTTAAAGACGGCGAACGTCGTGCTGAAAAAGTTCTGCATTTAACCGAAAATTTTGATGAAACTTTATCGACAATCCTTATAGGTAATAACATTGTTAATATTGCTGCAGCATCTATCGCTACAGTTCTTTTCATTAAATTATTTGGCCAAGCTGGTCTTACTATATCTACTGCAGTAATGACAATTTTAGTATTGATTTTCGGTGAAATTTGTCCTAAAAGTTTAGCTAAGGAACACCCTGAAACATTCGCTATGTTTATTTATCCTTTCCTAAATCTTCTAATGACTGTTTTCACTCCACTTAATTATTTCTTTCTAAAATTAAAAGAATTGGTAAGTGACCAATTCACTAACAAAAACAATCGTACAGCTATTACTGAAGAAGAATTAAAAGTAATGATTGACGAAGTTACAAACGAAGGGGTAATTAATCAAGCTGAAAGCGATTTAATAAAATCAGCAATTGAGTTTGATGACATTAGAGCTAAAGAAATTCTTACACCTCGTGTAGACTTAGTTACTTGCTCCCTTGAAAATAGCAACGCCGAAATTCTAAGAATATTTGCATCCCATGGTTTTTCACGTCTACCTCTCTATGATGAAGACGAAGAAAATATTATTGGTATTATTCATGCCAAAGATTTCTATGATGCCTATTTAAAAGATCGCAAATTTCGACTTACAACTATTGTAAAAGATATCGCTTATGTTCACCGCTCTACTAAAATATCTTTGGTCCTTAAAAATATGCAACGCACCAAAGTTCAAATGGCAGTTGTAATGGACAGTTATGGTGGTGTTTCCGGTGTAATTACTATAGAAGATATTATCGAAGAGTTAGTTGGGGAAATTTGGGACGAACATGATACTCAAATATCTGTTTTCCATAAAATTGGTCTTAACAAATATCTTGTTTCCTGTGACTCTAATGGTCGTAATGCTAATTTGCGAGATATGTTTGAATATATGCAACTAGATTTTGATAGCTATGATTTAGAAAACCAAGCTATTAGTGGTTGGGTAGTAGAAACTTTAAGTGAAATACCTAAAAAAGGTGATTACTTCACCTACCGCAATCTAGACGTAACAGTAAATAAAACAAATATGCACAGGGTTCTTGAAATAATCATTGATGTAAATCCTGTTGAAGAAGACACAGAAAAAGAGTAGGTTCTTTTGAACCTACTCTTTTTTTATTTCTTAATGAATATCCAATGCTTTAAATATTATTTTGCGAATTACATCAACAACTATAACTGAAATCGCTGCCACAATTACTACAAACCATTCATTCATAAGTAGTGGTGTTGTACGAAGTAAAGAACCACCTATATATGTAAGAATTACTTGAATAACTATTATTAAAGCCATAACCTCAATAAAGCCTTTATTTTTACTTAAATGATGGAAAATATTAATACCTGTGACTCTAACATTAAATCCGTTAGCTACTGCCATAAATATATATGCACAGAAGAAACCTGTATAAGTATAAATATGATCAGGAGCATCTCTAAACAAGCTATCCACCCACGCACTCTTATAGAAAGCAATTGCTATAACAGTCATATAGATAGCACCTGTCACGATAGTTATTGCCATTTGTTTACTAACAATCGGTAAATCTCTGCGTTTTGGCTTTTCGTCAAGATATTCATCTAGTGCAGGTTCGCCACCAAAAGCTAACGCTGCTAATGTATCCATAACTAGATTTATCCATAATATTTGCACTATTGTTAAAGGTTTGTCTATGCCAATAAATGGTGCAATAATATTAATAGCAACTGCAGAAAGGTTAATGGTTAACTGGAACATAATGAATTTACAAATAGAATTATATATTGTTCTTCCGTAAAGAATAGCTTGCTTAATACTCAAGAAGTTATCATCTAAAATAACTATATCGCCAGCTTCTTTTGCTACTTCTGTACCGCTACCCATAGCAAAACCTACATCTGCTTTTTTTAGTGCTGGTGAATCATTTACACCATCACCTGTCATACCTACTACTAAATCACACTCTTGCGAAATACGTACTAAGCGCGATTTATCCATAGGTAAAGCTCTAGATACTACACGCAAATCTTTTATATGTAGTTTGATTTCTTCATCTGTCATTGCAGCAAGTTCTTCTGAAGTCCAAACTATTTCATTATCATTTTTTAGAATACCTGAATCTCTAGCAATTGCTACTGCTGTTTCCTTACGGTCACCAGTAATCATAACAATTTGCACACCTGCTTCTTGCACTGCATGAATAGCTTCTACTGCTTCAGGACGAACATCATCACGGATAGCAAGTATACCTAATAAGGTAATTCCTGTTTCTGGAAGACCTACAGCATCATCAACTACATCCTCATGAGTACATAAAGCAATCATTCTCATTGCATTTGATGCTAATTCTAACATCTTATCATCAAGCGCTTTTTTCATTTCAGCAGTTAATTCAACTTTATTTCCATTAGAGTCCCAATGAAAAGATGCTTGTACTAACAAACGCTCTGGCGCACCCTTGATCAAACAATAGTTATTTCCGTCTTTTTCTACTTGAGCATAAGAGTACTTGTTTGCACTATTAAAAGGCATAAAGCTTGTACGATTAGGACTTCCTGCTGCTCTATAATCACCAATATATTTATTGATTGCTTGTTCTGTCATGTTTCCGCCTAAGATTTTACCCTCAGTTACAGAAGCAGATGTATTGAGAATAGCATTTTCATAAGCTAACTGTTTGATTGTTTCTGGCAAAACCTCAAAACTTGCAAGTTCTTCACCAGCACCAGTTATAAAACTAACTACTTCTAATTTTCCTTTAGTAATAGTGCCTGTCTTGTCTGTAAAAAGTATATTTAAACTACCAGCAGTTTCAATCCCCATCAAAGTACGTACCAAAACATTATCTTTAAGCATCTTCTTCATATTTAAAGAAGATACAATAGCAATCATAAGAGGAAGACCTTCTGGCACAGCCATAACAATAATAATAACTGCTAAAATAATTGCTTGTACTAAATCTGATACTACTTGAGTTGTATTAGCTAGATATAAATCAAGACCACCTGCTAATAACATCTTATGGATCATAATAGCTACAGCGATAAAAATACCACCACCATAACCAAAATAACTAATTTGTGTTGCTAAACCTTTAAGTTTTAACTTTAAAGGACTATCACGTTCATCATCTTTAAGCTCTTGTGTTAGTTGTCCGTAAATAGAATCCGCACCTACTTTTACAGCCTTCATAATACCTTGTCCTTCAACAACTACAGAGCCTCTATACAGACGGTTTTTATCTAAAAAGTCAATTTGCTCAGCCCAAACAAAACCTTCTGGAGCTACTATTTTTTTCGCTTCTTCACTTTCTCCATTAAGAGTTGCTTGGTCTACTTTTAGATTTCCTTCTAATAAAATACCATCTACTGGAATTTTATCACCAGCTTCTAAAACAACAGCATCTCCAACCACAATATCATCTATATGTATTTCTTCTAAATCATTGTTTCTCCATACCTTGCAACTAATACGACTTGCTTCTTCTTGCAATTTTTGGAAAGCATTTTCATTACTATATTCTGAATAAGTAGATACCAATGTAGCTAAAATAATAGCAGCAAAAATACCTATCGTCTCTATCCACTCACCATGCCCCATCATAACAAATATCGCATTTACCACTAATGCAAATATCAATATTTTTATAATAGGATCATTAAAATTACCTATAAATTTATCCATAAAGGTTTCTCTAGGTGGTTGTGGCAAAGAGTTATTTCCATATTCATTTAATGATTTATTTACTTCCGCAGAAGAAAGTCCATAATTTGTCATTTAATCCTCCAAAACTTATGTAATGATTAATTATACCATAAGAAAACCATAAGAAAAAGCTGTGCAATTTGCACAGCTTTTAGTGTTTTAATTAGTTGCCCCAAACTTTACGCATTAAGTTTGGATATTCTTCTGTTAAGTGTTTGAGGATAACGTCAATAATAGCATGAACGATACCTGGTTCAAAACCTTCATCAGTAGTAGTAATGCAGCTATCAAGGCAAATGTTTCCGCCTTCGCCTACATAATATTTGAATACTTTATATTTTTTATTCATTTCGTTAAGATAAGATTCTACTTCAGCTTGGTTTGCTTCTTTTACTGTTCCTTGGCTTACTAGAACTTGAATCATTGTATAGATACTGTCATCAATAACTACCATTGCAGGTAAGTTTTGACCACTTACTTCCATGTGAGCTCTATAGACAATAGAATTCATTTCATTTTCAATAGCTTCTTTATTGAAAACTTTAATTTCTGTTTCCTCTAAAAATTTATCAAACTTATCAGATTTAATACTCATAATTGAACACTCCTTATTTTTTTTAGATTACTTTTCCATTTTACAATATTTTAATTTGTTTGTATAGTAGAATTTTCAATAGTGTTCTTATAAAAAACCACTAAAACTGTTTATTTCTTTACACTATTAAATTGTTTTTTTAAATATAATGTATACAATTTGCAAACCTAATACTTTGACCATATAATTATTCTGTAGCTTTGTGAGCTCGTATTTTATTGATTTTTAGGGGGATAAGTTATGCAAAAGAATTTTTTACCGCCAAAACAAGGGCTTTATGATCCTTGGTTTGAACATGATGCATGCGGTCTAGGGGTTGTCGCTAATATCAAGGGCAAAAAGTCCAACAAGATATTACGTCAAGCTCTTGTTGTATTGCGCAATATGGACCATCGTGGTGGTCAAGGCGCAGATATGAACTCTGGTGATGGTGCAGGCGTTCTTTTCCAAATACCACATGATTTTTGTGTGAAAGAATGCACTAAATTAAATTTAGAATTACCACCAGCAGGCAAATATGCTATTGGCTTCATGTTTTTACCACCTGACGTTGTAGAGAGAGAAAACACACAACGTCATTTCGAACGCATTGTTGCTAGTTGTGGTCAAGAAGTATTAACTTGGCGTACAGTTCCAGTTAATCCTGAGGTTCTAGGTGAAAAATCTAGACAAGCACAACCTTTTATGGCACAAGTATTCATTAAACCAAGTGCGCAAGTTTTAGACCGCCTTGCAATTGATGAAAATGCTTTTGAACGTGAATTATATCGTATTCGTCGTTTAGCGGAAAATAACATTCGCTATGGCAATTTACGTGGCGGAAAATTCTTCTATATCGCTAGTTTATCTTCACGTACAATTATATATAAAGGAATGCTTACTACAGAACAATTAAGTTCTTTCTATTTAGATTTACAAGATGCTTCTATTGAAACAGGTATGGCACTTGTCCATTCTCGTTTCAGTACAAATACGTTCCCAAGTTGGGAAAGAGCTCATCCATATCGTTATTTAATGCATAATGGTGAAATAAACACTTTACGCGGAAATATTAACTGGATGCGTGCACGTCAAACAATGTGTGGCAACAGTCTTTGGGGACGTAAAATCAAAGATGTTATGCCAGTAATTGACGAAACAGGTTCTGATAGTGGTATGTTTGATAACTGCTTAGAATTCCTCGTAATGAGCGGACGTAGTCTTCCTCATGCAATTATGATGATGGTTCCAGAACCATGGGGAAAAAACCCTCATATCGATCCAGAACTAAAAGCATTCTTTGAATACCACAATTCCCTTATGGAGGCTTGGGATGGTCCTGCTGCTATGGCCTTCACTGATGGCCGTACTATTTGTGCTGCCCTTGATAGAAATGGTCTCAGACCTTCTCGTTACTACATTACTAACGATGATACTATTGTTTTAGCATCTGAAGTTGGTGTTGTAGATATTGACCCAAGTACTATTGTAAAAAAAGATCGCTTGCGTCCTGGTAGAATGCTTGTTATCGACACTGTTGAAGGTCGTATTATTGGCAACGATGAAATTAAACGCCAAATTGCTAAAGAACAACCTTATCAAAAATGGTTAGATGCAAATTCAATCAAACTAAACAACATAAAACTTACTGGAAAAGTACCTAAAATCGACCCTAAAAATCTTTTCCGTCACCAAATAACTTTTGGTTATACTTTAGAAGACTTAACAAAATTCTTAAAACCAATGGCAGAAAAAGCACTTGATCCAGTTGGAGCAATGGGTAATGACGCGCCACTTGCAGTCTTGTCTGATAAACCTCAATTATTATTTAATTACTTCAAGCAATTATTTGCACAAGTAACTAATCCACCAATTGATGCTATCCGTGAAGAAGTATTTACTGATACAACAAGTGGCATCGGACCAGAAAAAAATCTTATTGACCCACAACCTGATAGTTGTCGTCAATTAAGTGCTGAGTCCCCTATTTTAAGTAATATCGAACTTGCAAAATTAAAAGTTATTAAAAAACCTAATTTTGAACACGCAACTATTAATACACTCTACCCAGTAGCTAAAGGTGGAGCAGGTCTCAAAAAAGCTTTAAATGATATGTGTAAAGAAGCAGATAATTTAATCGATAGTGGTAAATGTATTCTTATTTTATCTGACCGTGCTGTTTCTAAAGATATGGCTGCTATTCCATCCCTTTTAGCAGTAGCTTGCTTGCATCATCATTTAATTAGAAAAGGTACCCGCTTAAAAGCTTCTCTCATTGTTGAATCTGCTGAGCCTAGAGAATTACATCACTTCGCTTTATTGTTAGGTTATGGTGCAAGTGGCATCAATCCATATCTTGCTTTTGAAACAATTGAAGACATGTGCTCTAATGGCATGATCAAAAACATTAAATTTGAAAAAGCTACCGAAAACTATATTGATGCTTGTACTCATGGCATTTCTAAAGTGCTTTCTAAAATGGGTATTAGTACTGTTCAATCTTATCGTGGCGCTCAAATATTTGAAGCAATCGGCATTAGTAACGAAGTTATAGACGAATACTTTACTGGTACACCTTCTCCTTTAAGTGGTATCGGTTTGGAAGAAATTGCTAAAGAAACTGCTATGCGGCACGAAGCAGCTTATACAACTAAAGCTCTTGATTTATGCAGCTATGAATCTGGTAGTGCATACCAATGGCGTAGTGACGGCAATAAACACGTATTCAATCCAGACACTATTGTCAAATTACAACAAGCTTGTAGAGAAAATAACTACAACTTGTTTAAAGAATTTACCCACGAATTACACAGCAATAAATATGCTGGTATTAATTTACGTAGCCTTTTAGCTTTCAATCCACAACGTTTATCTATTAATATAGATGAAGTTGAATCTGTTGAAAGTATTTGCAAACGTTTTAAAACAGGTGCAATGAGTTACGGTTCACTTAGTAAAGAAGCACATGAATGTCTTGCTATTGCTATGAATCGTATCGGCGGTAAATCTAATACAGGTGAAGGCGGTGAAGATTCTTCTCGCTTTACTCCAATGCCAAATGGCGATAGCAAACGTAGCTCTATTAAACAAGTTGCGTCTGGCCGTTTTGGTGTAACAAGCAACTATCTTGTTAATGCAGATGAAATTCAAATTAAAATAGCTCAAGGTGCAAAACCTGGTGAAGGCGGTCAATTACCTGGCGGAAAAGTATATCCATGGATTGCTGAATGCCGTGGTACTACTGCCGGTATCGGACTTATTTCTCCACCACCTCATCACGACATTTATTCTATCGAAGATTTAGCAGAACTTATTCACGATTTAAAAAATGCTAATCCTCGTGCGAAAATCAGCGTAAAACTCGTATCTGAAGTTGGTGTTGGCACTATCGCAGCAGGTGTTGTTAAAGCCTGCGCTGACGTAGTTTTAATTGCTGGTTATGACGGCGGTACTGGTGCATCACCACGTACAAGTATTAACCACGCAGGTCTTCCTTGGGAACTTGGTCTCATGGAAACACATCAAACTCTCTTGCTTAATAACTTACGTAACCGCGTTACTTTAGAAACAGATGGTAAACTTATGTCTGGTCACGATGTTATTATTGCAGCACTCTTAGGTGCAGAAGAATTTGGTTTTGCAACAGCTCCACTTGTAACACTTGGTTGTATTATGATGCGTGTATGTAATCTTAATACTTGCCCTATGGGTGTTGCTACTCAAGACCCTGAACTTCGTAAAAACTTCCAAGGCAAACCTGAATATGTTGTTAATTTCATGCGTTTCATTGCTCAAGAAGTTCGCGAATACATGGCAGAGCTTGGCTTCCGTACTATTGAAGAAATGGTTGGTAGAACAGAAGTGCTTATTGCAAAACAAGATCGTAATTGGAAAAATAAAAGTCTTGACCTTAGCCCACTTCTCTATCAACCAGAAGTTGAAGCTGGTGCAAGTCAAGTTTGTACTACAAAACAAAATCACCAACTAGATAAATCTTTAGACGCTAAAGAACTTCTTGCAATCTGCAAAACGGCTCTTGAAACTAAAAAGTCTATAACCGTTTCTCTTCCTATTAAAAATACTGACCGGGTTGTTGGTACTATCTTAGGTAGTGAAGTTACACGCCTCTATGGTAAAGCAGGTCTTAAAGAAGATACTATTAAATTAAACTTTAAAGGAACTGCTGGTCAAAGCTTTGGCGCATTCCTTCCACCTGGTATCTCCTTGAAACTTGAAGGTGATGCAAATGACCATGTTGGTAAAGGTTTAAGTGGCGGTAAAATCATTATTAAACCTCACAAAGATGCTCAATTCAAACCTGAAGAAAATATTATCATTGGTAACGTTGCCTTCTATGGTGCAACCAAAGGTGAAGCTTATATTAATGGTATTGCTGGCGAACGTTTCTGTATTCGTAACAGTGGCGTTAATGCTGTAATCGAAGGTGTTGGGGATCATGGTTGTGAATATATGACTGGTGGTACTGTTGTTATTCTAGGTAAAACTGGTCGCAACTTTGCAGCTGGTATGAGCGGCGGCATTGCCTATGTGCTTGACGAACATGGTACTTTCGCTTCCTATTGCAATAAAGAGTTAGTGCTTTTAGAAAAAGTAAAAGACGCTACTGACAGTTTACAACTTCAAAAAATGATTTTAAGACACTATAATTGCACAAATAGTCCTTTGGCTAAAAAAATTCTTGATAATTGGACTAAATACTTGCCTAAATTCGTAAAAGTTATTCCAGCTGAATATAAAGCTATTATGAATAAAATGGCTATTTACTTACAAAATGGTATGACTGAACAAGATGCCATTATTAAAATTTTCGAGGAGGGACAAGCAAATGGCTAAAGCAACAGGATTTTTAGATTATAAACGCCAAGAGTTAGATGAACGTCCCGCTGGAAAACGTATCAAAGATTGGCACGAAATTAAAACTTCAAGCATTCCAAAAAAAGCAAAATTACAAGAACAAGCAGCACGTTGCATGGACTGTGGCGTTCCATTTTGCCATAGCGGCACAATGATTGGTGGAGCAGTTTCTGGTTGCCCACTTCACAATCTAATGCCAGAATTCAACGATTTTGTTTACCAAGGTCTTGATCAATTCGCTTATGCAAGACTTAACAAAACTAATAATTTTCCTGAATTCACTTCTCATGTCTGCCCTGCTCCTTGTGAAGGCGCTTGTTGTGCAGGTGTTGTTGCAGAACCTGTAACAGTTCGTAATATTGAGCAGTATATTATAGAAAAAGCTTTTGCAGAAGGTTGGGTTCAACCTAACACTCCTGAAACACGCACTAAAAAGAAAGTTGCGGTTATTGGTAGTGGTCCTGCAGGACTTGCCTGTGCTGATGAACTTAATAAATTAGGACATACAGTAACAGTATATGAACGCGACGATCGTCCTGGCGGACTTTTAATGTATGGTATTCCTAATATGAAATTAGACAAAGAACTTATTTTACGCCGTGTTGAACTCTTAAAAAAAGCTGGCGTAAAATTTGAACTCAATAGCGAAGTTGGTAAAAATGTTTCTTCTAATACCCTTACTAAAGAGTTTGATGCAGTAGTTCTTTGTACTGGTAGTACCATTCCAAGAGATTTGCCAGTTACTGGACGCAATCTAGATGGAATCTATTATGCGAAAGATTATCTTCACAAAGCAACTAAAAGTTTATTGGATTCTAAATTCAAAGATAAAAAAGCAATTAGTGCAAAAGATAAAAATGTAGTAGTTATTGGTGGCGGTGATACTGGTACTGACTGTGTAGCAACTGCAATTAGACAAGGTTGCAAAAGTGTTAAACAACTTGAAATCATGCCTTGTTTACCACATTCACGTACAGACTCTAATCCTTGGCCAGAATTTCCTCGTGTATTTAAAACAGATTATGGTCAAGAGGAAGCCTTCCATCTTTATAAAGAAGATCCACGCGAGTACTGCATTATGACTAAAGGCTTTACTGGAACAAAAGGAAAAGTATCTAAAATCTCTATTTGCCAAGTTACTTGGGAAAAACAAAGAGGTGGCGGAATGATTCCAGTAGAAATTCCTGGTACAGCTAAAGAAATTACTGCAGACCTAGTGCTTCTTGCAATGGGCTTTGTAGGAACTGAAAAACAACTCTTTGATGAGTTTAAATTCACGTCTACTCCTCAAGGTAATATTGCTGCAGACGAAACTACCTATGCTACAACTGCTCCTGGCATATTTACTGCTGGTGATGCAAGACGCGGTCAAAGTCTTGTAGTTTGGGCGATTAAAGAAGGTCGCAATGCTGCACTTGCTGTTAATGAATATTTGATAAGCAAAAAATAACCCTTATACTAAAACAACTACAATTTAATAATTGTAGTTGTTTTTTGTCTTAGTTTTAGTTGATTATTTTAAAAAGTTTTTTAAAATTGTTTTAAAAAATAACACAATTTCATTGTATTATTATATATTTTTTGATATAATAAATGCATAGGTTCAATATACTTATATAATAAAATATAATTAGGAAAATAAAATTTGAAAAGAAGGTGAAAACTAAAAAAACGCTTTGTTTGTACTAATTTTGAGGAGGAAAAAAATGACAAGTAATCAATTAAAGAAAAAACTTATTATTTTAGCGTTAGCTGTTGGTGCAACATTTACTACTATTCCAAGTGTAGCATTAGCAGATAGCGGTCAAATCGGATCTGATACTACGCCAATAACTTGGCAATATTACAGTACAGATCCTACAGGGGAAATTGCAAACAACAGAACCGATAAATCTGGTTCTAGCGTTTTTGTAGCACAGTTCCATCAAAACTTCAACGATGCTGCGTATGGTGCTTTTGGTAACAAAGGCGGCGCAACTTTAACTTTAAATAGTATGACTGTTGAAGCTATCCAAGGTAAAGATGGCGTTGGTGCTGATCCTGGCGAAACCGTAAAAGACGGTGGTTTCGGTCAAGACGGTGGTCTTGCTTCAGGTATGGGGGTATACTCAACAAGCATGAGCAATGCAACTATTGCTTTAAATGGTGCTGTTGATATTAAAGTTATCGGTGGTAAAACTTTTAGCGATGCTATGATTGGTACTCAATACCAACATCAAGGTCTCGCTGGTATAGACTACGTTGTTGATATAGCTAACAACGGTGGTGAAGGTGCTAAAGGCGGTGTTGGCGGTAACGCAATCGCTAGAGGCATCGATGTTTCTAATGGTTCCGGTATTACTATTACTGGTTCTTCCCTATCTGTTTCTGCTACTGGTGAGTTAGGCGGCCATGGTGGTTACGGTGGTGCTGGTGGTATTGGTAAAACTGGTGATGCAGGAACTGATGGTAAGGACGCTAATAGTTTAACACCTGATAGACTTGGAGCGCAAACTGGTCAAACAACTGCTCAAGCAGCTCAAAATGGCCGTGGTGGCGAAAAAGGTGGAGATGGCCTCGTTGGTATTGTAGGTAATACTGGTGGTACTGGCGGTAAAGGTGCTGATGGTGGTAACGGCGGATATGCTAATGCTACTGGCATTAAAACTGCAAGTATGTCTAATTTAAATGTTGTCGTTTCTAATATAACTGTAGATGCTACTGGTGGTAATGGTAATAACGGCGGTACTGGCGGCAAAGGCGGTACTGGCGGTACTGGTGGCGTTGGTGGCGATGGTGGTCAAGGTTTTGAAGGCGAAATCGGTGGCGATTTAGAAACAGCACAGCTTACAGTAACACCTGATGGTGCTTATGTTGTTTCTGGTGGTCTAACAGCACCAACAATAGGAGCTGGTTCGGTTGCAGCTGGCGCATCTTATACTGTAACTGCATATTATACACAAAACCAAATTTTATCTGGTACCACTTATGGCGGCGAAGGTGGCGATGGTGGCTTAGGTGGCGACGGCGGCGCTGGTGGCGTTGGTGGTACTGGTGGCGACGGCGGTAACGGTGGTAACGGTGGCGTTGCAACTGCTACTGGCTTTAGTGGTACTGCTGTCCAAGGAAAAATTACTGCTAACGAAGTTGCTGTAACTGCTACTGGTGGTAATGGTGCAAGAGCTGGGTTCGGTGGCGCTGGCGGTGACGGTGGCGTTGGTGGCGCTGGCGGTGACGGTGGTAAAGGCGGCGAAGCTGGTAAAAACCAAATTTATTCTGGCACTCAAAAATCAAATTATTCCGTTGAACGCGTATATAAAGCAATTCATACTTATAATTCTGTTACTGGTACTTGGTCATATTCGTGGCAACTTCTGACTACACATCCGCAATCAAATACTACAGTAACTAACGAGCAAGTTTCTGTTAATAATACTACTCGTACTGATGCTAATGACGGCACAGGCGGTAAAGGCGGTACTGGTGGTACTGGCGGCGATGGTGGCGTTTCTGGTGAAAACGGTATCAATGGATTTGGTGCTAGTGCTTATGCTACTGGTATAGAGTTAGAAAGTTCTAATGTTGAACTTACTACTTCAAAAATTACTAGTACTGCTATTGCTGGTAAAGGTCTTGGTTCAATCACTGGTTCTGGTACAGACCTAACAGCTGGTACAGCTGGTGATCCTGCTAGTGTTCCAACTGATATCAATGGTACAGCTGGTGGTGCTGGTGGTGCTGGCGGTACTGGTTCTACCTTACTTGGCACTATTGCACAAAGCTTCAACGGTGATGAAGCAATGGCTGTTGGCTTTGTAAGTACTGGCAACACAACAAATATAATTGGAGCAAGCGGTCTTGAAATTGTTGCTTTAGCACAAGATGGTGCTTCTTACGATAGTGCTGTAGGTGTCCTCGCTAAGGGTTCAACTGATACTTATAACGTATCTGGTGATTTCAAAATCACTGCAGATGCTATTGGCGATATAGATGCTGGCACCTATATCGCAAGTTTGACTCGCACAATTACTGATGCTGCTGGTGTCGATATTGAAGGCGGCGTAATGAAAGTTGTTGCAACTGGTGCTCTTGACATCATAGCTTCTGCTACAAAAGGCGAACATACAAATGAAGCTGATGGTATCTCAGCTGATGGTGCAGAGCTTGACTTCTACAGTGAAGGTCCAATGACAATTCAAGCTTCATCTGAAAATACTATTGTTGATGATGGTTATGCAAGAGCAATTACTGCTGTAAACAATAAAACAATGTTATTTAAAACTAAAGACCAAGACATTAAAGTAATTGGTGGCGATAGATCAACTGACCATGCTATGTCTGTTGATGGTGGTTTAACATCATTTGATGCTGGTACTGCTACAATTGGTTTTGAAGGTTATACTACTGCGAAAAACGGTACTTTAAATTTCAAATCTAACACTACCGTTAAACCAAATGTTTCAGATCCTGGTGATTTCTACATTGAAAACGTGGTACTTACTCTTACTGATAAATTAGAAACAGTAGAAGTTGAAGGCATTTCAACTTTCAATGCATCAACTGCATACTTCTATGATGATTTAAATGATCTTGATAAACACGATACTTACACTTATCGTAAATTCAAAACAAATGATTTAGTTACAGATGGTGACAACACTTTATACATGCGTACTAATGTAAACGGTGCAATGGATCGTCCTGTTGGTAACGACATGATTGAAGCAACTAACGTTGGTACTGGTACTGGTACTTATGAAACTTTTGTTTTCGATCAAGGCATGCGTATTGGTTACGACAATATTATGCAAGCAGACGGAAACTTCATTGATCCTGCTGCTGCTCCTGTAATCCTTGTGAAAAATGCTGGTACAGCGACTGTTAAAGGCGCTGGCGAAACAGTTACTTTCTACGATAATGGTGTATGGAACTACGAATATGTTGTTACAACTGAAAAAGTTGGTAACGATATCGTTTTAAAATCTATCACTAAAGATCTTTTAAGACATTCTACAGCTCAAAAAGTTGCACGTGATTCTTACAAAGTTGCAGCTGGCGCAGCAGTTACATTCTTTGGAAATGATGAAACATTAAGAGACCGTTTAGGCGATCCTGCTAACTTCACTTATACTTTCGAAAGAGAAAATGGTACTGACGGCGAATCAAAAGGTTCTGTATGGGCTAAATATCTTGGCGGCAAATACGATGTAGATGGCGTTGACGGTGATGCTAATACAAAATATAATGGTTTCGCTGGTGGTTATGACCACAACATCGGTAATGGCTGGAGATTAGGCCTTGGTTTCCAACATGTTAAAGGCGATGCGGATTTCGCTGAAGGTTCTGGCGAAATTAAATCTAACGCAGGTATGCTTTACGGAACTTGGGTTGGCGGAAAAGGTCATTATTTAGATATTCTTGGTAAATTCGGTAAAGTAAACTCTGACACTGAAGCATACGGCGGAACAGTTCCACAAAGAATGTATGGTTCATACGGCGGAACAGCTTTCGGTCTTAGCGCTGAATACGGTTACCATAAAAGATTAAATGATAATTGGTTCATCGAACCAATGGCACGTTTAAGTTGGGTTCGTTTAAGTGGAGATGATTATACTGTAAATACATTCGATGGCAACATGGATGTTAGCAATGATACAGTGAATAATCTTATCCTCCGTGGCGGATTCTTAGTAGGAAGACAATTCGGAAGAGGAAATAGTCTTTACCTCAAATTAGCTATAGCTCATAACTTCGGTGGTGATGCTGATTCTAATATCTATGCTGATGGTAAAAGCATGCTTCACGAAGAATCTGTTGGTGGAACTAGCTTCGAATACGGCCTTGGTGGAACACACAAATTTAATGATAAATCTAGCTTCTATCTAGACGTTAAACGTTCAAGCGGTGGTGATATCACTAAAACTTGGGGCGTAAACGCAGGTTTCCGTTTCAACTTCTAATTAACAAAATTAAAGGCACCTCGTAAGAGGTGCCTTTTTTTATTTACCATTTTTATTTTTCTATTAATCTATGAGTTGGTTTATCAAGCCAAAGTGTTTTATCATGGAATGCTAGTAACGTTCCGCGATGACCAATACTTACATAAGTTGTTTCTGGCATTTGCGTTTTTAACAAGGTATAAACTTTTTCTTCTGTTTCCTCATCTAAAGCAGAAGTTGCTTCATCCAAGAACAACCACGTTGGTTTATAGATCAATGCCCTCACAAACGCTAACCTTTGTTGTTCACCTACAGAAAGTACATGACTCCAATCAGCTTCAAGGTAAAGTTTTTCATGCAAGTAGCCAATCGAACAAGCTTCCATAAGTTCTTTTAACTCTTCGTCAGTTCTTGTTTCAGTTCCAGGATATAATACTGACTCTTTTAATGTTCCTAGTGGTAAATACGGTTTTTGTGGAATAAACATAATTTTTTCAGCTGCTGGCATTGTTAATGTTCCACTAACATACGGCCAAATACCTGATACTGCTCTTAAGAAAGTACTCTTTCCGCTACCACTTACACCTTGCATAAGAATATTAGTGCCTGGTTTAAGGGTAAAGTTCATATCTTCTAATATTATTCCCCCATCCGGCAAATAGATATTCATATTTTTACCAACAATATCATTTGTATTACCAATATTACGTTCTAAATTCTGCTGAGGATTTTCTTGTTTAACATCCCTCATATGTAATCCAAAACCTGTTAAACGTTCTACTACTGCTTGCCACTCGGCAATAGATGCATACATATCTACAAAATAAGATAAAGAATCTTGTACACGTCCAAATGCTCCTGCTACCTGCATTAATCCACCTAAAGTAATTTCCTTACTTAAATATCTTGGCATTACTACAACATAAGGAAAAATTATTGCAATTTGAGAATAGCCTGAATTGATCCATACCAATTGCTTTTGTTTCTGTACAATACTCCAAAAATTATCTAGGAGCAGTTTAAATCTTTTCTTAAATACACCGCCTTCATGTGTTTCACCAGCATAAAAGGCTACACTTTCAGAATTCTCACGCATTCTCATCATACTAAAACGAAAATCAGCTTCATATCGTTGCTGTACATAGTTAAGACCAACTAATTTATTACCAACTTTGTGTGTAATCCAAGTTCCTAGTATTGAATATATAAGAGCTGTCCAAACTAGGTAACCCGGTATATGAATATCCATACCTGCAATTTTGAAATCTAACGGACCGGATAAATTATATAAAATAAATACAAAAGAAATAAATGTTGTTAACGCTTTTAAAAGTCCTATTGAAAATTTGATAGTCATCTCTACAAACAATCTTACATCTTCGCTTATACGTTGGTCAGGATTGTCTGTATGAGCTCCAAACATCTGCAGACGATAATATGTCTTATTCTTAAGCCATTCGTCTATATAACGATTTGTGAGCCAGCGACGCCAATTTACAATCAGTATTTGTTGAAGGTAAAAAGAATAAACTGCTAATAATATATATATGAATGCTAATTTAGCAAAATTTATAAGTTCATTAAAAATAGTTTCACTTTCATAATTCTGCAAAGCACTATAAAACGCATTATTCCATTTGTTTAATAGTACTAACATATAAACTACACCTAATGTAAGCGCAATAATGGCAAATAATAGCAAAAATGCTTTTTTCTTTTCTTCTGACTGCCAATAGCTTTTTGTTAAATGCCAAACATCTTTTAAAAATTTTGTGCTGATTGAAAATTCCTGCATTATTCACCCTCCTATCTATAACTTATATTGTATAGAAAAAGAAAAGGCTTGGCAAGAAAAACTCTTGCCAAGCCTTAATTTATATTAGTTTTTTTCTTTGTGGAATAATTTTTCAACTACTACAAACATTACTGGAATCAAGAATATACCAACAAATGTTGCGAAAGTCATACCACCAACTACCGCATTACCCATAGATACACGAGAACCAGAACCTGCACCAGTTGCAATTGCAAGCGGTACACAACCTAAGATAAATGCAAAGGATGTCATTAAGATTGGACGTAAACGTAAACGAGCTGCATCAATAGCTGCTGTTACAACGTCTTCCCCATTTTCTAAGTTCATCTTCGCATACTCTACAATCAAGATTGCATTTTTCGCAGCAAGACCGATAAGCATGATCATTGCTACTTGCATGTATACGTCATTTTGTTGTCCACGGAGCAATTGAGAACCAAAGCAACCCAAAATAGCTGGTGGAATAGATAACATAACTGCAATAGGAATAGTCCAAGATTCATACAATGCCGCTAAGCAAAGGAATACGAATACAAGGGAAATTGCGTAGATATAAATAGCTTGGTCACCAGATTCGCGTTCATCACGACTTTGGTCAACCCATTCATAAGTATATGTGTTAGGCAATACTTCAGCAGCAACTTCTTCTAAAGCTTTCATTGCCGCACCACTTGAGTAACCATCTGCCGGAGAACCTGCTATTTTAAATGCAGATGCGCCATTATAACGAGTTACTGATGGTACAGACATGTCTGACTCAACATTTACCAATGTATCAAGTGGAACCATTTCTCCAGTGTTACTTCTAACATAGAAGAAACTCATTAATTTTACATCATTTCTAAATTCTGGAGTAGATTGCATTACAACTTTCCAAGTACGTCCAAAGCGGTTAAAGTCATTTACTTCACTACCACCAAGGAAGGTTTGTAAAGATGTGAATACACTTGCTACAGGCACATTTAAAGATTCAGCTTTTTCACGATTAATATCAAATTTTAAAGCTGGAGTATCTGTGTTAAACGTAGTATAGGCAACACCGATTTCAGGACGTTGATTAGCTTTTGCTAAAAATTGTTTAGCATAACCATCCATTTCTTGAACGCTATCGCCAGCTAAATTCATAATATACATACCCAAACTACCAGTTGAAGATAAACCTGGTAATGCAGGGTTGTTAAATGCCATAATGTTCATTTCTGGAACTTGCGCCGCCATACCATAAACTTGATTAATCAAATCAAAAGAGGTAACTTTGCGCTCAGCAAAGTCATCTAGAATTACAGGAATAAGGCCAGCACTAGATTTAGGAGCTCCTGAAAGAATATCAAATCCAGATACTGTCATAACATGTTTTACGCCTTCTAATTGTTTTAGTTTCTTACCAAATTCATTCATTTGATAAATACCACGGTTACTAGAAGCACCTTCAGGTAAGTTATAAGAAATCATGAACATACCTTGATCTTCTTCTGGAACATAACCACTAGGTAATACTCTTGCAACAACAACAATTAATATACAGATTACCGCAAGACCTACTAACATAAGTTTTGTATGTCTAATACATAGTCCAACTTTAGAAACATATTTATCTAAAGTTTTATTAAACCATACATTAAATTTATTGATAATTTTATCAATACGGCTCATTTCAGCTTCAGATTTTTCATGATGTGGTTTCAATAACATTGCACAAAGTGCTGGTGTTAGAGAAAGCGCGATAACAGCCGATAACATCATGGATACAGAAATCGTAAGAGCAAATTGTTTATAAAGTTCACCAGTTGAACCACCCATAAACGCCATTGGTATAAATACCGCTGAAAGTACGAATGCAATCGCTACAACTGGACCTGATACTTCTTGCATTGCGCGGTATGTAGCTTCTTTTGGTGAAAGTTTAGTTTCTTGAATATGATGCTCTACTGCCTCAACAACAACGATAGCATCATCGACAACAAGCCCGATTGCAAGAATCATTGCAAACATTGTCAATGTGTTAATTGTAAAGCCGAGAATTATGAAAGCACCAAAAGTACCTACTAGAGAAACAGGTACAGCAAGCATTGGAATTAAAGTTGAACGCCAGTTACCAAGGAATAAATAAACTACTAACAATACGAGAACTAATGCTTCGAAGAATGTTCCTGCTACTTTAGACAAGGACTCTTTAATAAAGAGTGTATTATCTTGAGCGATAATCAATTTCATGTCTGGAGGGAAACGACTTTCCGCATCTGCTAACGCCAAACGAATATTGTTAACTGTTTCTATCGCATTAGCATCAGAAGTTAAATATACTGGATATACTACTGCGTCACCACCATCAAGCATAGAGATAGGAGCATCCGCACGTTCGCCTTCTTTTACATTTGCAACTTCTTTTAATTTGAGGTTTTTACCATCTTGTGAACGAACAATAATATTTTCGAATTCCTCAACTGTTTGTAAACGCCCTTGAGCCGTTGCAGTATATTTGAATTCTTGTTCTGTAACACTTGGTCTAGAACCAATAGAACCTACTGGTGCTTGGATATTTTGAGATTTAATCGCATTGGAAATATCTGTTGCTGTTACACCAAGTTGTGCCATTTTATCAGGCATAATTTCTACACGCATCGCATACTCTGGACCAAATTCATTAATCGCAGATACACCTTTTACGCGTTTTACAGCATCAAGGAAGTTAGTTGATGCATAAGTTTTTAAGAACATACTATCATACGTGTTATTTGGAGATGTTAACGCCAAGAACATGATAGTTTGTGAAGATTGTTTAGTTGTTGTAACACCATAGTTAATTACTTCTGTAGGCATAGAGGAGCTGGCTTGTGAAACACGGTTTTGTACTTCTACCGCGCCAATATCAGCATTCTTACCAAGATTAAAATAAACGTCTAGAGTATAACCACCTGTACTTGTGGAAGTAGAACGCATGTCAAGCATGTTTTCTACACCATTTACTTTTTGTTCGATAGCTTGAGCTACAGATTCTTCTACCGTAAGCGCTGACGCACCTACATAGTTAGTGTCAACAGTAATCTGAGGCTTTGTAATATCTGGATACTGAGCTATCGGTAAACTAAAAGCTGCAAGCGCTCCCATAAGAGTAATTATAATCGCTAGAACTATTGCAAAGACCGGACGGTCTATAAAAAATTTAGCCACTATTAATTACCTCCTAATTAGCTTTTTCATCAGCTGCAGTACGATCAGTGGATAAATCAGCTTCTGTTATTGTAGTAGGTTTTACAGCAGTTCCTTTGTTAACTTTTTGAACACCTTCAACAACAATAGTTTCATTACCTTCTAATCCGCTTTCAACTAACCATAAGCGACCAACACGAGCACCAAGTTTAACTTCTTTCATATCAACTTTGTTTTCGCCATCAACTGTATATACGAATGTTTTATAAAGCATTTCTTTTACAGCACGTTGTGGAATTAGGATTGCATCTTTTGTAATGCCAGAATCAGCATTTACACGAGCAAACATACCTGGTAATAATAAACGGTCTGGGTTATTAAAACGAGCTTTTAATGTAATCGTACCAGTACCTTCACTAACACCACGATCAAATTGATCTACAACACCTTTTGTTGGATAAACACTACCATCAGAAAGGATTAAGCTTAAATTATCAAAAGCTGCTGAACCACCGGTGCTTTTTGCTTTAGAAAGATTTAAGTATTCATTTTCAGACATGCTGAATTTTACTCTTACTGGATCAGTATTAGATATAGTAGCAAGGAGTGTTTGACCTTGAACAACATAGTTACCTACTGATAAATCAGTTGTATCGATACGACCAGTAAAAGGCGCTCTAACTTCTGTTTCACCCATTGCAACTTCTGCATTAATTACCATAGCTTCATTAGCACTTACGCTTGCTGCAGCTTGGTCACGTTGAGCAATGATTTGATCATACATTTGTCTAGAAACAGCATTTTTTTCTAAAAGCATGCTATAACGTTCTGCATCTTTATTTAAACGATGATATTCCGCTCTAGCATTAGCAAGACCTGCTTTTGCATTTAAAAGATTGGCTTGATAAGTACGTTGATCAATTGTAAATAAAGATTGACCTTCTTGTACTGTATCCCCACCTTTAAAATGTCTAGCCATAATTTGCCCACTTACTTGAGACACTAGTTTAGCTTCTTTATCAGCTTCTACGAATCCTGTAAATTCGAACACATTAGGTGTGTCACGTCTAATTACATTCATAGTTTTTACAACTACTTCACCACTACCTTGGTGCTGTTTGCTTCCACAGCCTGCAAATGCAAACATACTAGAGAGCACTAACGCTAGCGCAATACCTTTCTTGGTATTGCCCTTTATTTGTTTCAACATATTAAAAATCCTCCTAAGACTTTGATACCTTAATAAATAAACATATTTTATAACAGTATAATTATATTGTAAGTTTCAATAAATTGCAAACCTCATCTATCAAATTATTGTCTGTTTTTCTTCATTTTTCTTTGTTTTTCTTTGTTTTTTGTTTTTTATTGACTGGTTAGTCATTTTTTTATTCCGCTGGCAAAGTTTTTTCTTTAACAAAACTATAAAGTTTAATAGCAGGAACTCCTATTTCTACGCGTTCTTTCAAAAGTTCTTCCTGATGTTCCTTTGCTTCACTATAAGTAAAAACAAATTTGCTTCCCACATAATACCAGTCATTAGGAAGTTTATTAATCTCTTCTTCTGGTTTTGGGTCACCTAAAACTTTAATTAACTCTAGAAAATCTTTATTTTTAACATCAAACATTTTGTTTAAAGAAACTAATTCTCCAGTCTTCATGTCAAAATTATAAATCGTTTCTAAAGGAACTTGCCCTTCTTCTTTGCGGAATAGGTGCATACTGAGAAGTTCCGGTCCAGCAAAATCTATCCTATATGCTCTCTCGTCTACATCTTTACTTAATTCAATCCATTTTGTAATTTTTTCATTAATTTTATTTTGAATTTCAGGTTTTCCACTGACATATATTAACGGAATTGATGTATCGATCCAATCTTGTGGGTGTATTTGCCATTTTCCTTTGTCGGCACTAGCGTTTACACGAGTAGGTTTACTAGAGGAAGCCTTAATCCTAGCTGACTCAATATACCACTTATCATCGTCACCCATTTTCCAAACAGTGTAAACTTTACCTAAGACATTATTAGAACTTTCATCTTTAATGTTTTGAACACCATATAAATCATCGCTATAAGTTAGACTATAAATATTCTCTACTTTCGGCTGAATATAGCTTTTTTTAACATTACCAGCACCATCATATATTCCTAACATATCTATCTCATCGTCAATTTTTATGGTATTGGTTAGGTTCTGTCCGTCTATGGAAAATTGCGTTTCAATTTTTTTATCAGGCAAGTATTTAGTTTGCACCGCCATACCCATATTATCCACTTGATCAAATAATACCTTCACGTTCCCGCTAGTATCAATGTCATAAATACGATACTCAACAGGAGCCTTATACGAACCTTGAGGCACACTTAAAAGAATTCTTTCCTTTTGATCAAGAACAGGATAAATTTCTAGCACTGCGCCATAACCACCTTTTATATTAGGTTCATAAGCAGTTTTTATAGAACCATCGCTATTTTTAATAAATAACATTAAATTCGTATAATAGTCGCCATTTTGAGCTATTTTATTCCCATGCAATTCGATGATTTCTTTTACTTTATTTCCGTCCACATCTGCTTGAGCAGTTGCAATAACAGCAGCATTTGCAACAGTTATCTGTAAAAGTGTTGCTCCTACGAAAGCTCCGCATAACAAAAACTTTTTGAACATATCTCGTTCCTTTCTTCTCGACTCAACTTACTGGTATTTTATTTAATAGGCTCCACTGTAAGCCATTGTTGATTTTGCATTTCTTTCGGAAAAAGTTTTGCGTCAAACCACATATGAAAAAATCTTTCGGCTGGCACAATTCCATATCCATCTTGCTTATGATCAGTTGTATCATAGGGATCAGCAACAATAAGCACATCATTAGCTGTTAATTCACTACCCATAGTATCATAACCTATAATTACGCGCCAATGTCCGCCCCAATCTACATTTTCAACAATAATCGGGACATTATTTTTAAGATTTGTTAAAACAAATTCTTTAAATGCTTTCATGTCGGCAGGTGTTTTATCGGTTAAAGAAGATTTTACTTTCCACTTTTTAGTGTCAAAATACTTAACCATGCCTTTTGTATCAGTGCCTGTTGTAGTTGAAGTACCCATAAGCTTTGCCATTTCCATTTCAGAATGTTCTGCTTTGCCATTTAGGTATTCTACTACAGTTAATGCGGCAACAGGTCCACAGGTATATCCTGTTGTTTGCTGATAGGTTTTGAAATTGGTTAGCATTACTAATGAGCCATTGTTTTTCATATTATAAAAATCAACGTCTTTGTAGTAGGGTGAATTTGGTACATCCACCTTACCTTGCAAAGAGGCGGCTCCACCGCCATCTCGCGCTACAATTTCCATCACTTTTTGCCCTGCAACAGCAAGACTAAAAGTCGCAACTAAAAGAGCTGCACCAATTAATATATTTTTTTTATTCATGCTTCAACATCCTTTTTTTATAACCGCTCTAATCGTTGTTTAACAGCACTCAGTAATACATCTAATTTATTTTCTAACTCACCATTTTGCACTCTTTTAAGCAAATACTCTAAGATATCTCTTATTGATACATCCGGTTTAGTCGCTAATAATTCTTCTAAATCTCTGCCTCGAATATCTAAATCAGAAGTATGCACTGGCATTTTTTCTTTAGCAATTAATTCTACTTCATCCCCAAGTTCTCTAGCTTCTGCCATTAATTTAGGATTATCATAGCCCGCAATAGTTGCACCCATATCCGCTAAGAACATATCTTTCAACTGCGCATAACCTTCGCCTAATTCTTTTGCAGATTTAAAATTACCACTATTAGCCTCTGCTCGCACCCAACGATAAAGAGTTTTCTGCTTTGTGAAAAGCATCGGTGCAAATCTCATATGCTGCGCGATTACCCATACAACGCGTTTTATAAAAGCATCACTATATTCTAAACGAGTTAATATTTCTTTAGCCATTTTTGCGCTAATAGCTTCGTGTCCATGATCACTTGGTTGTCCGTAATCATTTATTTTGCGCACACCTTCCGTACCTTTGCCAATATCATGTAAAAGCAAAGACCATCTGATGACTAAATCAGGACTGGAGTTTTCTAGTGCCACTAAGGTATGTTGCCAAGCATCAAAGCAATGAAATCTTGCATTTTGCGGGAGATTTTCTAAATGAGCTAGTTCTGGCAACAAGGCTACTTCTTTCACTACACCTGCAATTTTAGCATTACAAATAGTATTTACAAGTTTGCTTTTCATAAGTAAATCTAAACCTTTGCGCGCATGTTCAGTCACTAAAAGTTTATCTACTTCTTTTTTTATTCTATCTAAAGAAAGTATTTTACACTTTTCAACGTCAAATTCACTGTAATCTTTATTTCCCTGGTAATCAAATCCTAATTGTCCTACAAAACGACAAGCTCTAAACATCCTTAGTGGATCTTCTGCATAACGTTCCTTTGGATTGCCTACCGTTCTTAAAGTTTTATTTTTTAAATCTTCTTGACCATCAAAATAGTCGTATAAATTGCCATGCAAATCTAATGCCATTGCATTTACAGTAAAATCTCTTCTTGATAAATCTTCTTCTAAAGTTTTGCAAAAAGAAACCTCATCTGGTCTATGTGAATTGCCATAATAAGATTCTTTGCGAAATGTTGCTATCTCAATAGGATTTTCATCAACGCTAACTAAAACAACACCTAAATTTTGACCTAATTTATCAATAACTAGCCAGCCTTCGTTTTCAGCTAAAGCTACTACTGTTTCTGGCACAGCATTTGTACAAATATCAAAATCTTTCGGAGGAATACCTAATAAAAGGTCGCGTACTCCGCCACCAACTAGGTATGCTTCGTGACCTTCACTTGTTAAAACTTCTAAAATTCTTTTCACATAATAAGGTATTTTTTCTAACATTAAAAGTTCTCTCTATCTTTTAGTTCACTATATATTATAACATAAAAAAACGCTTTAAGAATTAGATATTTCTAAAACTTAAAGCGTTAATTTTTATTTTTCAAATTTTACAAAAGCATTAATGCCACCTGTTGCTGCCACCATAGGTTCAACCATGTTTTTAGGGTTGATTGCAACTTCAATCAAGTATGGTTTATTCATTTCAAGAGATTTTTCTACTGCTTTAGCAAAGTCTTCAGGTGTAGATACATGTTCACCTTCAACTCCAAAAGCATTTGCATACTTAACGAAATCTACATAACCAGGCATTTCACAAGCAGTAAAACGTTTATCAAAAAATACTGTTTGCAATTGACGAATCATTCCTAAACCGCTGTTGTTAAATACAACTACAGTTACTGGAACATTGTAAGAAGCAATAGTGAAAAGTTCGGAGCCAGTCATTTTAAACCCGCCATCACCACTAATACTAATTACTCTGCTTTTCGGTCTAGCGATTTGCGCTCCCATTGCTGACGGAAGTCCAAATCCCATAGTTCCTAAACCACCAGAAGTGATCCATTGTCTTGCAAATTCAATCTTAATATGTTGTGCAGCCCACATTTGATGCTGTCCTACATCTGTCGTAATAATATAATCTTTATCCTTAATTACGGGATTAAGTGCATCAAAAAATTGAGGTGCTTCATTACCTTCACCGCCATCTTCATGTGGTTCAGGCCATTTTTCAATAATACTCCACCATTCATCTAGATCATTAGGCGTACATTCTTTTTCTAAAAGTTGTAAGCTTAAATTCATATCTCCTGCAATACCAAACTTAGACAAAATATTTTTATCTAATTCTGCTGGATCAATATCTAAATGAATAATAGTTTTATCGATACTATAACTATGACGTTCACCAGTTAAGCGATCATTAAATCTTGCACCAACTGCCAAAATCAAATCAGCGTCTTTGATAGCATTATTAGCTCTTTCGTGACCATGAAGACCTGTCATGCCCAAGAACAATTTACGATAAGCACTGATTGCTCCTAGTCCCATAAGTGTACTTACTACAGGAATACGCATTTTTTCACAAAGATGCATTGCATCATATTCACCATCGCTAGAAATTACACCACCACCAATAAGCATTACTGGTTTTTTAGCTTTGCTTATTGCATCTGCTGCTGCAGTTATTAAGGCAGCATCTGGAAGTACTCTTTCTGGTTCTGCTATTTTACCTGGTTCATATTCAACCATTGCTGTTTGAATATCTCTTGGTACGTCAACTAAAATAGGACCTGGTCTACCAGATTTTGCTAATTGGAAAGCAAGTCTCATAATACCAACTAATTGATCAGGATGTTTTACTAGAAAATTATGCTTGGTAATAGGCATCGTAATGCCTGTAATATCAACTTCTTGGAAAGCATCTCGGCCTATTAAATCCTTAGCAACTTGTCCTGTGATAGCTACTAAAGGCGTAGAATCAAGAAACGCAGTTGCTAAACCTGTAACAAGATTTGTTGCACCAGGACCAGAAGTTGCAACGCATACACCGACTTTACCAGCAGCACGACCATAACCATCTGCAGCATGAGCTGCGCCTTGTTCATGCGCTGTTAAAATATGTCTTACTTCAGAAGCTCTTACAGCGTCGTAAAAGGGAAGTATTGCACCACCTGGATAACCAAATATAGTGTCTACTCCATGCTCTTTTAAAACCGCTACCATTGCTTCAGCACCAGTCATTTGCATAAGTTCACGTCCTTCCAAATCTTGTATCGTAATTTTCTTAAATTGCGTCTGCTACTAATTTACCCATTTCGCTTGTGCTTACACGTTTCAAGCCTTCTGCATATAAATCTGGGGTACGGTAACCTTCATCTAAAACTTTTTCAACAGCAGCTTCAACAGCAGCTGCAGCTTCATCTTTACCTAAAGAATAACGTAACATCATCGCTACGGAATAAATTGTTCCTAATGGATTTGCAATGCCTTGACCTGCAATATCAGGAGCACTACCGTGGATTGGTTCATAAAGACCAGTACCATCTCCAAGACTTGCACTTGGTAAAAGTCCGATAGAACCTGCGATTACAGACGCTTCATCAGAAAGAATATCACCAAAAATATTGTTAGTTAAAACAACATCAAATTGTCTTGGTCCAAGCACAAATTGCATAGCGCAATTATCTACATAATAATGATTTAATTCTACATCAGGATATTCATTAGCTTGCATTTCAGTAACGATTCTTCTCCACATACGGGAAGATGCAAGTACATTTGCTTTATCTACAGAAGTAACTTTTTTACCGCGTTTACGAGCAGATTCAAAAGCGAATCTAGCAATACGTTCTACTTCTGGACGAGTGTAAAGTTCGATGTCAGATGCAGTTTCTACACCGTTAATTTCTTTGGCTTCATTGTGTTCACCAAAATAAATGCCACCTGTTAATTCACGAACAATAAGCATATCAGTGCCTTCTGCACGTTCAGATTTTAATGGTGAAAGATGAGCTGTATATTTAGATACACTCATAGGGCGTAAATTGCAATACAAACCTAAATCTTTACGAATTTGAAGTAAGCCCTTTTCTGGGCGTAAAGTTGGATCAACATCATCCCATTTTGGACCACCAACAGCACCTAATAATACTGCATCTGCGGCTTTAGCAGAAACTGCTGTAGCTTCTGGATAAGGAACGCCTGTCCCATCAATAGCTGCACCGCCAATTAATTGTTCATCATATTCTATTTCAAAATTAAATTTTTTCGCTGTAGCATTTAATACGTCAACTGCTGCCGCTACTATTTCAGGACCTATGCCATCGCCAGGTAATAATGTGATTTTCATTATTTAGTTTCTCCCTTTACATATCCAATTAACCCACCACTATCAGAAATATTTTGAATGAATTCAGGTAATGGTTTAGTCATAATAGTAATATCTTTATTAACGATTTTAATTTCGCCTTTTGCCATATCAACTTCGATCTGGTCACCAGCACTGATTTTTTCTACATCTTCGCCGATTTCCATAACAGGAAGTCCTATGTTAATTGCATTACGATAAAAAATACGAGCAAAACTATCAGCAATAATGCATTTAATGCCTTTAATTTTAATAACTACTGGTGCATGTTCACGAGAAGAACCACAACCAAAGTTTTTACCAGCTACCATTACATCGCCATCTTCTACATTTGTTGCAAAGGTAGTATCAATATCTTCCATAGCATGTTCTGCTAATTCATTAAAATCCGCAATAGCTAAATAACGTGCAGGAATAATTACATCTGTATCTACATGATCACCATAACGCCATACTTTACTCATTATAATACCTCCTCTGGTGAAGCAATATATCCTTTAATTGCGCTTGCTGCAGCTGTATAAGGGCTTGCTAAATATACTTCACTATCTACGTGTCCCATACGGCCACGGAAATTACGGTTAGTTGTGGAAACAGCACGTTCTCCATCAGCTAAGATACCCATATATCCGCCTAAGCAAGGACCACAAGTTGGTGTGGAAACAGCAGCATTTGCATCAATGAAAATATCAATGTAACCAAGTTTCATAGCTTCTTGATAAATTTCTTGAGTTGCTGGAATAATAATCGCTCTTACATCTGGATGTACTTTTTTACCTTTTAATACTTCTGCTGCTTGCGCTAAATCTTCAAGACGTCCGTTAGTACAAGAACCAACTACGATTTGATCGATTTTAATATGTCCAGATTCACTAACAGGGTGAGTATTTTCTGGTAAATGTGGATAAGAAACCACTGGAACTAATTCAGATAAATTAATGTTAATTTCTCTTTCATATTTTGCATCAGCATCTGCTTCAACAGCTTTCCAAGGTCTTGTAACACGACCTTTTAAATATGCTTCTGTTTGTTCATCTACTGGGAAAATACCATTTTTTGCACCAGCTTCGATTGCCATGTTGCAAATAGTGAAACGATCTGCCATAGTAAGAGCTTTTACGCCTTCACCACAGAATTCTAAAGATTGATATCTTGCACCATCTACACCAATCATGCCGATTAAAGTAAGAATCAAATCTTTTCCTTTTACATATTTAGGCAAAGTTCCTGTGAGATTAACTTTAATTGCTGAAGGTACTTTAAACCAAGTTGTACCACTTGCAAAAGCTGCACCAATATCAGTTTGTCCCATGCCTGTGCTAAGTGCATTAAGAGCACCATAAGTACATGTATGAGAATCTGCGCCAATTATAATTTCACCTGGTGCTACAAGTCCTTGATCAGGCAGTAATGCATGTTCAATTCCCATACGACCAACTTCAAAATAATTAGTAATTTCATGTTTACGTGCAAAATCACGCATACGTTTGCACATCATAGCAGATTGTATATCTTTACATGGAGAAAAATGATCAGGCACTAGTGCTATTTTATCTTTATCAAAAACTGGTTTACCAATTTTTTCAAATTCTGTAATAGCAGGTGGTCCAGTAATATCATTTGCAAGAACTAGATCTACTGGAGCAATAATCAAATCTCCTGCTTCAACAAAATCCTTACCAATGTGACTCGCCAATATCTTTTCTGTCATTGTCATACCCATAGTTATAGCCTCCTAAAATTTTGAAAAGTATCGGATGGGACTTGCCCACCCGATAGTTATTCTTTGTAAATCTTATTTTTTCATCCAGCTCATCATAGCACGTAATTCAGTACCAGTTTTTTCAATTGGATGAGCTTTTGCTTGGTTACGCATTGCATTAAATTGTGGACGGTTAGCTTGGTTTTCTAAGAGCCATTTTTTAGCAAATGTACCATCTTGAATTTCAGCAAGAACTTGTTTCATTTCTTTTTTAGTTTCAGCAGTGATGATACGGCTACCAGTTACATAGTCACCATATTCAGCTGTATCAGAAACAGAATGACGCATTTTAGCCATGCCGCCTTCATACATTAAGTCAACAATTAATTTCATTTCATGCATACATTCGAAATATGCACTTTCTGGAGCATAACCTGCTTCAGTTAAAGTTTCAAAACCTGCAGTGATAAGAGCTGTTACACCACCACAAAGAACTGCTTGTTCACCGAAAAGATCTGTTTCAGTTTCTTCACGGAAAGTAGTTTCTAGGCAGCCTGCACGAGTACCACCAATTCCTTTAGCATAAGCAAGGCAAAGATCTTCTGCTTTACCACTAGCGTTTTGGTGTACTGCAACAAGGCAAGGTACGCCAGCGCCTTCAGTGAATACACGACGAACTAAATGGCCAGGTCCTTTAGGAGCAACCATGAATACGTCAACATCAGCTGGAGCAACGATTTGTCCAAAGTGAATATTGAAACCGTGACCAAAAGCAATAGCCATGCCAGGACGGAGATGTGGAGCAATATCTTTTTTATAAGTGTCGCCTTGTCTTTCATCTGGAATAAGAATCATAACGATATCAGCAATTTTAGTTGCTTCTGCAGTAGTCATTACTTTATGACCTGCTGCTTCAGCTTTTGCCCATGATTTAGAACCTTCATACAAACCAACAACGACATTTGCACCACTATCTTTTAAGTTGCCAGCATGTGCATGTCCTTGGGAACCATACCCAATAACTGCAATAGTTTTACCTTTAAGCATATCCCAATTTGCGTCTTTGTCGTAATACATTTTTACCATTTTTAAACATCTCCTTAAAATTTTATAATATATTTTTAGCTAGCTACTTTAGTAGTTGCTTTAAACCATTTTATGTTCAACATGTACTGGCCATTCAAAACGAGATTCTGTAACATTTAATGCTTCAGTACCACGCTCTAGAGCAACAACACCTGTTTGAACCATTTCTAAAATACCATAAGGTTTTAAAATATCAACGAAAGCATTTAATTTGCTTTCATCGCCTGTTGCTAGAAAGATCAATGCATCTTCACTAACGTCAACTGCATTAGCTCTAAAAACATCCCCTAAACGCAACAACTCTAGTCTATTATTAGTTGCTTTTACTTTAACCATTGTCATACTACGTCTAGTGCTTTCTTTCGGAGATAATACTTTAACAGCTTCTACCTCAACAAGTTTTGCAAGTTGCTTGCAGACTTGAGTGATGATTGCATCATCTGCTTCCATAGTTACAGTCATTCTTGAAAATTCAGGGTTTTGAGTTGTGCCAACTGCCAAGCTATCAATATTATAGCCTCTACGAGAAAACATCCCAGCAACACGCATAAGTACGCCTGGCTGATTTCTTACAACTATTGATAAAATCTGTTCCATAATAATCCCCCTTGCTTTGATATAAAAAACGCCCCCATCTGAATTAACAGATAGGGGCGACATTAACCGCGGTACCACCCTATTTTGACCTCTTTGTCCCGGATATTTTCCGGTAGCATAACGTGCTTCTACGTCATCAACTACTTTATTCATCGATGCAGCTCCTGGGTGAGTTTCACTTAAATGTTGTTAAGGCTTGCACCAACCGCCTTTTCTCTAAGAACATTGCACATAAGCTTTAATCCCAATCTCAGCCTTTACCATATTCAAAATATATTGGACATATTTCTAAAAATTTCCTTGCTGTTTTTACATTATCCTAAATATTTTGATATAAGTCAAGGCTTTTTTGTATCATGTTACAAAAGTTGTGTTTTTTAATATTTTCTGTAATTATATTTACATTTTATATTAGATTTTAACCATATTAACTTCTGTAATTCCTTCTATTCCTTTCAATAGATCAATGGTTGGTTTTTCCACATCACTATCAACAGTTAAGAACATCATAGCAATTCCATTTTGTTGGTTACGACTTACTTGCATAGTAGCAATATTAACTTTGCTAGCACCAAGGAATGTACCAATTTGACCAATCATACCTGGTTTATCTTCATTACGTACTACTAGCATAAATTCAGTTGGCTTAATATCAAATTGATAGCCTTCGATTTCTGTAATACGAACTTCGTCTTCTGAAATTACTGTACCTGCAGCAGTAAACACTTTGTCTTTGCTATAAACATTTACTTTTAAAATGTCATATTTAGAAGTTTGTTTACTTTCAATAACTTCTACCCCTCTATTTTCAGCAATTATCATAGCATTTACATAATTTACATGTTCTTTAAGCACTGGTTCAAAAACTCCTTTAAACACAGCTCTTGTAATCATATCTGTTTCCATTTCTCCTAATACGCCTGTGTAAATTACTTCTACTTTATCAATAGCATCACGATTTAATTGATAATAGAGTTTACCTAAGCTTTCACCAAGTTTCAAATAATCTTTCATTGCATCAAGTTCAGATGCTTGTAAAGTCGGTAAATTAACAGCATTAGGAACCATTTCGCCGCGTAAGGCAGAGATAACTTCTTCAGCAATTGCAATACCTACATTATCTTGAGCTTCTGTTGTATCTGCACCAAGATGAGGTGTTAATACACATTCTGGTAAATCAATTAATGGAGAAATAGGTTGTGGTTCATCAACTAAAACATCTAAACCAACACTAGCAACAATGCCATCTTTAATAGCTTGCGCTAATTCATCTTCATTATATAAACCACCGCGTGCACAGTTTACTACACGTACACCTTTTTTACACATTGCCCATTCTTTTGCACCAATTATATTGAAGGTTTCTTCAGTTTTTGGTGTATGGATAGTAATAAAGTCAGCTTGTTTTAAAAGTTCTTCTAATGTTTCGCATTTTTCAACATTAAACTTTTTAAAACGAGCATCTGCAATATATGGATCATAAGCAATAAATTTCATTCCAAATGCTTCAAGTCTTGTAGCTACAAGACTACCAATACGAACAAGACCAATAACACCTAAAGTTTTACCAAATAATTCACTACCTTTTAAACCACTTCTATCCCACAC
>CAMTOO010000008.1 GCA_947074185.1 uncultured Negativicutes bacterium
AAAAAAAGTTTTACTTAAAAAAAATACTTCAATATTATATACTATCAAAATTTTTCAGCAAAGAATATAAGTGTGTGTTTGTGGAATATTTACAAAAAAAAACAACTAATTTTTTTTGTTTTTTTTATAAAATAATATAAAGACTTGTCAGAACCTGATTTATATATTATCATTAGTGCATAAACTTTTTGCAAAGAAGAGATAGTTTTTAAGCTTTTGCTTCTTTAAAAAAGGTTAGATTTTTTTCTAGGGGGGAATTTTTATGACTCAAGATTGGGGTATGGTAACAGTCCTTGGACTTTACTTTCTTGCAATGTTTGGTATGGGTATATTCCATTTCAATAGCAAAGATGATTTAGAAGGTTATTTATTAGGTGGACGTAAAGTTGGTCCATGGGTATCAGCACTAAGTGCTGAAGCAAGTGATATGAGCGGTTGGATGCTTATGGGTCTTCCAGGTTACGCTTATGTTTGCGGAATAAGTGCATTATGGATTGCAATCGGACTTGCTATAGGCACAGTTTTAAACTGGGTTTTTGTAGCTCGTCGCTTGAGAATCTATACAGTTATAGCAAACAACTCCTTAACCTTGCCTGATTTTTTTGAAAATCGTTATAGAGATAAATCAAAAATATTACGCGTAGTTTCTGCAATATTTATTTTCATTTTCTTTTTAATCTATACAGCTTCTGGTTTCGTTGCTGGTGGCCGTTTATTTAACACAGTTTTTGGTGTTGATTATCTATATTCACTTTTAATAACTGCCGGAATCGTAGTATTCTACAGTTTTGCAGGTGGTTACACAGCTGTTTGTCGTACAGACTTTTTCCAAGGTTGTTTGATGTTCTTCACAATCATCTTAGTACCTGTAACTGGTATTATAGCTTCTGGTGGACCAACAGCATCTTATGATAAATTGCATGCTTTAAATGAAAA
Organism: uncultured Negativicutes bacterium; assembly: GCA_947074185.1. Lineage (GTDB taxonomy): Bacteria > Bacillota > Negativicutes > Acidaminococcales > Acidaminococcaceae > CAMTOO01. Next base: position 937 of record CAMTOO010000008.1, read on the forward strand.
CTTCTTTAGTTTTTTTACAGATGCAACTGGTGAAACATTAACATTTACAGCAATAATTTCCTTGCTAGCTTGGGGACTTGGTTATTTCGGCCAACCTCATATTCTAGTTAGATTTATGGGTATTAGATCTGCAAAAGACATTCCTCAAGCAATTAATATTGCTACTGTATGGGTTATTTTCTCCCTCTTCTTCTCTGTAATGTCTGGTTTAGTAGGACGTTTAGTATTAGGAGACTCTCTAAAGGGCGTTAATTCTGAAACAGTATTTATGGCATTAAGTGGGCAGTACTTTAATTCAATCGTTGCTGGTGTAATTATCGCAGCAATTCTAGGTGCAATAATGAGTACTTCTTCAAGTCAACTTCTTGTTACCGCTTCGGCTATCACAACAGATTTTTATCATGCGATTTTACGTAAAGAAGCTTCTCCTCAAGAACTCGTAAATGTAAGTCGTATTTCTGTATTCATTGTAGCAGCTTGTTCTTTTACAATAGCACTAAATCCAAACAACTATATTTTAGATTTAGTAGCATATGCATGGGCAGGTTTTGGTGCTTCTTTCGGGCCATTGCTATTATTCTCACTTTATTGGAAACGCACAACGTTAAGTGGCGCTGTATCTGGTGTTGTTACAGGTGGTATTACTGTACTTCTTTGGAAACAATTCTTAGGTAGCACTGGAATTTATGAAATCGTACCTGGTTTCATTATCTCTTCCATAGCAATCTATGTTGTAAGTAAAATGGATAAAGTACCATCCATCGAAATTACTTCTCTCTTTGATGTTGCAGAAGAAAAACTATCACATAACGAAGATTAATAAAAAGAAAAACCCTGTAGATTAAATCTACAGGGTTTATTTTTTTACCGCATATTTTCAATAAAATCCTCGAAATTTGTAATGAGCACAGGATGACCTTTTACTTTAAGATCTCTTAATACAGTTCCATAAGACTCATACCAAGTATCAGCCAATTCCATATCTAAACCTTCAAGTTTATATTGGTCTATCATTTTTACAATAAAACGATTAATTTCACCTGTATCTTTATTTACATTAAGAGGAATGATTCTTTCTTCTTGTTCAAAATCATTAACTTTCACATCCCAACCGCCTGGAACAGGTGGCAAACGCTTTGCTATAACATAATAAGTTGGAGAAAAGCCTACGTAGCCACCCATCTTGTTATATAACTTAGCTTTTTCTAAAGGATAACCATTTGCGTTACCCCATTTTACTATTTCCTCATTTACATCTTCATTATGAATAATGCTAGGAAATGTTGTTTCTTTTAAAACAGCCATTACAAATTCCTCCTAAATCTTAAATTTGACCTATTGCTTTTAAGATTGCTTGAGCAATTACAGCAGAACCTAAATATGTTCCTGCAAAAACAACGCAAGCTACTACAACAATACGCCAACCTTCTGTAACGAAAATATCTAAATCTTTACCAATAGCAATACCTGCGTAAGCTAAAATTGGTGTACATAATTGCAAGAAACCTACTTTTTTAACTGCTTCATTAATAAATTCTGCAGTAGGAACTCCAGGGAAAGTCAAAATACAACCAAGAGTTACAACATAAGCAACTGCAGGAATTTTTCCTGGTAAAACTTTTCCTAAGCCAATACCTGCAATAGCGATTGCTACAAGAACAATCATGCCTGGAATAGCATCTACAAAAGCATGTTTTGTACCTACAACATTAGAAATTAAGGACATAAACCCAACTATAGATAAAGCAATAATAGTATCTTTCATATTCATGGTCTATTCCTCCTTTTCCTTAGCTTTTTCTACAACAGACGGTGGCAATTCACCATATTTCAACTTATAAGTTTTAGTATATAACCATTCAGAAAGTGGTAATGCTAACCAAATACTCATATACAAACCATCTAAACCAGACAACATGTTACTAGCTGCACCAAATGCTGCTAATTGATCTGCCATATTAGGATAAAGAGCAGAAAGCGACCCAACTGCTGCAGTCATCATACTCGCAGAACCAACACCTGCTGCCATTGCTAAAGCATATGGATGTAGTGGTAAGTAAGTAGCAAAAATACTTGCCATTAAACCAAAGAAAATTGTACCAATTACAGTACCACAGATGTAAACTCCCATAACCCCGCGACCTTCAGCACTATCTAGACCAAAGCGTTCGCCAATAAATGCTACATTAGGTTCACGTGCTACAGAATGAGCCGCACCAATAGCTTCACGTTTTAAGCCAATATACACTGCTAGAGGTATACCGATAAGCACAGTACCTAAGTTACCTAATTCTTGTAAAATAAGTGCAGGTGATGCCGCTAAAATTTTAGGTAAAGTTGGTCCTATAATAGTTCCGTATTTTGCCATAAGTAGCATAAGCGTAACTCCCAATAATGAGCTAGCTACTTTCATTTCCTTTTCTCCAGAGATTTTTACACTCTTCAAACACGTAAGTGTACCCATAATTAATGCGTACATCATTGGCAAAAGAACTACTTTACCTATGCCTAGATTAATAGTAAAATTACCGATTTTTTCAGCAATAACTACTAATACTAGAACTACTAAATGCAATTTCCAATTTAACACAGTAATTCCTCCCTCTCCTCAGCTACTTACTAAAGTAGCTATTTAATTTATTAACATACTCTTCTCGAGTCATCAAAGGTTTATCCTTAGCTAAAATTTCTTTTGCAACCTTCGCATCATCGAAAAGCAAATCAACTATTAACATGGCAAAGCCTTTTGCTGGTAAAATAACAGCATCATTAAAATCAGTATATTTAAAACCTGCTGTATGAAGCGAGCCATCTGCGCCGCCAACAAAAGGATGTATTACAGGCATAATATGTGATAAATCTCCCATATCTGTTGAGGCTGAAAAGTGTCCTACATTCAAAACTTCTACCGTTGGATCGTATTCTTTAATATTTTCAACGAATAAATCATTCATTGTTTTATTGCAAGATAAAGGCAATTGCCCAGGCATTGTATCAATTACTACTTTAGCTCCGATAGCATCTCCACCTGCGCGTAAAGCTGCATCAACTTTATGATGTGTATTTTCAATAGCAATCATAGTTTTTGCACGTACATAAGTTTCCATGCGAACATCATCTGGAACGCTATTTACTAAGTCTCCACCTTTAGTAATAATTGGATGGACTCTAATAACATCTTCTTCTTTAAAAGTTTCTCTTAAAGAATTTATACTCATCAAACCAATCATTGCGGCATTAAGAGCATTTATTCCTTCATGAGGAGCTGCTGCCGCATGAGCAGTTTTACCAATATATTGAATGGTTTTACCAATAAAACCATTACTAGATGTACCAATTGCAATTGCTTTTTGTGGCATATTGCCATTGGAGTGCATTTGCATAGCCATATCTATATCATCGAATTCACCTTTATAAATAAGCTCGCCTTTACCACTCAAGAAATGTGTTTTACCTTCTTCAATGAGACGAGAACGATAGGCAATCTCTACATATTCTTCTGCAGGAACACCAAAGAAAACCACGTCCCCAGCAAGTTCTTTTAAAACATCTGTTTTTAAAAAACCAGCACATACTGCAAGCATTGTAGCTACTTGTAAGTTATGTCCACAGGAATGTGTTGCTCCCGTCATAGGATCTGCTTTCGGGCTGCTTGGACAAGCTATACCATCTAGTTCACCTAACACTGCAACTGTAGGACCAGCCTTACCGCTTTTAGCTCTGCCTTTAACACCTGTTAATGCAAGGCCTTCTTGTGGTTCTAAGCCTAACTTCTTCATATATGTCGCAACTTTTGCCGCTGTCTTAACTTCTTTAAAGCCTAATTCTGGCTCTTTTTCAATATCTAAGGCTATTTGCTCTATTTCACTACTACTAGTTTCTATTGCATCGCAAATTATTTTTTTCAGTTGTTCTTTATTCATAAAAAACTCCTTTTTATAAACTTTTTCAAGAATTCCACTATCATTTATTTTATCATATTTATAGCATTTGCTCAATATAATTATTGCATTTACACCGGCCTTTCTTTGTGATAAAATTATTTGGTAAAGACAATGAAAGGGGCCTATGATGTTTAATAGAATTAAAGCCGACATTAACGTGGTTTTTCAGCGTGATCCTGCTGCGAAATCTAAGCTAGAGGTATTCTTATGTTACCCTGGTTTACATGCAATCTGGCTCCACAGAATTTCTCACTATTTTTATAAAAATGACTTTGTTATTATACCTCGTCTAATTAATACTTTTTCTAGATTCTTAACTGGTTGTGATATCCATCCTGGTGCGCAACTAGGTGAAGGGCTTTTTATAGACCATGGTATGGGCTTAGTTATAGGAGAAACAACCGAAATCGGTTCTAATGTAACTTTATACCAAGGAGTTACTTTAGGCGGTACAGGGAAGGAAACTGGTAAAAGGCATCCTACTATTGGCAACAATGTTGTTATTTCTAGTGGTGCAAAAGTATTAGGTTCTTTCAAGGTTGGTGATAATAGTAAAATCGGTTCAGGTTCTGTAGTTTTAAATGAAGTCCCTGAAAACTCCGTAGTTGTTGGTGTTCCAGGTCGTGTTGTAACCAAAGATGGTGTTAAAATATCATCTTCTACTATTATCGATCCGAATTCCCTTATTGACTTAAATCACGATAAATTACCTGATCCTGTTGCTGATTATGAAGAAGCATTAAATAAACGTTTAGAAGAGTTAACTACTCGTCTAAGCCAATTAGAAACTATAGCTAAAAAGGAGACTAATAATGAGTAGAGTTCTAACTACAACTGAAGCAATTAATGAAGCACGTAGATGTCTTAATTGTGCAAAACCTACTTGTCGTAACGGTTGTCCAATAGAAAATGATATTCCTCAATTTATTCGTGCACTAAGCGAAGGAAATGTTGGTAATGCCTATGAAATAATTTCTGAACATAGCAATCTCCCAGCAATTTGCGGTCGCGTTTGTCCTCACGAAAGACAATGTGAATCACATTGCGTCTTAACAAAGAATAAACATGGTATTGAAATTGGTAGTTTAGAAATGTTTGTCGCTGATTTTGCACACGAAAACAGTTTGAAACCAATTCCACCTTCTACAGGAAAACGTGGTAAAGTTGCTGTTATAGGTAGCGGACCTGCTGGTTTGACTGTTGCTGGTGACCTTGCAAAAATGAATTTTGCAGTTACTATTTTTGAAGGCCAATCTGAGCCTGGCGGCGTTTTATTATTTGGTATTCCAGAATTCCGTTTAAGTAAAGATGTTGTAAGACGCGAAATCACTGAATTAACAGATTTAGGTGTAGAAATAAAAACTAATATGTTAATTGGACCAGACTTTACAGTAGACCAGCTCTTTGATCAAGGCTATGACGCAATTTTTATGGGAACAGGTACTTCTCTTCCTCGCACCTTAGACATCCCTGGCAAAGAATTAACTGGTATTTTAACAGCTACCTACTTCTTACGTATGGTAGTCTTAGCAGATAGCGGAAAATTAGACAATAGTGAAACTTTGCTTCATACTGGTGATAATGTAATCGTTGTAGGAGCAGGAAATGTTGCAATGGACGCTGCAAGAACTGCGGTAAGACGCGGAGCTAAAAATGTAACTGTTGTTTATCATAAAACAGAAGCAGAAATCTCTTGCTTTCCTTCTGAATATGAAGAAGCTATTAAAGAAGGAATCAACTTCAACTTCTTAAAAAAACCTCTTGCATATCTTAACAAGAAACAAATCCGCGCTTTAAAAAATATTCGTCAACAACCAAGCGAACAAGATGATACTGTTTTAGCTGGATTGCTTGTACAAAATATTACTAAAACAGCTGATGGCGAATTTGTTGCAGATGGCGGTCAAGAATACTTGCCTTGCGATTGCGTTATCTTAGCAATCGGACAGCGCCCAGCTGCAAGAATAGTTTCTACCACCAAAGGCATTGAAGTAGACGATAAAGGTTTTGTCATCACTAAAGAACGTCCTTATGGCATGACAACTCGTGCAGGCGTATTTAGTAGTGGTGACGTAGTACACGGTCCTGCTACAGTGGTGCTTGCAATGAAAGAATCTAAAAAAGTTGCTGCTGGTATTGCACAATACATTGATGCTAAAAAATTACTAGAAGATTGCGAACAATAACTCAATAAAAACAAAGGCTATAACAAGATTAACTTGTTATAGCCTTTTTCTTTTAACCAATTAGTAACGGAAGCCACTATAAACGGGTGCTATTATCACTTCACCTTTTTTATTTATTTTTGATTACTGCGCCACTCTTGTAGTGCAGTTAAAAAATTATTCCAAAGTTCAGGAATTTCTGCTAAAGCTTCCTCAGCTTTTGCCCGTTCCCACCCTAAAAATAGTGATGTTTCATAAACTAATTCTACATTACCTTTATTATGCTTAATAATTAAATTTGCCATCAGCGCATTTACATAATCATCATGCAAGAAACCTAACATATCTTGAAGTTTCTTCAAACGGCGAATAAGACTGCTATTTACAGCAATGATTGTAATATCTTGCAATACATATCTAAAACGCTTTACTTTAATGCGTATTTTATGCAAATCTTCCATGTTAGTGAAGTCTGGATATTGTCTTTCTAATCCTTCTAATTTATCTATCCATTCACCAAGCCTTTGATTAATGAATTTCTTTGCTTTTATATCGCCTGTTTCATCTTCAAATGCTATTTGTAGCCATAGATAGAACCTTGCTAATAATAATGTGTGTTTGTTTAACTTTTGACTAGCTGCAAACTTTTCGTTTTCACCTTGTCGCATTTTTGTTAGAACTTTTAAAAGTTCTCCTTGTAGTCCTGTATTTCTATCTGATGCTATAACTTGCTTTTGAATTCTTTCACAAGTCATTATTGCTACGTCTAGTTCACGCATAGTGGATAAGGATTCTGCCATATTGCGGAAAGATCTTTGCCATTGATAAGCTTGTTTTCCTAATAAATCTCTTTTAAAAAAGATAAAGCAAGATCTTAGACGACGAAGTTTAACACGCAATTGACGTATTAATAGTTTATCTTGGCAAGCTTCATCTTGTATAAGGCTATGCCATAACAAATTAATTCCATAGATTTGATTTGGAAAGAAAGTTTCTACTACATCTCGTACAGTTGCTTTATTTCCTAACTCGACTTTTACAAAGCCTTGCATACGTTTACAACGCATTTTTATATTAGGTTCACCTAAAACGAAATTATATTTACTTGCTAAAAGCTTTCTAATATTTGTTACTACTTCTGAAATACCCTCAATCTCATAAGCAAAAACTACATCTTGAATAGGATGTATTTTTGAATCAATAATAATAAGCCCCTCTATAACATGAATCTCGCAAGTTAGAACCTTATTAGCTTTTTCCAGCTTAATCTTACGATATCTAACCATCGTGTCATCGTTATATCGGCGCTCAACAACAACTCCTGAATCAATGGTGCAACCTAAAATCTTGCCAATTTCTTCAGGAAACTCTATAAATTTATCTAAATCTACTGCTTGCAAACAAAGTTTGTATTTCATTTTTATACCCTCAAAAAAAAATAATGTTCATTATCCCTATGAACATTATTATATATCTAAAAGATTATAACTTCAAGTTATTCAATTTTCATTTTACCTCTGCTGGCATCTCTTTTCCGTCTAATGCTGCCACAATGTTTTCTGCAGTTAAAAGAGCCATTGCATCTCTTGTTTCAACAGTAGAAGATGCTATGTGCGGAGTTATTGTTATATTATCTAAAGTTAATAATTTATGATCCCCTGGAATCGGTTCTGGCTCTACTACATCAATTGCAGCAGCTGCTATAACTCCACTTTTAAGAGCATTGTATAGACTTTCTGTATTAACAACTTTACCACGAGAGATATTGACAAAACGTGCTGTAGACTTCATTTTAGCAAATTCTGCATCTCCAAAAAGATTCTCTGTAGATTTGTTTAAAGTTACTGCAACTACAATAAAATCTGATTCTTTAAGTAATTCATCCAAAGTAACATATTTAGTATTAAGGGTTTCATCATCTTGACGACGATTACGGTTATGGTAAATTACTTTCATTCCACTAGCTTGAGCTCTTTTTGCAATTCCAGTACCAATATCACCCATACCAACAATTCCTAAAGTTTTACCATAAAGATCCACACCAAAACCTAAAGCTTTTCGTTCTCCCCACAAGCCTGTTTTAACATGCTTGTCGCCACGAGCAATACTTCTTGCTGTATCTAAAATTAGGCCGTATGCTAAATCAGCTACTGCATTAACTAATACTCCTGGTGTATTGCCAACCTTTATTCCACGCTTATGGCAAGCTTCCACATCAATATTATCATACCCAACAGATGCTTGAGCAATTACTTTTAGCTTAGGCGCTTTATCTAAAAAAGCGTCATTCACTTTTACATTTCCAATAGAATAAAGAGCGTCTGCAATTGCAAGCCACTCCTCAAACTGTTCTTGTGGAATTTTTCCACCTTGTTGATATGCATATAAGTTGGTTGTATTAACAAGTCTATCATACGCTACTTGGCGAATCTTACCTGTTGCAACAACATTCATATCTTTTAAAGCCATTACAGTCTCCTATGCCATTCTAGTAGGCACAACCTCTAACCAATAATTATCTGGATCATTAATAAAATAAATACCCATATCTTTATTTTCATAACAGATGCAACCCATAGCTTTATGCTTTTCATAAGCAGCATCAAAATCATCAGTTCTAAAAGCTAAATGAAATTCATTTTCACCTAAATTATAAGGTTCTGTTCTATCGCGAAGCCAAGTTAATTCAAGTTCATGATTGCTTTCGCCATCACCTAAATATACTAAGATGAAACTTCCATCACTTGCTTCTTTACGTCTAACTTCTTTTAACCCTAAAGCTTCTTCATAAAACTTCAAGCTTTTTTCAAGATCTAAAACATTAAAGTTGTTATGTACCATTTTAAAATTCATAAAAACCTCCGCTATTTAAACATAAAATATTTGTCTAATTAAAAGTACAGACATAGCAAATGTTGCCACTAACTTTCCAAACAAAGCAAATATTTGCATCTTTGCTGCTTGCCAAGCTAAATCAAAAGCATTCGCTTTATCTTTGCTACTTGAATAGTCCCATATAAACGCAAAAACAAATGCTCCAATCATACCACCAATTATGCTACCTAAAATTGGAAATACCATTGTGCCTGCTAATGTTCCTAAAAAGGTACCTATAGATATAAAGAATACACCCTTCCAAGATATTTTTTCTTTTTTAATCCCCAAAAACGCTACTGCTATCTCCCAGATTTCTCCAAGTGCATAGACTAAAATCATCGCAGAGAGCAATCTTAAATCGAAATATTTTCCTGTTTCAAAAAAAGCAAAGCCCATCGATGTGCCTATTAATATAGTGTTTCCTGGTAAATCAAATATGGTAAACACAACAGCAATCAAGATAATTGCTATTGTTATAATATATTCTATTAGATTATCTGCTAATATGAATTCTCCCATGTGCCCTCCATCTTATACATAAAGATTATAACATACTACAGACATGTTATTTATTGACATTTTCGTGAACTCCTTGTTTTTTTTCAAGTTTTTATTGCTTCAACGATGATTTTTTTTTATTTTTATAGTATAATTTTTATGTAGAACTATATACGGAATTAGAAAGGACACTTATGGAAGCATTTACATTCGATAATATTTTAACTGTATTAGCAACTTGGAAGCACTCTCTAATTGTTTTCGTTGTTGTTATGCTAATTAGATATTTTTTCAAAATAATCATAACAAAAATTGTATCTTGGATTGATAAGAAAGGTATTAGCGAGAATGCTGAAGGAATCTTATTTGCTTTTCATAATCCACTACGACTTTTCCTTTTAATTTTAGCATTTTACTGTGCGATACTATATTCACCTTTGAATATTGATGCCAGCAATCCGTATTTTGACAAAATTATGCGAACAACTTTAATTGTTTGTATGATTTGGGGATTATATAATTTATCAAGTGCCACACACGGCCTCTTTGTAAATATTTTAAAACGTTCTAATTTAAAGATAGATTCATCCTTAGCAAATATTTTCTCTACTATTGCCCACATTCTTATTGTAATTCTAGGATTTATGATGATTGCTAAAGAATGGAATTATGATATTTCCGCTTTTATAGCATCACTTGGTATCGGTTCTTTAGCTGTAGCACTTGCTGCTAAAGATTCCTTAGCTAATGTTTTTGGTGGTATGATTATACTTATCGATAAGCCTTTTATTGTCGGTGACTGGATTTCTGCAAACGGTGTTGAAGGTACTGTAGAAAAAATCAGTTTTAGAAGTACTGGAATTAGAACATTCTTTAGAGAATTAGTTTATGTTCCTAATTCCCTCTTAACAAATACACCAATTACAAATTTTACAAAGCGTGAAACTAGACGTATTGAGTACAAATTCGGCCTATCAGAAAGGACAACAACAAGACAAAAGGAAAAAGATATGAAAGATATTAAACAATATTTATAGAGTGCAAAAGAAATAGTTAATGATAATATTAGCGTTTCCTTCTATGACTTAGCTGATTCAGCAGTAATGAGTCGTATTGTTTGTTATGTTGCAACAGACAACATGGAAAAATATCTAAACGTAAGAGAAAAATTCAACTTTGAACTTCTAAAAGTAGTAGAAGCAAATGGTGTAAGTTGTGCATTCCCAAGCAGAAGTTTATATATTGAAACGCCAATAAAACTTGAGGACGATTCAGCTATATTACCTAAAGCTACTGAAGAACCTAAACCTGTTTCACAAGATCCAAAACCACTTTAATACAAAAAGCCAAAACCTTGATGGTTTTGGCTTTATTTTTTTATTTCTTTGTTTCATCAATAAAAACTATCGTATTTTCAGGATTCAATTGTTTTACTGCAGCTGTCAAACGTTCTCTTTCCTTAGCTTTCACCTCTTCAAAAATCTTATCACTACAATGATTATAGCTTTCGTTAACATTATTAGTCAGTTTCTTTTCTTTGCTTAAGTATACATATCTAACTTTCAGCAACATAGCATCAACTACCAACTGATCATCTTCTAAAGTAGCTGGGATAGCATTTTGATTTTCTCTTTTATTGCTTTCGGTAAAAGTATAAGTATACTGTCTTTTATCTTCTTGTTTTTCTCCAGAGAAAAGTTTAGGTCGTTTAAACTCTACACTATAACTGTAATTACGATGCTGTAGCAAATAATTCTTTCCATCTTTTCTTATTTCTAGAACAGTAATAGGATACCCGTAAAATTCTCCCATCTTAAAAAAAGAGTCTGTTTTTACATTCACCCATGATCCAACAAATTTGTCACTGCCACACCCTAATAACCCGGTGATGGAGACAATGAACATCAATACAATTAACAATTTTTTCATTCATAATACCTCATTTCAATTAAATTATTATAAACAAAATGAATTTATATTTTCATTCTGTTTATAATAGCACATTTTGTTTGTAATTTCAACTTGTTATATTTATTTTTCAATTTGAAAATGTTATACTTTAAGAAAAAAGGTGGGATCGATAATGAATTTTGCAAGAAACTTAAAAAAAGCTAGGGAACATAAAAACATTTCTCGTAATGATATAGCTTCTCAACTTGGCATAACATTAGCCGCATACATAAATTATGACAACGGAAAAAGAAACCCTAACTTCAATACTTTAATAAAGATTTCTACTCTATTGGAAACGAGCTGCGACGAGCTTTTAGCTGGCACTACAGATAGAGAAACTCTATTACGAGCAAGTGAATTTTCAGCTGGATATGGACTCCCTGAAGCTGCGCCCGACCTATTAGATCCTTTTAGAGCAATAGCACCTTTTGAAAAACGTCAACGAGTAGAACAAACAGTAAATAGTTACACTTTTGATGAACTGCTTGAACACGCTTCGCTAGAATTATTCTATCTCGATTATAGGCTAATCGATAATCCATTTGATATTTTTGGTTATGATAGTTTTAATTTTTATTTCGCAAATGACGACGACTACTTTATAGCTTTTCAAAAAAGTACGTTAATCGGAATAACTCGTAATGAACTTTATCAAGAATACTACCAAGAAGATTTTCATCCTGTTTTTCTTGATTATGTCAATGAGTTTAAAAGTTGCGATGCTAACTTTATAGAATGGGAAAATGGACTTCTTGAAATAAAAGCCAAAACGGAACTTATCTTCCCTGATATCTACGAAAAAAACAGAGTAAATGCAGAAGCATATTTAGATAAACTAAATAAAACTAAACTCTTCTTAACTAATGAAGAAAGATTCCGTTATAATCAAATTATGTATGATTTACGACCTTTGCGTGCGGATTTAAAAAAGCGCTATGCTACTGGAAAGAGATTTTCGAAATAGTTAATACCAAAATGTCAGAAAATAATAATAAGCAGAAAACCTTTCAAATAGGTTTTCTGCTTATGTTTTTTGTTGGTGTTCCCGAATGGATTTGAACCATCGACCTACCGCTTAGGAGGCGGTTGCTCTATCCAGCTGAGCTACGGAAACCTGCAGTTTTTTTGATTTATTCTATAAGTTTTCTGCCATTCCTGGTGGCATACTCCACTCCACTTTAACATCTGTATTAACCCATAATTTAGTTAGTGCTAAATTGAAATTCTTCTCAGATTCTAATGGATTAATTGTGATTGCAACAAAGTCTTGTAAGTTATCTCCTTTAGGAATTTCTAAAGTTAATTCTTTATTAAAAAATGCATTTACTTTTTCTTTAACTTCAGGTCTTTCTAAAACAATATTTACTGTTTTTTGTTTGTCATTATATTCTGCATATCCATAACGACCCCAATCATTTAAAGTTACTGTACTTTTAGTCATAAAATGCTCCTTGGTATTTTTTATAAATAAGCCGATAACATAACAATGTTATCGGCTTATTCTATCATAATTTGATTTTTTTCGCAAAACCATCACATCTTTTTAGATGGTTTTAATCTTGCTTCCATTGGTATTTTTTGTGAAGATGCTGCTAATTGAGCCATTTCATAAAGTTTCAATTGTGTACTTAATGGTTCTTCTTTATTTGTAACTCTGCGATACGTACCGTTAGATTGCATCATATGAGCACCTATATTATCTTCTAAATATAAATTTAGTATGTTTCTTAAGCGTTCAAGGTGTTTTGGTGATTCAACAGGGAAAAACAATTCCACACGATCATTTAAATTACGTGGCATCCAGTCTGCGCTAGATAAGAATACCTGTTCTTCGCCACCATTATTAAACCAAAAGATTCTACTATGTTCTAATTGTCTACCTACAATACTACGAACCGTGATATTTTCACTAACATCTTCCATACCAGCACGTAACCCACAAATACCTCTTACGATAAGTTCAATCTTAACCCCTGCCATAGAGGCTTCATAAAGTTTTTCGATAACAGGTTGGTCAATCAAGGAATTCATTTTCGCTATTATATGACCTTCACCACCATTTTTAACGTGGGAAATCTCCGTATCTATTAATTCATAAATCTTATTTCTTAAGCCTAAAGGAGCCATAACTAACTTGTTCCAAACAGGTGGTTCTGAATAACCTGATAACAAATTAAAGAAGGCAGAAGCATCGCTACCATAACTATCATTCGCGGTTAAAAGACCAATATCTGTATATAATTTGGCAGTATTATCATTATAATTACCTGTACCAAGATGGACATAACGTTTAATGCCATCTGCTTCTTGGCGCACTATAAGGATTATCTTTGCATGGGTTTTAAGCCCTACTAAGCCATATATAACATGACAACCTGCTTTTTCTAGTCGTTGTGCCCAAATTATATTGTTTTCTTCATCAAAACGTGCTTTTAACTCTACTAAAACTGTTACTTGTTTACCATTTTCTGCAGCTTTTGCAAGTGCTGCGACAATTGGAGAGTTACCACTTACCCTATACAAAGTTTGTTTAATCGCCAAAACTTTAGGGTCAGAAGCTGCATCGTTAACAAGTTTAACAATAGGATCAAAGCTTTCAAATGGGTGATGTAATAATATATCACCAGCTTTTATATCATCAAAAATATTGATTTCTGCATCTATTTCTTTCGGCGCTTGTGGTACAAATGGTTCATAGAGCCACGGCCACATGCCTTTTAAGGATATGAAATTAAAGAAACAAGTCGGATCTAAAGGCCCATTAATTTCATAAATTTCTTCATCATTTAAATCAAGATTATTTTTAAGAAACTTCTTAATAGCTTTATTATTAGTTTTAAAAATCTCAAGCCTAACAGCAGCACCACGTTTACGTTTACGCAATGATTTTTGAATTTCGTAAAGCAAATCATCTATATCGTCTTCTTCAACGTCTAAATCACTATCACGCGTTACCCTAAATGGTACGATTGCTTTTATTTCACAGCCTTTGAATAAATCTTTACAATGTCTTTCGATTATTTCTTCTAAAAATACAAATACTCGTTTTTGTCCTACCCCTACTTCTATCAAGCGTGGTAATACAGACGGTACCTGTAATACACTCATGCTATTTTCTTTTTCATGATTGATAAGTTCAATAGCTAAATTTAAAGTCTTATTAGCAAGAAACGGAAAAGGTCGTGAAGCATCTACTGCCATAGGCGTTAAGACTGGATATATAAACTCGCTATAGTAATCTTCTAACCAAGCTAATTCTTTATCATTACATTCATCAAATGTTTTTACAATCGGACCATTTACTGCTTTTAATTCTTCTAAAATATCATGTAAATATTTATATTGTAATTTAACTTGATCATGGGCAGATTCAGCAATTTCGTGCAACTGCTCTTCTGCAGTATAACCAGCTGCATCTTTCTTATTTATACCACTTTCAAATTGTCCCCAAAGCCCAGCTACACGTACCATGAAAAACTCATCTAAATTAGATGCTGTGATAGCAATGAATTTAAGGCGCTCTAATAAAGGCGTAGTATCTACACTAGCTTCTTTCAAGACTCTTAAATTAAATTTAAGCCAACTTAGCTCTCTGTTAAAAAAATACTCAGGCTTTTTTAAATTAATTTTCTTCATATTACCCCACTCGTTCTATGCGAACCTTTATCCCATAAACTTCTTCTAGCATGGTTACCTTATTAGCAAAAGTCCATTCTTCCAAAGTAAGATCTACTTTTGTAGCTACTTCAATAATTAATTCATCATTTTTTAAATTCACTTTACATGATTTAATTTTCTGCATATAGCTACGATCTAAAGCATCTGCTGCTCTAACAATTGCAGCAAGTTTTGCAATTGGCGCAATCCATTCTTTACTTGGTAAAGGAAGTTTATTCTTTACATCTTCTTCAAAAATATTATTTGCATGATAATACGCAGCTAGTGCAATAGCAGTTCGATCTTCTTCACTAAAGCCTAATAAATCCGTTGCCATAATAAGTTGATAACTATACAAGGAATGACTACGCATAGATACGTATTTGCCAATATCATGTAATAATGCCGCTGCTCTTAATATTAATCTACCGTGAGCATCCATGCCATTTTTCTTGCCTAGTTTGTCATAAATAAGTACTGATAATCTTTCAACTTGTTTTGCATGAGCCTCATCATAACCATATCTTTTGCCAACATGATGTACTAAGCTAATTAGTTCTTTATCTAAGGCTTCTATTACTTCAGGATTTTTTTGTTCTGCAATATGAAGCATTGTCATACCATCAATAAATCTATCATTGGTAATTATTATTTCTTTAGCTGGCGTTAAATCAAGCAATTGTTCATATAATAGTAAAGTTGGTAAAACTACCTCAATAGCACTTTCTGGCAATTTAAACACTTGAACAATTTGATTCAAGTTTAGTCCATGGACTTTTTTAAAAAGGGCTTGGAATTTACTTGGTGCTATTTTAGTAACATTATCATGTTCCTTATATCCTAACATCTTTAAAACTAATTCTATCTCTGTTCCTGTCAGCACAAGACCATCAACAGTTTTATCTGCTAAAGCCTTTTGCACTGGTCCAATTGTGCTTGCCAAAAATTGGCTTAACGCTTTATTGAAGTGAGTACTATTACGTTGATGTCTGTTAAAACTTTCTTTTATTCTGATAATACCAACATGAAAACTTTCTTGATATTTAATCTTTTCATCGTGGAGATAAGTGATTCCTAAGCCCCCAGAAGATATATCCATAAAAAGTGTTCCCTTGTTATTATTTATAGCTTTATTTTCCTCTAATGTATGTTTTATAGAAACATATTTAGTATAAATTTCTTGTGGCATATCAACAATTTCAACATCTAAATCAGTTTTAATTTTTATTTGATCTAATAAAAATACTTGATTTTTTGCTTCACGTACAGCGGTAGTCGCTTGTACTATATATTCATCAACAGCATATGTATCCATTAACTCTTTGTAACCAGCCAAAACATCACATATTTCATTGATAAACGCATACGGAATAGACTTGTTTTTAAATGTTTCTTCACCTAGTTTGATAGGATAATTACATTTTTCAACAACTTTATATTTAGATAAATTTTTGTATTCAACTATTTGCATACTAATAGCTTCTGAACCTAAATGTACCAAAGCTAATTTTGTTATAAGTTTACGCTTCAAGCTAATCACCTCTTCTAAATTCTATTCGACATTTTTCACTTTTTCCCTTGTAAAAGTTGTAATTTTACCGTAATTTTACAAGGTTTAACATAAAAAAACATTTTTTCATTGCATTTATATACATATTTATTTTACAATATTAGGTAGATACTCATTAAACTGAAAGTAGATGATGAATATGCAACGAATAGCAATCATTGATATTGGTTCTAACTCTGCACGTCTAGTAATCACTCATATATTTAAAAACGGTTCACATAACATGGTTTACAATCAAAAAGAATCTTTACGTCTTAGTAAGAAGATTGATAGCAAAGGCAATCTATCTCCTGAGGCGTTTACTTCTACGTTGGAAACCATGCGATCCTTTGCGCACATGTGCAAGCTCTACAATACTGATAAGATTATTGCTGTGGCTACAGCTGCTGTTCGCTCTGCTAAAAACGGCCCTGAGCTTACTAAAGTAGTAGAAAAAGAAACTGGCATTACCCTTCACATTATCGAGGGAACTTCAGAAGCATACATCAGCTATTTGGGTGTAATAAACACCTTAGATGTTAAGGAAGGTATTATCTTCGACCTTGGTGGTGGTAGTACAGAGTTGATTCTATTTAAAGATAGAAAAATCGTTGAATCTGTTTCTCTTTCTTTTGGTGTAGTAAACATGACAGAGATGTTCAATACTCACAACTCTATGACATATAATGTCCATGGCGACTTTAACTTTTTCGTAAATAGTCAGCTTTCTAAATACCCTTGGTTAAAAAACCCTGACTTGCCTCTAATCGGCGTTGGTGGTACCATCCGTACAATTGGAAAAATAATTCAAAAATCAAAAAAATACTATACATCAAAAATACATAACTACAGTTTCACAGCTCAAACTTTTAAAACCTATTTTAAAAAATTACGTACCACTAACTTAGAACAACGACGTAAAATCCAAGGTTTAAGCACTGAACGTTCTGATATCATCTTAGCAGGTTCAGCAATCATAAATTGTATCATCGAAAACATGGGAACTAAAAAAGTTATTGTTTCTGGTTGCGGACTTAGAGAAGGTCTATTCTTGGATTATTACTCTAAATCTCACAATGTACCTCTTGTAGCTGAAAACATCTTAGAACGTAGTACAAACAATATTTTAAAACTATATTCCCAAGATATTTCACACAGCGAACATGTTGCAGAGCTAGCTCTTGCTATGTTTGATCAATGGAAACCGCTCCATAAGTTAGATAAGTCTTATCGCAGACTTTTAAAAACTGCTGCTTTATTACATGATATAGGAATTACAATCAATTACTATAGCCATGCCAGACACTCTGGGTACATGGTATTAAATGCTAAACTTTTTGGATTAACTCATCAAGAGCAATTTGTAACAGCCGCTGTTGCGGCTTGGCATAATGGTGTTTCTAAAAACTATTTTAAGAACTCACCATATAAAGAATTATTAAATCCGAAAACAATGGATATTATTAACAAACTTTCTCTACTCCTAGCATTAGCTGAGAGTTTAGACTACTCTGAAACTAGTCAAATAAAAAATATCGATGTTTCCATTAAAAAGAAAGATGCCATTTTAAAACTGCATTCAAATGATTTACCTAGTATAGAAATACATCAACTAGAATCTCATAAAGCATGGTTTGCTAAAGCCTTTAACGCAGAACTGAAAATAGACCTATAAAAAAAGCTGTTTAGATTTTAATCTAAACAGCTTTTTTATTATTTTGCTAATACTTCTTTTAAATATTTTTCAGCAGCTTCTAGTTGGGTATCTGCTTTACTATCTTCTGGTAATTCCACAATTTCATCAGGAGTTACACCAATTTTATTAATTGATTCACCTGATGGAGTGTAGTATTTCGCCGTAGTAAGTTTAAGCCCTGTATTTTTAGTCATTTGATAAACTGTTTGCACTAGACCTTTACCAAAAGTTTGCACACCGAATATTTTACCAGCTTTAGTGTCTTTTATAGCTCCAGAAAGAATTTCTGATGCACTTGCACTACCATGATCTACTAAGACTGCTAGAGGATATTTAACAGCCTCTAAAGTAGAAGATTCAACATGTTTGCTTCCATCTTTATCTATCACAGAAACTATTGGTCCTTTAGGTACTAACAAGTTAGCTACCTTCACAGATTCACGCAATAAACCTCCTGGGTTTTGTCTTAAATCTACGATTGTAGCTTCCATACCTTCGGAAACAAGTTCACCATAAGCTTTTCGGAAGTCTGCACCTGTATTATCATTAAATACAGATATTCTAATATAACCAATCTTCGTATCTGGCAACATTTTACTTGTTACAGATTCTATTTTTATATCATCACGAACAACTTCTACTGTACGTTCTACACCATTTTTATCTGCTAAAACAATTGCTAAGGACGTCCCTTTTTCACCACGTATTTCGGATACGACAGTTTCAAGATTCATGTTAGCTGTTTCTTTATCGCCAACTTTTATGATCTTTTCACCAGCCTTAATACCAGCTTTATCTCCAGGAGATCCTTCTAATGGTGCTACCACTACTATAGAACCGTCTTTTTCACCAACAACTACTCCAATACCACCAAAAGTTCCTTCTGTAGTAGTAGACAAAGCCTTGAAGCCCTTTTCATCTAGATATACAGAGTATGGATCATTTAATGATTTAACCATGCCATCAATGGCGCTATCAAAAAGTTGAGCATTATCATATTCTCCATCATAACGACTTTGAATAAGACTTAGTGTTTGCAAAAACTTATATGTTCCTATAGCATCACCTGTTACTTGGTTTATCTGAAACATCACAAACCCAGCTGCAAAGACAACCGCACAAATACATGCCATTATAAGCGTAAAAAAGCTAAATCTTTTAGTAAACATTCTTTCCTCTCAATCTATGGTAAATAATTCAAAGGATCAGTAACTTCACCATTTAAACGTGCTTCGAAATGGCAATGTGGTCCAGTACTATAACCAGTGCTACCTGCGTATGCAACTAACTGACCTTGTTGCACTGCTTGACCTTCTCTAACAGCTAAAGATGAATTATGAGCATAGAGTGTTACTAAGCCACCTCCATGATTTACCATAACAGTATAACCATAACCGCCCATCCAGCCTGAATATGTTACAACGCCATTATCTGCAGCTACAATAGGAGTTCCTGTTGGAACAGCTATATCCATACCTGAATGATATCTAGTTGTACCGAAAATAGGATGTGTTCTCCAACCAGCATAGGAAGTAATAGTTCCTTGACATGGCCAAACAAATCGGCCTGTTCCGCTTTGTACTGGCATATTTCCTGTACGTTCCATACTTCTAATCATGCTTGCAAGATTTTCAGAAATTGCTGCCAAACGATCATATTCATCATCGTTTGCTCGTCTTTCTTCTTCAGCTTTATACAAAAGACGAGCACGTTCTTCACGAACTTTTTCTGCAACTTCAGTTTTATCTGCAATCATTTTTTCAGTTTGGCGAATCTCTGCCATTTGGCGATCTAATTGATCTTGGCGAGTTTGAATTTCATCTGCTTCTCTTCTAACAGTTTCTACTAACTCTAAATCTAAACTAATGATTTTTTGCAATAAAAACATACGTGAAGAAAAGTCTGAGAAATCTTTAGCACCCAAAAGAACATCTATATAATTTATTTGTCCATTAATATAGATTTGGCGCAATCTTTCTCTATAGATTTTCAAACGCCCTTCCATTTTTTCTTTTTTATCATTAAGGATTTCTGTGTTTTCATCAATGTCTTTTTGTAAAGCTTCTGCACGTGGTTTTAATTCTTCCATGTCTGCATTAAGCTGTGACAATTGACCAACAATCTCATCCATTTGATTACTTGCTTCATCTGCTACGGCTCTAGCTTTTCGTCGTTCTGCTTCAGCTGCTTGCATTTTTTGCTTAACATCATCATACTCACTCTTTTTGTCGTCAAGATTGTTTGCAAAAGCTGTTATCATTTGCGCGAAGGCTAGAATCAATACCAAAAGAAGAGCAATTATTTTCTTTTTGGTCATTTTTGCCTCCATTAAACGCGTAAGAACTTATGTAACGAAATAGAACTACCGATAGCTCCCATGCCAGTACCAACCACTAAAATAAAGAAATCAACATACCAAAGAGTTGGACTACTTGGTAATAATGGGAAGAATACTAAACTAGAATAAATTTTATTTAAGAGCATACCATAAGTTGTATTCACTAAGAAATTAGCTAAAATAGCCCCTAAAAATCCTAACGTCATACCTTCTAATAAAAACGGCCATCTAATAAACCAGTCAGTTGCACCAACATACTTCATTATTATTACTTCTTTACGTCTTGCAAATACTGTAAGGCGGATTGTATTGGAAATAATGAAAAGTGTTGCAAAAGCTAAAAATATGACTAATAGAATACCACCAAAACGCAAAATTTTGGTTAGTGCAAAAAGATTTTCAACAACTTCTTGCCCAAATCTCGCCGTTTCAACATATTCCATCTCATGAATTTGAGGTTCAATTTCCTTTATACGACTCGGAACATCTACTTGTACTTCAAAGGAATTTGGGAAAGGATTATCTGTACCAAGTGCACTTAATAAGTTTTCTTGTTCACCTAATCTTTCTTTAAAGCGCATAAGCGCTTCTTCTTTACTTACTTCTTTAACTTCTTCTACGCCTTCTATGGCTTTTAGTTTTTCTAAAGTTTCCTCTAAAACTGCAGGACTTGCTTCATCTTGCATATATACAGTTATTTGAACTTGTGATTCTAAATATTTTGCTAAATTATTTGTGTTTAAAAAAATCAATAAAAACATACCTAGTACAACTAAAGAAACAGTTACTGTAGAGATAGCTGCAAAACTCATAAAGCCATTGCGTTTTATTGATTTATAGGTTTCTCTTATAAAATATTCTTTTGTACTAAGACTCATAACCGTATACCCCGTTGCGTTCATCACGAACAATGATACCATTTTCAATGGCAATTACACGTTTACCCATAGAATCTACTATATCTTTATCATGTGTAGCCATTACTATTGTAGTACCACTTTCATTAATTTCAGAAAAAATACTCATGATTTCTTTACTAGTTTCAGGATCAAGATTTCCTGTAGGCTCATCTGCAATTACAAGAAAAGGATCATTTACAATCGCTCGAGCAATCGCAATACGTTGTTGCTCACCACCAGAAAGTTCTGTTGGATATGAATTAGCACGTTTTCTTAAACCTACTAAATCAAGTACATTCATAACATTTCTTTTTATTTTGCGATAAGGTGTTTCGATAACTTGCATAGCAAAAGCTACGTTATCGTAAACTGTGCGATCAGTCAAAAGACGATAATCTTGGAATATTACGCCTAATTGTCTTCTCATATAAGGAATTTCTTTTTCCTTTAGGTTTTGAATATCTACCCCATTAACTAAAATGGTACCACTTGAAGGTAACACTTCACGAAATAACATCTTAATAAAAGTGGATTTACCTGCACCACTTGGCCCTACAACAAAAACAAACTCGCCTGGTTGAATATGAACATTTACGTCTTGTAACGCTATGTTTCCACCTGGATATGTTTTATTTACGTCAGTCATTAATAACAAATCGATGTCCTCCTTAATTCTCGCTTATGATTCTTAAATATTTTTAATCATCAAAGTTAACTTTTACTTACTGCTACCATAAAACTGTAATTACTTTGTAGCTACTAGTTTAAATGCTTGCTCAAAATTAACTTTAGATAAACTTTGCAATTTATCAATTTTTTCGTTTTGCAAAGTTAAATCTTTATCCAAAACAGTCATCGTCTCTTGGACAATATCTGTCGTTGCAATCTCCTCTATATTACCTATAACTGTACCTTCAATCATTTTAGCAAATCCTTCTATTTTAGGATCATAAGAAATTGCTAAAAATGGTATTTTCATTATTGCGGCAAAAATTACTGCATGTAACCTCATGCCAATAAGCAATTGAAAATTACCAATAATACTTAAAAATTCCTCGGTAGTATACCTTCCCCTTAGGACTACTGATTTTGTATTGTTTCCTGCAAGATATTTTTGCATCCAATTGCAGACTTCAGTGTCTAGTCCATGCTGCAATGGTAACAATACGATTTGTGCTTCAATCTTTTCATTTAATTCTTTTAATGCTCTAGCCAATTCTTTCAGGCCTTGTTCATTATTTTTCCACGGGCGAACTGAAACACCAATAATAGGTTTATCCATTGAAATGTCTTCATTTTCTAAAATATGCATCCCTTCAAATCTCTTAACTGGATGCAATGCTAATACAGCATCTGCTGTTTTAGTGACTTTAGAACTTGTTACACCTAAGCGTGCTAATTCCTCGTAAGAATCATCATCCCTAACTGTAATAACATCTGCTAAGTTACAGACAATTTTTGTTAACATACGTAAAAAGCCATTGCGAATAGGACCAATCCCTTGTGCAAAGAGCATTACTTTACGCGCAAATAGTTTTGCGAAAAGTAAAATTGTAAGATAATACATCAAACTTTTTTTACTAGTCACATCTTGTAATAAACTACCACCTCCACTAAGAACCATATCGGCTCCCATAAACGCTTTCATTATTTTAAGAGCATTAAATCGGTGTATTGACTCTACATTATGTTTTTTAGCTGTTTCTAAAGGACTTCCAGATATTACAACTATTTCCACAGGACTAGCTTCACGCAAATTTTCAATAATTGCGGTAAGCATTGCTTCATCACCTGCATTATTAAATCCATAATATCCAGAAATAACTATTTTACTCATTAATCAAATATCTCCTTTTCCATTCCTTTGCATAAGGAAGTAAGAAAACAACTACCAAGAACGCTATAGTGCCAATAATAGCACCTAAGAAATACCCATCTATGCCTCTAATGTAAGACATGATTGCTGGCGTTCTCATATGAGTGAAAGTTTGTACTAAAGATGCTACACCTATCGTGCCTCCTATTGTAAGAAGCATTTGCCATAGTTTTGGTGCACCTTTATAAAAAGCTAACACAGCCATGAAAAACGCTGGGTGTCCAATCAAAAATTCTTTTTCTCTAGGCCGAGCATACATCACTTGTTCTAGAAAAAGTCTTAATTTGATTTCTAATGCTGGAACAGCCATACCTGCAGTATGACCAGAACGCCCAACAAAAACATATGCAACAAACAGTAACGCTCCTAGCCCAAGTAAATGAGCATAAGATAATTTAATGTCTGTAACTTTCATAATTTGTTGTGGTATAGAAAGTTTACTACTACCTTCTCCAAACACATCAAAGGTTTTTAAATATAGTAAACTTACTAAAACAACTGGTGTAATAAAGGTTAACTTAACACCTCTATAAATATCGATTTCTAAGAAGAATCTACTGTCACCCAATATTGCTGCAATAAAGGTTGCTCCAATAAATGCTAATGTAACAGCCAAAGCTAATTGCCAAATAGCTTTAAATAATATACTCATATTGCCTAATACTGCATCTTTATTAGCTTTCCATAATTCCATGATTACTCCCATGGATAATACTGGGAAAAATACAGCTGAACAGAAAGCTAAAATTTGTCTTGTCATTAACCCTCTAGATAATACTATGGTTAAACTTGCCACAAGCCCCAAAACAAATGTCATTAGAATTTGTTTTTTAATAGATATATCAAAAATCATACCAAAATACATCATAGCTGCTGCCATGATAGCAAATGCTAGTGGGATAAACATGTATCTGTCAGGGAAATATGGTTTAAATGGAAGTTTACCTTCAGTACCTAACTGTTCAAAAACACCAGCTGCTGCCAAAGTATAGCCTCTAGCTTTAACATTAGTTGCAATTTTATTTACATAATCTAAGTTAAGCTCCACAATATCGTTTCCTTCTTGTGGTTGCATAAAAGGTCTGATGTAGTTCACGCGAATGTTGCGTTCTTCATCAGCTAATGCCCATCTTCTCAAGCCTTCAGGCATTGGAATTTTGCGATTTTCTAAACGATCAATAGTATAAACGCGTACAGCGTTATAATTCACTTGTTCTGCTAAATTCACTAATCCGTTAAATGGAGTGAATTGCAATTGCGTGAAATGTTCTGGCAACCCTAAACGCACACGGTAATCAGAGAGTTTTCTGCCCATGTAATAAACGTTATCAGGATATCCCATTACATCTTTTCCTGTAGGAAGATATTCAGTAACAGTTGCACCTGATTGTGCTATTCTATTAAACATAGTATCAATGCCTGCTCTACTGCTAGGCGCAAAGTTTTGTGTACGCACAATTGCTAAAAATCCTGCGTCTTTTATTTCTTTTAATTCTTTTGTAGAAAGTCCCAAAGGTGCTTGTAAAAGACCTGGTTTTTGCTCTAATGCATCTTCGTCAGAAGTTGCTGTGTATTTACCTTTAACTTCTACGATAACGGTATCACCAGCAATAACACTAACACGTTCTCTGCCATAACGATTATATAAATCAGTAATCATTTCTTGAAAAGTTTCTGATTCTTCATTAGCTGCAATATATACTGCTTGAGGAATAATTTTTCCGCTAACAAGCAATGGTTTAAATATACCACTACTTTCACTAAATTGTTTTTGATTCAAGAGATCCATGCCAGATACTGCAACGATATCTTGTCTTTCGTTTAATCTTTCTAAGGTAGTATCATATACAACCAAAGTCGTCAAACCCGCTGCTTTAAATGCTTTTAACAAATCTTTTGTTGAATAGCCTTCCCAATAAGCCATGCGTCTAACTGACTCATAGTCCATTGCTAATTCAACAGTATTATTATGCTTTTCCACTTGGTAACGTTCATATGTTAACCAAGATGCAAAGCATAGTCCTATTACAATTATTGTTAATAATATAGGGTTAAAACGACTTTTCATGATTTTCTCCATTAATTAAACTTTCTTTTGTTGACTTCTTAAATAAGCTTCTATAAATCCCTCTATTTCGCCATCCATAACCGCTTGCACATTACCAGATTCAAAATTAGTACGATGATCTTTTACTAAGGTGTAAGGTTGGAATACATAAGAACGAATTTGACTACCCCATTCAATTGCTTGATAGTCTCCCGCTAAATCATTGATTTTAGCATCCTGTTTGCGTTTTTCGTACTCATATAACTTGGCACGTAAAAGTTGCATACAGCGCTCTCTATTTTGTATTTGACTACGTTGAGTTTGACATTGAACTATAATTCCTGTAGGTTCATGTGTCATTCTTACGGCTGAAGATGTTTTATTAACATGTTGTCCACCAGCGCCACTAGCGCGATAAGTATCAACACGTACATCATCCATATTTACTTCAACTTTTACAGTATCATCAATTTCAGGCATTACATCTACTGCGGCAAATGAAGTATGTCTTCGTGCATTAGAATCAAAAGGCGAAATACGCACTAAGCGATGAACTCCTTTTTCAGAACGCATAAAGCCATACGCATTCAAACCATTAATTTGGATAGTAGCACTTTTTACACCTGCTTCATCTCCAGGGAGATAATCTAACATTTCTACTGTAAAATTTTCTTTTTCAGCAAAACGCGTAAACATACGTAAAAGCATTTCTGTCCAATCTTGTGCTTCTGTACCACCAGCACCTGCGTGCAAGGTTAATATAGCATTGTTTTTGTCATATTCACCAGATAGAAGCATCCCTAATTCTAAGTGTTCAACATCTGCTTCTACTGTTTTTAAAGTATCTTCCATTTCCTTTTCTAAGCTCTCATCATACTCTTCAGTAATCATTTCATAAATTACTTCCATGTCATCTAAGCGACTAGCTAAGGAATTGTAAGTATCTACTTCTTTTTTTAAACCATCCACAGCTTGAGTTATTTCCTGCGCTTTACTAGGATTATCCCAAAAGCTTGGTTCACCCATTCTATGTTCTAATTCGGCAATGCGGTCCTCTTTTTGAGCGATGTCAAAGAGATCCCCTCATTTCCTTTAATTTTGCTTTAAGACTTACGATTTTAGGTCTGTATTCTTCAATAAGCACAATCTCACATCCCTTTTTATTAGCTAAAACAGATGGCCTCTTTTTAAGAAGTCATCTGTTTTTTGTTTTATTTACCGCAACAGTTTTTATATTTTTTACCGCTACCGCATGGACAAGCTTCATTTCTACCAGTTTCGTCTTCTTTAACGATTGGTTGATTTTCATATTCTTCTCCACTAGGATTATTGGTAGATGCGTTTTCTAATGGATTTTCTAACTTAGGTTGAGATACAACGTTTACACGATAAATATATCTAACAACATCATCTTGAATAGCATCTATCATACCTTGGAAAATATCATATGCTTCAAACTTGTATTCTACCAATGGATCTTTTTGGCCATAAGCACGTAAGCCTACACCTTCACGCAAAGAATCCATTGCATCTAGATGTTCCATCCAATGATTATCTACCACTTTAAGCATTACAAGGTTTTCAAGTTCACGCATCAATTCGCTACCCATAGCTTCTTCACGTTCTTTGTAGTGATTATCAGCAACTTCATGTAAATACTCGTCTAATTCTTCACGACTTAAGTTTTGTAAATGGTCAATTGTTAATACGCCTTCTGGAGCATAGAACTCTTCTGCATATTCAATTAAAGATTTTAATTCCCAATCTTCCGAATATACTTCTGGCGGTGCATACATTGCCATAGTACGATCAACTACGTCATGTACCATTTCAAGAATGGTTTCACGCAAATCAGCTTGTTCAAGAATCTTACGACGTTGAGAATAAATTACCTCACGTTGTTGATTCATAACATCATCATACTCAAGAACCATTTTACGAATACTAAAGTTACGTGCTTCTACTTTCTTTTGAGCAGATTCGATAGAACGTGTAACTAAAGCATGTTCAATTGGATCATCTTCATCCATACCTAGTTTATCCATAATTCCAGAAATATTATCTGAACCAAATAAACGCATTAATTCATCTTCTAACGACAAGAAGAATCTTGAAGAACCTAGGTCACCTTGACGAGCACAACGTCCACGTAATTGATTATCGATACGTCTACTTTCATGACGTTCTGTGCCGATAATATGTAAACCACCAAGTTCTGGAACGCCTTCGCCTAAAACGATATCCGTACCACGACCTGCCATATTTGTTGCGATAGTAACAGCACCATATTGGCCAGCACCAGAAATGATTTCTGCTTCTTTTTCATGATATTTAGCATTCAAAACATTATGAGGAATACCTCTACGTTTTAAGATAGTGCTTAATTCTTCAGATTGAGCGATTGAAGTTGTGCCCACAAGTACTGGGCGACCAGATTTATGGCACTCTTCTATTTCATTTGTTACCGCTTTGTATTTCGCAACTTTAGTTTTATAAATTACATCAGGATAATCTATACGCACCATTGGTTTATGTGTTGGAACAACAATTACATCAAGGCGATAGATTTTTTGGAATTCTTCTTCTTCAGTCTTAGCAGTACCAGTCATACCTGCTAATTTTTTATACATACGGAAGTAGTTTTGGAATGTAATCGTTGCAAGAGTTTGACTTTCTCTTTCCACTTTTACATTTTCTTTAGCTTCAATTGCTTGATGCAAGCCTTCAGAGAAACGGCGTCCAAACATCAAACGTCCAGTAAATTCATCTACAATAGTAACTTGACCATCTTTTACTACATAGTCGCGATCACGATGCATTAAAGCTTTTGCTTTTAACGCACACATCAATTGATGCGAGAAGTCTACACCATGTTCTGTGTCATACATATTATCAATGCCAAGCATTTTTTCTACTTTTGCTACACCTTCTTCAGTAGGAGCTACACTACGTTGTTTTTCATCAACAGTATAATCTTCCTCTTCTTTTAGTTTTGCAGCTATTTGAGCAAGAATCTTATAAAGTTCTGTGGATTTTTCACCAGGACCAGAAATAATTAAAGGAGTTCTTGCTTCATCGACTAGAATACTATCAACTTCATCGACAATACAGTAGTTTAAAGGACGTTGAACCATTTGATCTACGTCAACAACCATGTTGTCACGCAAGAAGTCAAACCCAAATTCATTATTAGTACCATAAGTAATATCTGCAGCATAAGCTGTTTTTCTTGCAGGATAATCCATTTCATGTTCAATAAGACCTACAGAAAGGCCTAAGAATTTATAGATTCGTCCCATATCTTCACTATCACGCTTAGCAAGATAGTCATTTACAGTTACTACGTGAACACCAGCACCAGTCAAAGCATTCAAATAAACAGGTAGAGTTGCAACTAAAGTTTTACCTTCACCTGTACGCATTTCTGCAATTTTGCCGCGATGTAATACCACACCACCAACTAATTGCACGTCAAAATGGCGCATTCCTGTTACGCGTTTAGACGCTTCTCTTACAACAGCAAATGCTTCCGGTAGAATATCATCTAAAGTTTCGCCTTTAGAAAGACGCACCTTGAATTCTCCTGTTTTAGTTGCTAAATTAGCAGAGCTAAGACCTTCTAATTCTTTTTCATAACTATTGATTTTATCAACAATTCCAGTAATACTTTTTAGTTCTTTAGCATTAGGATCGCCAAAAACTTTTTTTATTATTGTATCGAGCAAAATTTACCACTCCTTAAATTTAT
This sequence comes from uncultured Negativicutes bacterium, assembly GCA_947074185.1. GTDB lineage: Bacteria > Bacillota > Negativicutes > Acidaminococcales > Acidaminococcaceae > CAMTOO01. The sequence continues at coordinate 30,184 of CAMTOO010000008.1, forward strand.
AAAACGTAATTACAAAAAATATGCAACTCGCTTTTCATCAATATATTTAACCTTATAATTCTACCAAAAAAGAGATAAAAAGTCAAAAAACACAAGCTACTTTTTGCTGTGTTTTTTGACTTTTATTAATGTTAAATTTTTAAGTTATTTAAGCTCTGGAATTAACAAGCCATAATTACCATCTTTACGACGATATACTACATTTGCACTACCAGCATCTGGATCATAGAAAATAAAGAAATCATGATTCAATAGGTTCATTTGCAAAATAGCTTCTTCAGCGTTCATTGGATTCATGCTGAAAGTTTTGCTTTTAATAATTGCAAATTCGTTATCTTCTTCTACTGCCGGTGCATCAGGAACATCTTGGAAATTGCTGTATTTACGTTTCATTAATCTAGTTTTGTATTTTCTAATTTGACGTTCGATTTTATCAACAACTTGATCTATAGAACCGTACATATCTTTGCTTTTTTCTTGCGCTCTTAGCAGGATACCACTTGCGGGAACTGTAATCTCAGCGATGTGCTCTCCATTTTCTACTTTAAGAACAGCAACTATATCGTCAACAGCCTTAAATTGTTTTGTGATTTTAGTCACTTTCTTTTCTACATACTCTCTCATTGCAGGTGTAACTTCGATGTTTCTACCTTTTACTAATACGTTCATAATAAATTTCCTCCTTGATTCCCAAGGCGATTTGGGTTTTTACAAGTTTAAAACTTGCTTATTATATCTTTCTACAATCAGGGCGGTTTTCCTGCATTTTTTTATTTCTGCAAAAATTCCAATCAATCGCTAATCAAAATTGATAACTTTGAAACACATTGACTATAAAATCTTAGACAAGAAATTCTTGGTGCGTTCTTCTTTTGGATTGTTAAAGACTTCTTCTGGAGAACCTTCTTCTACGATGTAACCTCCATCAATAAAAAGAACTCTATCCCCTACTTCACGGGCAAATCCCATTTCGTGGGTTACTACTACCATTGTCATGCCTTCGTTAGCCAAACTTTTCATGACATCTAGAACTTCAATTACCATTTCTGGATCTAGAGCAGAAGTAGGCTCATCAAAAAGTAATGCTTTTGGCTTCATGCATAACGCACGAGCTATAGCAACACGTTGTTGTTGCCCACCAGAAAGTTGATCAGGATAACTTCTTATCTTATCAGACAAACCTACTTTTTCTAAGTAAAGCTCTGCCAAAGCCTCTGCTTCACTTTTGCTCATATTGCGCACTTTCATAGGTGCTAACGTTAGATTTTCTAAAACATTCATGTGCGGGAATAAGTTAAATCTTTGAAATACCATTCCTGCTTCCTTGCGCACAGCATTAATATTAGATTCTCCACTAAGTTTAATGCCATCAAAAATTATCTCCCCACCAGTTGGTTCTTCTAAATAATTTATACAACGAAGCAATGTACTTTTACCACTACCAGAAGGTCCAATAATTACCACTACTTCTCGTTCTTTAACAGACATATCAATACCTTTTAGTACCTCTAGATTCCCAAAAGATTTTTTTAAGTCTTTAATTTCTATAAGATTTTCACTCATTTTGTTTCGAACCTCCTTTCAAGAAGCCCTACTAAACGAGCTACTGTAAAGGTCATTATTAAATAAATAATAGCTACTGCCATCCAGATTTCAAAAGAGGCATAAGTTCTTGCAATAATAAGTTGTCCACGTCTAGTTAATTCTTCAAAACCAATTACTGATACTAAAGAAGAATCTTTGAGCATGGCAATAAACTCATTGCCCAAAGGAGGAATAATACGTTTAAACGCTTGAGGTAAAATAATAAAACGCATAGTTTGCCACCAAGTCATGCCTAAACTTCTACCAGCTTCCATTTGACCTTTGTCTATTGATTGAATACCACCTCTAAATATTTCAGCAATATAAGCACCACTATTTATAGAGCAAGCTGCAATAGCAGCAAAGAAAGGATCAACCCTTTGCCCAATAAGAGATGGTAACGCAAAATATACTAAAAATATTTGTACTAAAAGTGGGGTTCCTCTAATAAAATCAACATAGCAATTTCCTAGAAAACGTAAAAAAGACCATTTTCCAAGACGTGCTAAAGATACCACAATACCTATAGCTAAACCAAAACCAACACTAAGCGCTGTAACTTCAACTGTTATTGCAGCACCAGCGAGCAAGAGAGGTATAGCATTTTGTAAGAGTTCGAAATTTATATCCATTCTATTTAACCCTTCATACTGTCTTAAATAAAATGCGTAGCGCTAAGGGTTTAGCAACTACGCATCTTAGTCACAGACTATTATTTTTTAGCTGTTTCACCAAACCATTGTTGGTAAATTTTGTCATAAACGCCATTTTTCTTAAGGTCATTTAATGCTTTGTTCACTTGATCCATTAGTTGAGTATTACCTTTTTTAGTAATCATACCATAGGATTCAGCTTCCATCACGTCACCAACAGTTTTTGCAGTTTCGCTACCGCCTTGAGCTAAGTAGTAACCTGCTACTGGACTATCAACAATAACTGCATCAGCACCTTTATTTTTTAATTCCATAAATAATTCGGAACCAGTATTGAAGTTAGTAACTTTTGCACCTTTAACAGTTTCAGCTTTTGCTGCACCTGTAGTACCAATTTGTACTGCGATTCTTTTATTTTCTAAATCAGCAATACTTTTAATTGAATCATCAGTTTTGTTAACAACGATGATTAAACCTGATGTATAGTATGGTTCAGAGAATTCTACTACTTTTTGACGATCTGGTGTAATAGTCATAGCAGAAATTGCAAGATCAATATTGCCTGCATTTACTGCTGGAATAAGTCCATCAAATCCTAAATTTTGGATTTCTACTTTCATGTTTAATTGTTGACCAATTGCACGAATTAAATCCATATCAAAGCCCGTGAACTCACTTGAACCTTCTTTTTGAAATTCAAATGGAGCAAATGTAGGTTCAGTACCAACACGTAAAACTTTTGGAGCATCTGTTTTTGGAGTTTCAGCTTTCTTTTCTCCGCCACCGCAACCAACAAGTGCTAACATCATAGCTAAACTGCACAACAACACTAAAAACTTTTTCATAAAATAGCCTCCTAAGATTTATAAAATTTTATTAATTATTGAAATTAACTTTCAAATATTTAACAAATGACAACCCAGCTGACCTGGTTTTCGCCCCCACACTCGCCTGCTGGAGATTTCGCTCATAAGCCTAAGCTCCCCACTACTAACCCTCTCGCATTTTGCGGCAGGACTTACTTCTAAGCTGCACCGTGCTCACAGTAATTATACTGCTTACGTGGATCGTTTCGCCTGCAACTGGCATCGACTTTCAACCACAGACCTGAGTTGTAATACTATTATACTTTTTCTAATAATTCAATGCAAGAAATTTTTATTCTTGACGAGATACACCTTTAAATATTATACTTATTTTACTACATATTTGAACGGATGGTTTTTTATGATTTCTATTCCACAGTACTTAGACTTTACGTCTAACAAGAAGACTAAGGAAATCAGTTTATTTTTCTTAGACCTCTTAGAACGGAAAAACAAAAGATTGTTCTTGCATTCCCAACAGGTTGCAAACTATGCATCTAGCATTGCTGCTAAATTAGGCTTGTCGCCTACGGAAATTGGCACAATAAAGAATGCTGCCTTATTACATGACATAGGCCACCTTAGTGTGCCAAATGTTATTTTAGCCAAGAATCCTTATTTAACAACTAAGGAAATGGCTGTCTATAAGAGGCATTGCATTGCTGGTTATAGCATGCTAGAAAACATGGCTGATTTTAATAATGTTATTGATATTATTAAAAGTCATCACGAAAAGTGGGATGGTAGTGGTTATCCTGATAGGTTAAAAGGAGTTAATATTCCTCTAGGTGCTAGAATAATAGCCGTAGCCAATCATTATGATCGCAACATTAATCCATGCACACAACAATGGCAAAAAACACACCAAGAAGCCATTAAAGAGTTGTTAGATGGTGCTGGTACTGATTTTGATCCACAAGTGGTAAAAGCATTTATCGAAGCTATTGTGCCTGGTAAGGTTTCACTTAAAGCAAAAGATGCTCCAAAAGCTACAAAAAAACGCTCTGCAAAATCTGCAGCGCCTAAAAAAGAAAAAAAATAAACTTTATGTTTAATTAAAATATAAGCCATTGATACAATCATCAATGGCTTCTCTTATTTTTATTTTATCGCCATATATTTGACACTTATTTTTTTTATAGTAAAATTAATCTATAAATGCATCACTTTAACAAAATTAAAATTTCGGAGGAATATTATGAACAAAACAGTATTAGGTATTGTTGCAGTTGTTTTAATAGCTGTAATGATGATTTTTAGCGGATACAACAGTCTTGTATCAATGAATGAAAATGTTAATGGAAAATGGTCTCAAGTTGAGAATCAATTACAACGTAGAAATGATTTAATTCCAAATCTAGTTTCTACCGTAAAAGGTTATGCTGCTCATGAATCAGAAGTATTTCAAGCAGTATCTGATGCACGCGCAAAACTTGGCGGTGCAAAAACTGTTTCTGATGTAAATGCAGCAAATAGTGAAGTTACTTCTGCTCTTTCTAGACTTCTTATGGTTGCAGAAAACTATCCTGATTTGAAAGCAAATACTAACTTCTTGCAATTACAAGATGAATTAGCAGGCACTGAAAACAGAATTGCCGTGGCACGTAAAGACTACAATGATAGCGTGCAAGGTTTTAATGCAAAAATCAAATCTCTCCCAACATCTCTTTATGCAGGGATGCTCGGCTTTAATGCAAGAGATTATTTCAAAGTAGAAGAAAGTGCAAAAGCTGTTCCAAAAGTTCAGTTCTAATTTAGTATATGATTAAAAATTGGTTAGTACTATTACTTTTAATATTTCAAACATTTAGTTTAGGAATAGGCGAAGCAGCTCCAAATATACCTGCTAAACCAACTTCCTCTATCTATGTTCAAGATTACGCCAATGTTTTATCACCTAACGCAAAGCAAGCAATTCAAGCGCTTGGTCAAAATTTAGATCAAAAAACTACTGCGCAACTAGCTGTAGTTACTATTGACTCCCTTGATGGCGCTGCTTTAGAAGATTACTCTCTTGAGCTATTTCGTTCTTGGGGCATTGGTGATAAAACCAAAAATAATGGCGTACTTATTCTTGTTGCAGTAAAAGACCGTAAGTCACGTATCGAGGTTGGATATGGCTTAGAAGGTGCATTGCCAGATGGATTAACTGGACGTATTCAAGATCAATACATGCTCCCCTATTTCCGCAATGGTCAATATGAACGTGGAATTCTAAATGCTTATGGAGTAATTGCAAATCTTGTAGCAAAAGAATACAATGTCACTCTAGCAAGTGGTGGCAAACAACAAGTTGCACAAGCTATTGACGAAGAACCACAAAATCCTTTGGTGACATTATTAGTTGCCTTAGGTATTTTCATTCTTATTATAATAGACAATAAGTTCTTAGGTGGCACTTTAACTAGAACATTGATGTATATCCTAATCCTCTTTGGTCGAGGTGGTGGTCGCGGAGGCGGAGGTTTCGGTGGTGGCGGCGGTGGTTTCGGCGGCGGAAGCGGCGGAGGCGGCGGTTCTTCTCGAGGCTGGTAAAATAAAAATAAAAGGTTTATCACATTTGTGATAAACCTTTTTTATTTACTACTATTCATAAAGTTCTTTTATTACTGCATCGACAAGAGCTCCTATACTTGAGACAGACTTTTCTTGTGGTAAGCCAGATGCATCATAACCTAATGGCAATTCAGTACAAGCAGTCATAATCGGAAGATCTCTTTCTGCCCATAATTCCAAGCATAATTTTTTAGTAAGTTCACCAGCTTCAGAAAGTTTATTTGCTTTCACTAAATTAATTGCTTCTTGTGCCATATCACATTGACTTTTATTGGGAATATATAGTGTATAATCATGTTTTTCGGCATACTTTTGGTATAGACCACATTCCCTTGTACCGTGGGTTGAGCACATCCAAGCTCCATTCGGATTAATTTTCTTAGCAGCTAAAACTGTTGCTTCAATTATATGGATAAGTGGCACTCTTAAATCAGCTTTGAAATCATCTATAAAATAGTGTGCTGTATTACATGGAGCAGCTAAAACATCAGCTCCCATGTCACAAAGCTTGTCTAAATCAGCTTTAATTTGACTTGCTGGACTTTCTCCTACTCCAAGAATAGCACTACTTCTATCTGGAGTTTCTGCATTGCCGATCATATAAATAATAGGATGATCTTGATCTCTTTCCGCTGGGCATCTCGCAGCTAAAACCCTTAGGAATTCTGCTGCTGCTGCTGGCCCCATTCCACCTAAAACACCTAGTTTCTTGCCATTTTTCTTTAACATATTTCCATCTCCTTAATTTACGCAATACTTTCAAATACTATTGTAGCATATTTTTTTGATATTTAAAGACATATTTGCTATAATCTAATTATTCTTTTAATAAAATATACGGGGTGGATAATATGTCTTTAGAAAAAGCCAAAAAACATTTTGAACAATATAATCTTAGTGATAAAGTTTTGGAATTCGAAACTTCTAGTGCTACTGTAGAACTAGCTGCAATCGCGGCTGGTTGCGAACCTGCACGAATCGCTAAAACTCTTTCTTTTAAAGTAAATGACCAGGCAATACTTATAGTTACTGCTGGTGATACTAAAATCGACAACGCAAAATATAAAGGCTATTTTGGTACAAAAGCCAAAATGCTAGATGCTAGCGAAGTAGAGCCTATGATTGGCCATGCTATTGGTGGTGTGTGCCCGTTCGGGATTAATACTGGTGTAGATGTATTTCTCGATGTATCTTTAAAACGCTTTACTACTATATTCCCTGCTTGTGGTTCTCACAATAGTGCAATTGAACTAACTCCTGATGAACTTGCTCAGTATTCTCCTTATAAAGAGTGGATTGATGTTTGCAAGGGTTGGTAATAACAAAAACAATAAAACGGCGTAGCCTTAGGCTATGCCGTTTTTTATTTGTAATTTAAATATTTTGCTATAGACTCTACATCTGCAGCTTCCATTAATTCATCATCTTGCAATATTGCTTCACTTTTACCATCTGCAAAGATTTCGCCCTGCTTAAGCAATACTGTCCGTGAGCATAGCTCCGCTGCAAAACTTAAATCGTGAGTAGCAATAATCATAGTATGTGGTAAATCTTTTAGAATGCGAATCAATTTTCTGCGAGCTTTAGGATCTAAAAAAGCTGTTGGCTCATCTAAAACCATAATTTCTGGTTTCATAGAAAGCACTGTAGCCATAGCTGCCATGCGTTTTTCACCACCAGAAAGTCTCAACGCTGTTTTATCCTTAAGATGCTCTATTTCTAGTAAACGGAGTCTATCTTCAACACGATGTTTAATAGTCTCTTCATCAACACCAAGGTTACGTGGTCCAAAAGCTATATCATCATAAATGGTAGGCATAAACAATTGATCATCAGGATTTTGAAAAACAACACCAATTTTAGTGCGAATTTCATCTAGTTTCTCTTTTTTTAGTTCAATACCAGCAATCAAGCATGTTCCTACACCATCTACTATACCAACTAATGATGTTATCAAAGAACTTTTCCCTGCACCATTTGCACCAACTAAGGCAACTTTTTCCCCAGCTTCTATTTGCAAATTCATATTAGTAATTGCCTTTGTACCATCAGTATGAATTACAGACCAATTTTTAATATCAATTATCAAAATAGACCTCCCAACAATACTGGCACATTAACAAATCGAAAAACAATAGCGGATGCTAGCCCGATCCCGAAAAACACCCAGTCTGATAGTTTTAATGGTATTTGCTTAGAAACACGATCTTGCAAAGAATAGCAACGACATTTCATGGCGTTGTATACTCTTTCCGCCCTATCCATGCTCCTTAAAAGCAACTGTCCAATAAAAAATCCTATTTCACTCAGTTTTGGCCATTTTCGACCATTACTTCTTAAACGATAAGCTGTAATCATCGCTATCGCATCTTCTAAAAGAACGCCAATATATCTATATGTCATTTCTAGTAACGATACAAATATTTCAGGAACTCTAAGTTGCCTTAACTGTTTGCTTATGCTAGCAATAGGAGTTACTGCAATTAATATCAGTACAACACTAACACAAAGAATTGTTTTTAAAAGGATTGATATTAACGATACCATTCCAGCTGTTACTGTCATACCAAATAATTCAAAAACAACTTGTCTATCAAAGAACATATTACTGATGCCAATAAATAAACAAAATGGTAAGGCGATTAAAACACGTTTAAATACCACATTATAAGGAATATCAGCTATTCCAAGCATTATTACTACATAAAGCAAATACGGCAATAATGCAGTAACTGTATAACGATCAAAGGAAACAATGCATATTAAATATGCTACTGTGACCAATATTTTTACTAAAGGATGTAATCTATGCACAGCACTTGAACCCGCAGAAAACTGTTCTAAAGTATATAGATTATCCAGTTTGCTCCGTACATCAGCCATGCAAATACCCTCTTTCAATATAAATTAAGCTGTAACTTTTTCTTTCTTTTTACATAAAGAAATTAGTAAACCTATTGCTCCTGCTAGTGCAAAAGTCAAAATAGAACCAATAATACCTGCTACGCTAGTTCCCTTGCCATCACCATCGGCAAAATCATAGTCAGGCAAAAATGCTGTAACACCTTGAATGCTTTCAGATAATGCATGTAGAGTTCCATTACCTTCTAACTCAGTATCTCCTATAATATGTTCAATAGACCATTCTAATCCATCTGGATACTCAGAAGCCATGAGAGATAATCCTCCACCTACTACTAAAGTTAAAATTGCGAAAGCAACAACTAATTTTTTTAAAGAAATATTCATCCCTAAACTGCTGCCATTTAATACATTAGCAAAAATTTCTGGACGAACGCTATACACAAATGCAAACACACTAGCTGTTACAATTCCTTCCATCAAGCCAATTGCTAAATGAATCGGTTGCATCAAAAGTGCAAAAGTAGCAAATGGCAATTCCGTTATTCCAGATGCTAAAGTTTGTAAAACAACGCCAAACGCACCAATTTGCAAGCCTATTACAACAGAAATAATCGAAATAATAGTTAATCTAGTACTAGTCATTGCCTTTTGCAAGAAAGGTTTAAATAAAAGTGGATAAATCACTAAACAAGGTATTACCCCCATATTAAAGATATTAGCTCCTAGCGCTAACACACCACCATCTGCAAAAAACAAACTTTGCACAATCAAGATCACGGCCATAGTTAAAAGAGCTGCCGGACCGCCTAAAATACCTGCCAATAAAATACCGCCACCTATATGTCCACTAGATCCTGTTCCAGGTATAGTGAAATTTATCATTTGAGCAGCAAAAACAAAAGCACCTACTACAGCCATTAACGGTAACTTTTTCTCACTTACATCTTCTTTTTTTAATTGAAGCACTGAGTAACCAATTGCACCAGCACTTGCTAAACACATTGCTCCGCCAACAGAAGTTGATAAGAGCGCATCTGCCATATGCATTTATATGTCCTCCCTTGTTAATTATAATTTCTAAATTTATTTTACAACTTATAGTTAACTCTAAGTCAAGGTCTTAATTTTTATTTATTTTTTTCTTTAAATTCAAGCATAAAATTTGCCAAGGCCTGACAGCCTTCAAATGGCATTGCGTTGTAGATAGAGGCACGCATGCCGCCTACACTACGGTGTCCTTTTAAACCACTTAATCCAGCTTGTTCAGCTTCTTCTGCAAATTTCTTTTCTAAATCTTCATTTACAAGACCAAAAGTAACATTCATTAAAGAACGTGAATCCACATCTGCATAACCTTTATAAAAATCAGGATTAGCATCAATTACATCATAAATGAGTTTAGCTTTAGCACGGTTACGCTCTTCCATAGCTTTAAGGCCACCTTGAGCTTTAATCCATTTTACAACCTTACCAACAATGTATATTGCATATGCTGGTGGTGTATTATATAAGCTTTCGTTATCCATCATTGTTTCGTAATTAAGCATTTCAGGTAAATCTTTAGATCTGCCTTTAATAAAGTCTTTGCGAGCTATAACAACAACTACCCCTGCTGGCCCAATGTTTTTTTGAGCGCCTGCGTAAATCAAAGTAAATTTGTTAGCATCAATTGGTCTACTTAAAATATCAGAAGATAAATCTGCAATCAAAGGCACTTCACCTGTGTTTGGATATTCAAAGAACTCTGTGCCTTCAATAGTATTATTTCCTGTAATATGCAAATATGCACAATTTGCAGGTAGAGTAATTTCCTCTGGTTTTGGAACGCGATTATATTTAGCTTCTTTGGAACTAAATACAATTGCTGTTTCACCAACTTTTTTGGCTTCTTTCAAAGCTTTATCAGAAAAAGAACCCGTCACCGCATAAGCAGCTATTTTGCCAGGCTCTAAGAAGTTCATTGGAACAGCGCTAAATTGTAAACTAGCACCACCACCCATAAAAAGCACACAATAATCCTCGCCCAAGCCTAATAGTTCTTTAATATCTGCTTGTGCTTCATTATTGATTTGTTCAAAAGGTTTACTACGATGGCTCATTTCCAAAATAGACATCCCAGTGGCTTGATATTCTAAAAGTTCTTTTTGCGCTTCTTCAAGAACCTCTACTGGTAATACAGCAGGTCCTGCACTAAAATTGAAAATTCTACTCATTATCTTGTTCTCCAATTAAATGTACTACCATCGCATCTCTTAATTTAGGTTCAAACCAAGTAGATTTTGGTGGCATAACTTTATCTTCATCAGCTACACGCATTAATTCATCCATAGATGTTGGATACATAGCAAAAGCAACTACATACTCGCCACTATTAACGCGTTCTTCCAATTCTTTTAATCCTCTAATACCACCAACAAAATTGATTCTGTTGTCAGTACGTGGATCTTCAATACCTAAAATAGGATTCAAAAGATTGTTTTGCAAAATAGAAACATCAAGCGATTCTATAACATCTTCTTTATTATATGAATCTTCCTTCGCTTTTAAGCGTAGCCATTTATTGTCCATGTACATAGAAAAAGCATGTTGTTCACTAGGCTTTGGACTTCGTTCAATTTCTTCAACAGTAAATTTCTCTTTAACTTTTTCCAAAAATCCTTCTTTTGAAAGTCCATTTAAATCTTTTACTAAACGATTATAATCCATAATATTCATCATATTATCAGGGAATATAACTGCTAAAAATTCTTCGTATTCCTCGTCACCTTTACCATCTGCTTGCACTTTCATTATATCAGCTACACGTGCTGCAGCGGCGCTACGATGGTGACCATCTGCGATATAAAGATTTGGTACGTCCTCAAATAAACGTGTTAATTCTGCCATTTCTAAAAGTTGATCAACTACATACAAAGTATGTTGCACACCATCTTCAGCAATGAAGTCATATACAGGTTCTTTTTCAGACATTAACTTCAAAATAAAAGCGTCTATTTCACCACGATTTTTATAAGTCAAAAATACTGCACCTGTTTGAGCTTTTGTTTCTGTAATATGATCTACACGGTCTTGCTCTTTATCTACACGAGTAAGTTCGTGCTTCTTGATAATATTTTTTCTATATTCATCTACTGACGCACCAACTACAAGTCCTATTTGGATATGTTGATCCATACGTTGACGATAAATATAATAGCAAGGGCTAGTATCTTGCACCATTTGCCCTTCATTAATATATCTTTCTAAATTTGTTTTTGCCATTTTATAAACGGCAGGGCTATGTGAATCCACACAATCTGGCATAGTTGCCTCTGATTTAGTAACACGTAAAAAGCTAAGTGGGTGTTTACCTAAAATAGCGCGTGCTTCTTTTGTATCCATTACATCATATGGTAATGCAGCAATTTTAGATGTTCATTCTGGACTTGGACGCCACCCCCAAAAATGTCTTATTTTTACCCTTATAATACCTACTACTTCAATCTATTTCATATCTCTTTTAAATTTTGTTTTTATATTATTTT
>CAMTOO010000009.1 GCA_947074185.1 uncultured Negativicutes bacterium
TTTTTGTTTTTGTGCGTAAGTTTTTTTGTTTGATTACTCTTTTCTCAATGTCAGTACCTCTTATCATGATCTTTTCTAGACTTATTCACTTTTTATTTATTGTATACATTTTATTATTGCCTAGGAAATATGCTATTAGTAATACCTGTTGGCAAAGTTATGCTTTGGATAGATAACTGGATTACCAAAGAAGACGGAAATTATTAGTTAGATATAGGTAGTAGGGGGAAAAACCGTGCTTAATAAGAAGTATGAGGGTAGATTAAAAAGTATATTGATTCTCGCTACTGTTGTATTTCTCATACTATTTGTTCGTATGGCCTATTTACAACTTTTTAGGGGCGATTATTATAATAAACAGGCAGAAGGTAATAGAACTCGTGAAACTAAAATTGTAGCGCCGAGAGGACTACTTTTAGATAGAAAAGGTAGACGTATTGTAGATAGTGCGCCAGGTTTTGCACTATCGCTAAAACGCGGGTTTAAATATAATGAGGATATGGTTGCAATCTTAAGTGGGATTACTCATATCCCAGAAGAGCAAATTAGAAACCGTATTAAAAACGCTGGTGCTGGTTATGAAGCAATTCGTATTAAAAGTAATTTGTCTCAAGAAGAATTAGTGCAATTTGAAGAACGTCGCAAAGATTTACCAGGTGTTTCTTTAGAAATGCAACCTTTGCGTAGATATATTAATAACGAACTTGCTGTACATGCTTTAGGTTATGTAGGGGAAGTTAGTGAGTATGATATTGAAAATGGCAGATTTAAAGGCATGGCACCAGGCAGTATTGTAGGGAAGACTGGTGTAGAAAAAGCTTATGATGATATTTTGCGTGGCGAAGATGGCAAAATTTTTGAAGAAGTAGATGCTAGTGGTAAAGTTATTCAAGCACTTAATACGGTTTATCCTATTGCGGGTAAAGATTTAGTGCTAACAATAGATTTAGATTTACAAGAGACTTTAGAAAAAGCGGTAGATGAAGGCTTGAAAAGTTACCGTGATTCTGGTTGGGCACCTAATGCTTATGCGGCAGCGATTGTAGCAATAGATCCAAAAACAGGTGCTATTAGAGCAATGGTTAGTAGACCAGCCTTTAATCCTAATTTATTTGTTAAGGGTATTTCCGAAAAAGATTGGGCTGAAATTAATAATAATCCTTTTAATCCAATGGCAGATCGGGTTATTAGTGGTGAATATCCACCAGGTTCAACTTTTAAAGTTGTCACAGGAACAGCTGCCTTAGATATGAAAAAAGTATTACCTACTGAACTAGTAAATGATCCAGGTTATCACTGGATGATTCCTAGTATGGGTAATGCTGGCGGCAAAGCACTTGGTTTGATTAATTTTCAACAAGCTTTTACTGCTTCAGATAACGTTTATTTTTATGAAATGGGTAGACGTATTGGTGGTAAAGGGCTAGAAGATTATTCAACAAAATATGGCTTTGGAGCACCTAGCGGTATTGAGATTGACGGGGAAAATCTAGGTATGGTTCCTTCTCCTAAGAATAAAGAGAAATACTATGATTCAGAATGGACTGTAGGTGATACCTTTAATGCTGCAATTGGTCAAGGTATAACACTTGCTACTCCTATTCAATTAGCACAAATGCTTTCTACAATTGCAAATAATGGTGTAAGACATAAACCATATTTAGTAGAACAAGCATTAAATTTAGATGGAACTGTTTTTAAAAAGCATGAAGAAGATAAAGGCACAGTTTCTGGTATATCTCAAGAAACTTTAAATATCCTTAAAGAAGGACTAAGAGGTGTAACAAAACCAGGAGGAACAGCATCTTATTTTGCGGCTCTACCTAAAGCGGTAGGGGCAAAAACAGGTACTGCAGAAAATCCTCATGGGCAAGATCATGGTGTTTTTGTTGCTTATGGTCCTATAGATAATCCTGAACTTGCTATTGCAGCAGTTGTTGAGCAAGGTGGCTATGGTTCTGTTTCAGCAGGGCCAATAGCTTATAAAGTATTTGAAAAATTATTTGAGCAAGATAAGGTGGCCAAGGAAGGGAAGTAGCATGAGAAGATATTTGCGTAATACGGATTGGATATTAGTAAGTGCAGTATTAATGCTATCTGCTATAGGCATTTTGCTGATTGATAGTGCAACTCATTCCTACTCTCAAGTTACTGGGAGTGGCTGGTATACTAATCGCCAAGCTATATTTCTTGCTGTAAATATACTTTTAATAATGGTATCTTTGCAGTTTGATTACAAGCTTTTAAATCGTATTGCGATACCTTTATATGTTATAAATATTCTGCTTTTGGTAGCAGTAATGTTTGCAGGAAAAACTATTTTAGGTGCACAAAGATGGCTACAGATTGGACCTATTGCTTTTCAACCAAGTGAGTTTTCGAAAGTAATAATGATAATTTGCCTAGCAGCATTTTTGGAATCTAAGGCAAAATACTTGCATAGTTTTACTGAGTATTTACCAACCTTTGCTGTTGTATTTATACCGTTTTTCTTAGTTCTAAAACAACCTGACCTTGGAACAGCGCTAGTATTTATTGCTATTTTATTAGCTATATTATTTGTTTCTGGTTTTAGAATAAAATGGTTAGCTTGGGGTGCAGCTGGATTTGCTGCGTTAACACCGGTGTTTTGGATGTTCTTAAAAGAATATCAAAAAAATAGAATCAGAGTATTTTTAGATCCAGAAAAAGATCCGTTTGGGGCTGGGTATCACGTTATTCAATCTAAGATTGCTATCGGTAGCGGGATGTTTTCTGGTAAAGGTTTGTTAAATGGGACTCAAAGTCAGCTTAACTTTTTGCCGGAGAATCATACAGATTTTATTTTTGCAGTAGCTGGTGAAGAATTTGGATTTATTGGTACTTTTATCATATTGCTTTTATATTTAGTAATTATTTGGAGAGCGCTTACTATTGCTCTTAATGCAGAAGATGATTTTGGAACTTTACTTGCAGTTGGAATAACGGGTATGTTTATGTTCCATGTAATTGTTAATATAGGTATGACTACTGGTATCATGCCGGTGACGGGTGTACCACTACCGTTTTTAAGTTATGGGGTAAGTTCGCTAACTGCTAATATGATATTGGTGGGGCTATTATTAAACATTAATATGAGACGCAAGCAGTTGCAGTTTTAGGAGGAAAAGATGAAAAAAGAATTAGGTATTGATATTTTAAATAGCATACAGAAACCGGCTCGTTATACTGGCGGCGAATTTTCCTCTGTGATTAAAGAAAATGCCACGGTTAGAATGGCACTAGCTTTCCCTGATATCTATGAAGTTGGAATGAGTTATCTAGGCTTTAAAATTTTATATCATTTAGTAAATAAAATGGATGATGTGGCAGCAGAACGTGTTTATGCACCTTGGGTAGATTTAGAAGAAAAAATGCGTGCAGAAGATATTGTGCTTTCCACTTTAGAAACTAAGCAAGCTCTTTGTGAATGTGATTTAGTAGGTTTTACTTTGCAGTATGAACTTTCCTATACCAACATTTTAAATATGCTTGATTTAGGTAAAGTTACTGTGCTCGCAGCAGATCGCAAGGAAGATGAACCGTTTGTTGTGGTGGGTGGTCCTTGTGTATATAATCCAGAACCATTAGCAGAAGTTTTTGATTTTGCTATTGTTGGTGAAGGTGAAGAAGTTTTAATTGAAGTATTAGAATGTTATAAAAATTGGAAAGTTGCTGGAAAACCTGGTGGCAGAAAAGGATTTTTAGAAAAAGTAGTAACAATAAAAGGTATTTACGTGCCTGCTTTCTATGATGTTTCTTACAATGCAGATGGTACTGTGGCAGAGGTTACTCCTAATAATGCTTTAGCACCAAAAACTGTTGAAAAACGCGTTGTAAAAGATATGAATAGCATTGATTTTCCTACTGCTCCAATAGTTCCATTTAATGAAATAGTACACGATAGAATCATGCTCGAAGTATTTAGAGGCTGTAGTCGTGGTTGCCGTTTCTGTCATGCTGGTATGGTTTATCGCCCTGTGCGTGAAAGAAAGCCAGAAGTATTAAAAGAATTGGCTAGAGAACTTGTGAAAAATACAGGCTATAATGAAATCTCTTTGGTTTCCTTAAGTACTGCTGATTACTCTTGTCTTGGACCTGTTATTGAAGATATGATTGCAGAGTTCAAAAAAGATAGAGTAAGTGTATCTTTACCAAGTTTGAGAATAGATAGTTTTGACGTGGAACTTGCCAAAAAAGTGCAAGAAGTTCGCAAAAGTGGTTTGACTTTTGCTCCTGAAGCAGGTAGTCAAAAGATGCGTGACGTTATCAACAAAGGCGTTACAGAAGAAGATTTAATGAATGCTGTTGGTGCGGCATTTGAATCTGGTTGGAAAAAGGTTAAACTTTACTTTATGATTGGTTTGCCTGAAGAAACCGACGAAGATATTTTAGCTATTGCTGATTTAGCTAGAAAAGTTCAATGGAAATATAAAGAAGTTGTGGGCCAAGGTGGCGGTCAAGTAACAGTAAGTGCTTCTGGTTTTGTACCAAAGCCATACACACCTTTCCAATGGTCAGGGCAAACTGAACTTGAAGAATTAAGAAGAAAGCAATTTTTACTTAAAGATGCATTGAAAATGAAAAATGTATCTTTCCAATATCATGATGCACGTACTAGTATCATCGAAGGCGTTTTTGCTCGTGGTGATAGACGTTTAGGAAAAGTTCTTTATGAAGCTTGGTCTAAAGGTGCGCGTTTTGATGGCTGGATCGAACATTTCTCTTATGATAATTGGTTAGAAGCATTAGCTAGTTGCGGGCTTTCTCAAGAGTTTTATGCGCAAAGAGAACGTGGTGAAAATGAAGTTTTCCCTTGGGAACATTTAGAACCTGCAATTTCTCGCAAATTCTTGTGGAATGAATACCAAAAAGCATTAGCTCAAACTTTAACTCATGACTGTAGACACGGTACATGTACTGGTTGCGGTGTGTGTCAGCAATTAGGTGTAGAAGTGGTAGATTGGAGTGAGCAAAAATCATGAAACTAAGATTACAAATTACTAAAGATCAAGATATTCGCTTCATTTCTCATTTAGAATATGCACGTACTATTGAAAGAGCTATTAGAAGAGCTGGTTTACCAGTTGCTTATTCTGAAGGCTTTAATCCACATATGAAGTTTTCACTAGCATCTGCTCTTGGTGTTGGTGTTGTTAGTAAAGCTGAATTTGTAGAAATTGAATTAGCTGAGCCAACAAGTCCTTTAGATGCTGCAAATGCTCTAAATGATGCATTGCCAAGAGGTATTCAAGTATTAGCAGTAGATGCTGTAGAAAATAGTGCAGCAAAATTAATGAGTGTTGCTGGTGGTGCAGAATATGAAATATTCTTACCGTACGATAAAGATATGAGTACTGCTGTAGAAAAGTTTAATGCTGCTACAGAATTAACTTATGAAAAGGCGGCTCCTAAAGCTCGTAATAAAGTAAAACTCATTGACGTAAAGAAATTTATTCCTGCTATTGGTTTGACTGCAGCTAATGGAGTAGTGAGACTACATTTTCATTGTAAAATTACGCCAAGTGGAAGCATGAAAGCTGTTGATTTATTAAATACTTTAAATCAGTATTATGCATTAGAATTACCTATAAATAAGGCGGATGTTAGACGCTTAGATTTATATCGTAGCGATGAAGACGGTCATATATGGCCTATGCTAGATAGTATTTATAAAAGTACTAAATAATTTAAGGAAGGGAAATATATGTCTACAAAAATTATTATCGGCAGTTCGTCGGACGAGACTCGTATGGGTCTTGTGGAAGACGGAGTATTAAAAGAATATTTGGTAGAACGGAATATAGAAACTCATTTAGTAGGCAGTATTTTCCTTGGTAAAGTTTCTAATGTGGTTGCTGGTATTCAAGCAGCATTTATCGATATTGGCTTAGAAAAAAATGCGTTCTTGTATCTAGGTGAAGAAAACAATATTACAGAAGGTGCTTCTGTGCTAGTTCAAATAGTGAAAGATGCACGAGGAACTAAAGGTCCTACAGCTGTAAGAGAAATTACTTTGCCAGGTAGATATGTAGTTTTATTTCCAAAAGCAGATTATATTGGTATTTCTCGTAAAATTGGAAGTCAAGATGAGAGGGACCGGTTAAAAGAAATAGTTAGTAGTTATAAACCTGAAAATATGGGAGTAGTTATTCGAACTGTGGCAGAAGGTGTTGAGGAAGCAGCATTACGAGAAGATATTAAGCGACTAGTGGATAGCTGGAAAGTTATAGAAGCTAGGCAAAAAGTATCTAAAGCCCCAGCCTTTTTATATCGAGAATTAGATTTATCAGTGCGTATTGTTCGCGATTATCTAAATGATGATGTTAAAGAAATAATTCTTGATAATAAAAACGTATATATGCGAATAGAGAGTCTACTAGAGGGCTTTGGTGACATAAATGTTGAAAAAATATCCCTTTACGAGGGTAGTGAAGATGTTTTTTCTAATTTAAAATTAACAGAAGAAATTGCTGCAATTTCTAATAGAAGAGTAGAGCTTACTAATGGTGGTTATCTCATCATAGATCATACAGAAGCTATGACAGTTATTGATGTTAATAGCGGTAAATATAGTGGTAAAGAAACTTTGGAAGCTACTATTATGGAAATTAATATTGCGGCAGCAAAAGAGATTGCTAGACAGCTCAGATTGCGTGATATTGGGGGAATTATAGTAGTAGACTTTATAGATATGCATAGTGATGAGCATCGTAATGAAGTGCTAAGTGTTCTTAAAGAAGCATTTGTAGGGGATAAAATGAAACCGAAAGTGCAAGACATTACAGTACTTAATTTAGTGGAAATCACAAGAAAAAAATCTAGACAAAATTTATCAGCAGTATTATATTCTCCTTGCCCTACTTGTCAAGGTAGTGGTAGAGAACAATCTTCTGAAACTATTGCTTTAGAAATTAAAAGAAGAATTAATACTTTGTTAGTGAAACAAAACACCACTAAAGATATTTTAGTAGTTGCAAACCCAATTTTATCTGATTATCTCAAGATGAATGTTGTGAAAGATTGGAATAGAGAAATGCCATGCACTATAACTGTTGAATCTGATCCAACACTACATGTTGAAACATTCATGATTTTGGATAATACAAGTAGATAAAAAGTAGCATTGTTATTATTGACAAAACCCTTTTGTCATGATATATTATTTCAGTATGGATATTAGTGTCCATCTCCGACCGCGCAGAGAGGTTCGTAAATCCCGCAAGGGTACCGTATTTGGCGAGTTTTAGAATAAGGGAGGTGCAAGGAGAATGTACGCAATCATTAAAACAGGCGGCAAACAATATCGCGTTAGCGAAGGTGACGTTTTAAACATTGAAAAATTAAATGTTGAAGAAGGTTCTGAAGTAGTTTTCGACGAAGTTTTGACTGTTGTTGAAGGTAGCGACGTTAAAATTGGTAAACCAGTTGTTGAAGGTGCAAAAGTTACTGCTAAAGTAGTTGAGCACGGTAAAGCAGCTAAGATTCTTGTTTTCAAATATAAAGCAAAATCTAACTACCGTAAACGTCAAGGTCATCGTCAACCATTCACTACTGTAGAAATCGCTTCTATCAAAGCATAAGATTATGATTAAGATAGATGTCTATAGAAATGGTGCAGGAAAAATAAATGCATATAAGGTAGCTGGTCATTCGGAGAGTGCTCCGCAGGGCGAAGATATCGTATGCGCATGGGTTTCTGCAACGACTCAAATGGCACTTATTGGTTTAGAAGATCATTTGAAATTTCCGGTGAAATATCACACGGATGAAGAAAATGGCATTTTAGAAGTAAAGCTCGAGAAAGAGCCTAACGATTTTTCGGAAGCTCTTCTTGGAAGTATGTTATGTACTTTAAAGCAGATTGAAGAAAAATGTTTTAAATATGTTCAAGTAAAAGAACATGGAGGTGAAAATGATGTTTAAAATTATATTGCAATTACATGCACATAAAAAAGGTACTGGTAGTTCCCACAATGGTCGTGACTCTAACGCTCAACGTCTAGGAACAAAAGCTCATGACACTCAATTTGTTACTGCTGGTAGCATCATCGTTCGTCAACGTGGAACTAAATTCCATCCTGGTAAAAACGTAGGCATGGGTAAAGATTACACAATTTTTGCAACTGTTGATGGTCGCGTTAAATTTGAACGCAAAGGCCGCGATGGACGTCAAATCAGTGTATATCCTGTTGAAGCAGCGATCTAATAACAAACATGAAAAGCCTATCCTTTTGGATAGGCTTTTTTTATTGCTTTTAACTCTAGAAAACGGTATAATTTAAGGGTATATAGGTTTTAATGGAGGAGTATATGAAAAGGATATTTTGTTTTGGTGATTCGCTTATTCAAGGGTTTCCCTATAACTCTGAATATTCATGGATTAAAACTGTAGAAAAAGAAACTGGTATACAAATGCTTAATTATGGTGTTTGTGGCGAATGTTGTGATGAAATTTTTTATAGAATGAATCATAATTTTCGAGCAGATAATTGCACTCATGTCTTGTTTTTTGGTGGTATGAATGACATTATTCAAGGAAAACCATTAAAATTTATTTTAGAGGATTTAACGCAAGTAGTTGCTTGGAGTAAGGCTCAAGATTATAAATTATGTTTAGTCTTGCCATGGTTTTGTAGTGAAAAAGTGTTAAATAAAGAAATAGAATTAGTACGTACTGGTATTTTGGAACAGTTTGGAACTAGTGAATTTATACTAGATTTCGAAAATTGTTTTTCAGAAGGCCTGTCTGAGCGTAGTATATGCTTTTTAGATGGTGTACATCCATCCTCAGAAACTTATACTAGACTAGGAGAGTATGCTGCTCCTATTTTAAAAGAATGGGTAGAAGGAGAAGGAAATGTTAAATAAATTTTTAACAATTTTAGCTGTGCTAGTAATGAATGTATCAGTTGGATTAGTGGCAGAAGCAAATGCAGTTACTATTTCTAATGAACCTACAATGAGTGTAGGGACTCGTGCAGGTACTAATAGCGATGTTACTGTTATTAAAACAGCAACTAATACAAATAAAACAGCAACAATCTTATTCGTGAATGATGCGAATACAACTTATGATAAAGCAATTGAAAAGAAAATCACTGAGGATATTACAAAAACTCTAAAACTTAGAGGCTACACTTGTGTAGATGGTAAAACTTTTATCAAGAAGTTTAATCAACTAGGTATAGGTGATTTGACAACAGCAGAACGCGAAGATTATGCAACGGTGTTTAAAGGTTCTAATCTTGGCTACAGCATTTATGTAGAAGTTATGCCAATTACTGTTCGTGAGAAATCTACCATGCTTTCAAAAGGTAGAATAGTTAGCGCAACAGTTGTTTTTAGAATAATGGATTTAAAAACTAATAAATATATTTATACAGATAGATTTGCAGAAAGAGTTTCAGATAGCTCAATGGTTGGTTCTGTAGGGAATAGATCAGTTACCATGTCTGCAATAAATCGCATTAATAAACAAATAAGAGCAATTCTTAATGAACGCATGTAGTAATTTTTAAAAGGAGTATTGATATTATGTTTATCGACAGAGCGCGAATTTATGTTGAAGCCGGTAAAGGTGGAGATGGTAGTAGTAGTTTTAGAAGAGAAAAGTTTGTAGAGCGTGGTGGTCCTGACGGCGGTAACGGCGGTAAGGGTGGCGATGTTATTTTACTTGCAGATGAAAATATTAACACCTTAGTAGATTTTAGATATCAAAGAAAATTTGTAGCTAAGCGCGGTAATGGCGGTGGTGCTAAAAATTGTTCTGGTGCTAAAGCTGAAGATGTTATTGTTAAAGTGCCGTTAGGTACTTTAGTTAAAGATGATGCGACTGGTGCAGTTCTTGCAGATTTGACTGAAAATGGTCAAACTTATAAAGCAGCAAAAGGTGGTCGTGGGGGTAAAGGTAATGCTTGTTATGCTACAGCAACTAATAGAGCGCCTACTTTCGCTGAAAAAGGTGAGCCTGGTACTGCTACTTGGCTTAAACTCGAAATGAAATTATTAGCAGATGTTGGGCTTGTAGGTTATCCAAGTGTTGGTAAATCTAGCATTATTTCTCAAGTAAGTGCTGCTCGTCCAGAAGTAGCAGCATATCACTTTACGACCTTAACACCTATCTTAGGTGTGGTACGTATAGATACTGAAAACAGTTATGTTATGGCAGATATCCCAGGGCTTATTGAAGGAGCTCATACAGGAGTTGGTTTAGGACATGACTTCTTGCGTCATATCGAAAGAACAAAAATCATTTTACATGTACTTGATGTGGCAGGTGTAGATGGTCGCGATCCTATTGATGATTTTGAAAAAATAAATTATGAATTATCTCAATACAGCGAAAAACTTTCAAAACGTAAACAATTAGTTGTTGCAAATAAAATGGATGTTCCTGAAGGGCAAAAAAATTTTGAGCGTGTTAAGGAATATGTAGAGGCTAAAGGGTATGAAATCATGCCAGTTTCTGCAGCGACTGGTGAAGGTCTTAAAGAACTGGTTTATAAAGCGGCACAAATGATTAAGGAATATGTTCCAGATCCTGCAGAAGATCTTGTTGTTGGTATAGAAGAAGCTGATCCAGATAGTTATGAAATTGTACCAGGCAATGATACAGATTATGAGGTGCGTGGTAAAAACATTGAAAGATTGGTTGCTATGACCAATTTCGATAACGATGAAGCGATTTATCGTTTCCAATTAATTTGGAGAAAACTTGGTATTGATGCTGCGTTAAAAGAAGCGGGCTGTGAAGAAGGTAATACAGTTCGTATTTTAGATATGGTATTTGAATACAAAGAAAATTATTAAATATGTAAGGAGCGCTAGCGATGAAACGTGAGTCATTAAAAACCGTAAAAAGAATAGTGGTTAAAGTGGGTACTAGTACTATTACATACCCTAATTGCACACGTAATTTTACGCAAATTGACCGTCTAGCACGAGAATTATCTGACCTTAGTAATAGGGGGTTTGAAGTGATTCTTGTAACTAGTGGCGCAATTGCTGTAGGGGTAGAAAGATTAGGGTTAAGCGAAAAGCCTAAGACAATCCCCGGGAAGCAAGCTGCAGCCGCTGTAGGTCAAGGGATTTTAATGAATACTTACGAAAGAGCTTTTGCTGATTATGGAAAAATAGTTGGGCAAGTTTTACTCACTAAAACTGAGATGCTTGATCGTCAGCGCTATACTAACTCTCGTAATACTTTGACAGAATTATTGCGTCAAGGAGTTATTCCCATTGTTAATGAAAACGATGCAGTAGTTTTAGATGAACTTAAAATAGGAGATAATGACAATATGTCGTCTCTAGTAGGCGGGATTGTAGATGCAGATTTAATAGTAATATTATCAGATGTAGCTGGTTTATATACTGCTAATCCTAATACAAATCCAGATGCCGAGCTTATTTACGAAGTGCCAGAAATAACACCAGAAACTTTTAAACGTGCTGGTGGTAGCGATAGCTCTTTTGGTACTGGCGGAATGTTTACTAAGATTCAAGCAGCACAAGCGGCAACTAGTTCAGGTATCAACTTAGTTATTGCTTCTAGCGAAGAAAAGAATGCTATTTCTCGTATTTTAGATGGAGAAATGCTTGGGACTTTATTTGTTTCTAAAGAAAATCGCTTGCAATTTAGAAAGAAATGGCTCGCTTTCGCTGCTCATATTGAAGGTAGCATTGTAGTAGATAGCGGTTGTCTTAAAGCATTGCATAAAGAAGGTGGCTGTAGTATATTGCCAGCTGGTATTGTGGATGCAAAAGGAGCCTTTGAAGCAGGTCATACGGTAAGTGTTTTAAGTGAAACTGGAGAGGAAGTGGCTCGCGGTCTTAGTCATTACTCTTTTGATGAAATATTAAAAATTAAAGGTTGTAAAACTAGTGAAATTGAAAATATATTAGGAACTAAAGTTTATGATGAAGTTATTCATCGTGATGATTTAGTAATACTGTAGAAACGAGGTGCTAAAATGGATTTGCGTGAAGAAATATTACAACAAGCGAAAAAAGCTATGGTTGGCGCGCGTGAACTAGGCATTATTTCTACTGAGGTGAAAAATCAAGCGCTTGTAGCTATGGCTACAGCTTTAGAAAGTTCTGCAGAAGAAATTATCGAAGCTAATAAAAAAGATTTAGAGGCTGCAAAAACTAAAGGTATGAAAGAATCTATGCAAGATAGATTGTTGCTAACAGAAAAAAGAATTTCTGATATGGCAGAAGGCTTAAGACAAGTTGCTGAACTAAAAGATCCTGTGGGAGATATTCTTTCTAAAAATAAGCTTACTAATGGTTTAGAAGTAACTAAAATTAGCGTACCAATGGGTGTTGTGGGTATAATTTACGAAGCACGTCCTAATGTTACTGCCGATGCAATCGGTTTATGTGTGAAATCTGGTAATGCAGTAGTGCTTAAAGGTGGTAGTGAAGCACTCTTATCCAATAAAGCTATTGCAGAAGTTTTAACTAAAGCTGCTGAAGCAAATGGTATTCCAAAAGGTAGTATTCAACTTATTGAAAGCACAGATAGACAAGCTGTTAAAGAATTAATTACTCTCAATGGTATTGTGGATGTAGTTATTCCTCGTGGTGGTGCTGGACTTATTCAAATGGTAGTACAAACTGCAACTGTACCAGTTATTGAAACAGGTATTGGGGTATGTCATGTTTATGTAGATGCTGGTGCTGATTGTAAAATGGCAGCAAACATTATTATAAATGCTAAAGTGCAGCGACCTTCTGTTTGCAACGCTTTAGAAACGTTGCTAGTTAATAAGGATATGGCAGATGAATTTTTTGCAGTAATGTTAAAAGAACTAAAAGATAATAAAGTGGAAATTTTTGCAGATGAAAAAACTAGAGGCTATGATAACACCTTAGCAGTTGCTACTGAAGAAGATTGGCAAGCTGAATATGGTGATTTGCGCCTTGCAGTAAAAGTCGTAGATAGCCTAGAGGAAGCTTTAGAACATATTGCTAAATATGGTACTAAACATAGCGAATGTATAATCACTAATGACCATGAACATGCAGCTAGATTCCAACTTTGCGTGGATGCTGCAGCGGTATATGTTAACGCATCAACTAGATTTACAGACGGTTTTGAATTTGGCTTTGGTGCAGAAATTGGTATTAGTACTCAAAAATTACATGCTCGTGGACCAATGGCTTTACCAGAATTAACGACTTATAAATATCTAATTACCGGTAACGGTCAAACAAGAAAATAACCTTAACAAACATCGGCATATTGTCGATGTTTTGTTGTAAAATTAACATAAATTTGACACAAAAAGGGGTTATAGTTAACTCAAGGAATAAAAGATCGAAAGGTGCTGATATTATGAGTTGGATTAAAAACAATAAATATATGCTAGCGTTTTTAGTTATAATAGGGCTTGTAGCTTACGGTGGATATCGCTATTATGAATCCACAACGACGGTAGAAGAAAAAGTTAGAACGGCGACAGTTGAACACGGAGATTTGAAAGAAACTGTCTCAGCAACTGGTAGTTTAAGTGCTGCTGATAATGTTGATATAAGTTCTAAGATTACTGGACGTATCGTGGAAGTGCCTGTTAATGAAAATGATCATGTTAGTGCAGGACAAGTTTTAGTACGCTTAGATGATACAGCTTTACGCGCGACTTTAACTGATAAAGAGTCACGTTTAGAAGAAGCTGCTAAGACTTTAAATAGATATAAAACTCTTTTAAGTACGGGAGCTATTTCTCAATCAGTTTATGACACAGCAGATATGAACTATGTTGTAGCAAAATCAGCTTATGAACAAGCAGAATCAAATGTCAATGATACAGTGATTGTTTCTCCTATTTCAGGCTATGTTATTGGAAAACCGACTCCAGTTGGTCAAACAATCAGCTCTGGTATTTCTACACCACAAGTAATTATGTCAATTGCTAACTTAGATAAAATGCAAATTGAAGCTATGGTAGATGAATCTGATATCGGTCAAGTTAAAGTTGGACAACATGTTGAATTTGATGTAGACTCTTATCCTGATAAAACATTTAAAGGTGTAGTAAGCCTTATTTCAAAAAGTGCTGTAACTACTAATAATGTTGTGTATTATACTACTTATGTAGATGTTGAAAATACTGACGGCTTGCTTTACCCAGGTATGACTGCAAGAGCAGATATGATTTTAAATAGACAAGATGATACTTTGATGGTGCCAGCTAATTGCGTCTATACTGATAAAGGTCGTACTTATGTAAAACTTTATGATGAAAAAAATAAAAAAGAAACTGAAATAGATGTTAAAGTAGGTCTTACAGGTGATGATAAAGTAGCTGTTGCTTGCGAGGATTTGCGCCAAGGCGATAAAGTAGTTGTTAAGACCACTCGTACAGCTTCTACTAACACACCAAACATGATGGGCGGACCACCAATGCGTTAGTTTAGAAAATTAGAAAGAAAGGAGCTTGATAGAATGAAAGAAATAATACGATTAGAAGATATTATGAAAACTTATATCATGGGTGATGTAGTTTTACATGCACTTAATCATGTTAATCTGTCAGTTCTTGAAGGCGACTTTATAGCAATCATGGGTGCATCTGGTAGTGGTAAATCCACAATGATGAACATCTTAGGTTGTTTAGATAGACCAACTTCAGGTCAATATTATTTAGATGGAAAAGAAATTGCTGGTTATAATGATGATGAACTAGCAGTAACTCGTAATGCAAAAATTGGCTTCGTATTCCAAAACTTTAATTTACTTCCAAAACTGACTGCACAAACCAATGTGGCATTGCCTTTAGTTTATGCAGGAGTAGATGAAGAAGAAAGAATGGAACGTGCTAAAAAAGCTTTAGAACAAGTTGGTTTAGGTGATAGAATTGATCATAAACCTAGTGAAATGAGTGGCGGTCAAAGACAACGTGTTGCTATTGCTAGAGCACTTATTAATAAACCTGCTATTATTATGGCAGATGAACCAACTGGTAATTTAGATACAAAGTCTAGTTATGAAATTATGGATATATTTAAAGAAATGAATGATTCCGGTAAAACGGTAGTTATTGTAACTCATGAACCAGATATTGCTGAACAGACAAAGCGTGAATTAGTTATGCGTGATGGTCAGCTTATTAAAGATGAGCGGAGGTAGCCTATGTTTAATGAATCGATAAAAATGGCTATTGATGGGATGCTCAGCAATAAATTAAGAACCTTGTTGACACTTTTAGGTATTATAATTGGTGTAGCAGCAGTAATAGCTATGGTTAGTTTAGGTTTTGGCGTTAAGGAACAAGTTAAAGAAAATATTTCCAGATTAGGTAGTAACCTTTTGATAGTAATGCCTGAAGGCCGTACTGCAAGTGGTGTTAGATTATCTTCTGGCTCTGGTGCTCGTCTTACTTATGATGATGCTAAGGCTATTGAAAAACAAGTAGAAGGTATAAAATATGTAGCCCCTATGGTATCTCGTGGGTATCAAATGGTTGCTGGTAATCAAAACTGGAATGCTAATGTTCAAGGTACCACACCTAATATTTTAGATATTCAAGATTATACTTTAGATGAAGGTCGCAATATTTCGGAAAAAGATTTAACTAGTAAAGATAGAGTTTGCGTAATTGGGCAAACTATTGTTGAAAATTTATTCCCAGATGGAAATGCGTTAGGTAAGATTATTCGTATCAATAAAGCACCTTTTAAGATTATTGGTATCTTGAAAGAAAAAGGTCAGTCTGCTGGTGGTCAGGATCAGGATGATGTTGTTTTTGTTCCATTAACAACTGCACAAAATAGAATGATGGGTATAACTTATATCAATCGTCTTATGATCCAAGCAGAAAATGAAGATGTTATAAATGATGTACAAGCTGATGTAGAACAAGTTTTAAGAACTCGTCACAGAATTAAACCTGGCGGCGATGATGATTTCACTGTGCGTAATTTAGCAGCCTTGATGGATACAATGATGGAAACAGCTAATACAATCACCGTTCTTTTAGGCTGTATCGCAGCTATTAGTCTGTTAGTTGGTGGTATTGGTATAATGAATATAATGCTAGTTTCTGTAACAGAAAGAACTAGAGAAATTGGTATACGAAAAGCTTTAGGTGCAACTTATAATAATATTTTGTTGCAATTTTTAATAGAAGCGATGGTGATAGGTGTGTTTGGTGGGCTTATAGGTGTTGTTCTAGGTGTAGGCTCCTCTTATGCAATTAGTTATTTTGCAGAGTGGAAGACAGTTATTTCAATACCAACCATTGTTATTGCAGTAGTATTTTCAGTAGGCATAGGATTATTCTTCGGGATTTATCCCGCAAGAAAAGCAGCTTTGCTAGATCCTATAGATGCGTTACGTTATGAATAGGTGGATAGAATATAGTAAGGCCTTTTTAGAATATCTAAGAAGGCCTAAAACTATTTTTGATATTAAAGATAGATTAAAGGCCTTATTATTATTTATTGTTATATGTTTAATACTACAAATGGTTGTTAAATACCTAATAAATTGATATAATATATTGATATAAAATAATTAAGTTATACAATTTAGGAGGAAGCTGTGAATAATACCAGTATTGCTATTATGGGTGGAACTTTTGATCCAATACATATTGGCCATTTAGAAACAGCCAAAGCTGTTTGCGAGAAAATGGGGTTTGAAAGAGTTATTTTCATGCCTGCTTTTATGCCTCCGCATAAGCTTAATACACAAGGTGCTACTGCTGAAGAACGATTTGCAATGGTTGAATTAGCATGTAATCACCATCCTATTTTTGAACCAAGTAATCTAGAAATACTTAAAGGTGGATTATCTTATACCTATGATAGTATTTTAGAAATTAAGAAAAATCATCCAAACAAAAAAGTCTATTATATTATTGGTGCTGATACCTTGCCATTACTTAAAGCTTGGCATGAAATAGGCGGTCTTTTAAATGAGATGACATTTATTGTCGCTACAAGGCCAGGATATCTTAATAGAAAAATTGAATTTTTAGATGATTTAAAAGCATTAGCAAAAGAGAAAATAATTTTTCTAGATACTCCAGAATTTGATGTTTCTTCTACGCGGATAAGAGAATTACTTGCGGAAGGAAAAAGCATTAAAGGTCTTGTGACACCTGCTGTAGAAGAATATATTATTAAACATAAACTATACTCTAAGAATTAAGGATGGTGAAGAAATGATTTCTCTTGATGAAATGCGAGTTTTATTAAAAAAATCATTGCCCCAAAAAAGATTCGAACATTCTCTTAGAGTTTACGAATTGGCAATAAAATTAGCTGAAATTCATAAAGTTGATATTGAAAAAGTAGGTATTGCGGCTCTTTTGCATGATTGCGGCAGAGAAGTTCCAACATCAGACAGTATTATTCATGCTATCACTCTAGGTATGGACATTGATGTAGTAGAACGTAATCAACCAATTTTATTGCACGCTAAACTAGGTGAATACTATGCTAAAGAAAAGTATGGTGTGGAAGACGAAACAATATTAAAAGCCATTAGGGAACATACTACTGGTGCTGCTGATATGGCGGAGGTTTCCATGATAGTGTATCTAGCAGATTTATTAGAGCCTAAGCGTAATTTTCCCAATATAGATAAGCTAAGAAAATTAGCGGAAACAAATTTGTCCAAAGCAATGCATAAAGCCTTTGAAGAAACAATTTGTTACTTGCTTGATGATAATTTATTAATACATCCAGACTGTATTGATGGCTACAATGATTTGGTTTTGAAAATGAAAAAGAATTAATATTGACATAAGTGAGGGATATTAATGATCGATGAAGAAAATCAACAACCGAAAGGACCACAGAGACCACCTCGTAAGAAGCGGTTGCGTTGGGGTAGAATAGTACTCTTATTAATGGTGCTTGCAGTTGTTGTAACAAGCATCTTTTGGGGCACAGTATGGGTTTATCATACTTTTATCAATCCAACCAAGGTTGATGTAGTTGCTTCTAATAGTGCGATAGGTACTGACGAAGTGTTAAATAAACGCATTAATGTATTGGTTTTAGGTACAGATGATGGGGACAGCGAAGCTGAGGCAGATGAACCTAAACGTACAGATGCTATATTAATAGCAAGTTTTGATCCTGAAAAAAATGAAGTATCTCTATTATCTATTCCTAGAGATACAAAAGTTATTTTGCCAGGACATAGTTCTTGGGAAAAAGCTAATGCTGCCTATGCTTATGGTGGAGTTACCATGGCTAAGCAAACAATGGCAAATCTTTTAAGAATTCCTATTCACTATTATGTGCTTGCAGACTGGGAAGGCTTTATTAAAGTAATTGATTTAATTGGTGGCGTGGATTTATATGTTGAAAAAGACATGAAATACGAAGATCCTTATGCTGACTTAGTTATTGATATCAAACAAGGCTATCAACATTTAGATGGCAAAAAAGCTGGTGAATATGTTCGTTTCCGTAATGATGAGCTAGGTGACATTGGACGTGTTCAAAGGCAACAAAGATTTTTAAAAGCTTTAGCAATGCAAATGTTCTCCTTACAAAACATTGCTAAAATACCGGCAATATTTACCACCATTGGCGATTATGTCCAAACAGACATGACTACTTTGACAATTTTAAGAGCAATTAATAGCTTTAAAATTTTAGATGGCAATAAAGTTAAGTCAGGTATGCTTTATGGTGATTTTGACGATGAAACTGGAATCAGTTATTGGAGAACCAATCGTACTTTAGTAGAGGAATCTTTACGTGAAGTAGATATTCCGTTTTTTGATAAACCAGATGGTTTAACACAAGATCCTCTTGCAGGTTCAGAATATGCTCCTATTTATAATATTCCTCCTAAATCTAATGCTGATGAAGATGATAAAAAGGAAGATGATAAAAAGGTTGAGGAAAAAGCTAGTTCAGATGAAAAAACCACTACTGAAAAATCAAGTAGCAGTTCTACAACTACTGAAAAACCAACTATTAGCAATACACCAACCCCTAGTGCGGTGCCAAAACCAAGCACTAGCCCAAGTACAAATACTAACACAGCTCCAAGTAATAACACAGCTCCAAGTACTAGTACTAATAAACCAGCAAGTTCAGGTAACACATCTACAAGTAAACCGGTAATATCTAATAAACCAACTAATGCTACAAGATGATTAAATTTTTTAAAAATGAAAGGAAGTAATCTATGAAAATGAATCCACAAGAAATGGCGCGCCAAATAGCAGTATTTGCGGATGACAAAAAAGCAAAGGATATTTTACTATTGAATATGGAAGGCGTTTCTTTTGTAACAGATTATTTCGTAATTTGTAGTGCAAGTAATAATACCTTGGTAAAAGCTATTGCTGATAACATTGAAGATAAAATGGATGAACTTGGTGTTCATTTCCAAAACAAAGAAGGCTATAGCGAAGGCAAATGGGTGCTTTTAGACTATGGCAATGTGGTAGCACATGTATTTTTAGAAGAAGAAAGAGAGTTTTATAACTTAGAACAGTTGTGGGCAGATGCCCCATCTGAAGTTTTTACGGTGGAATAATGATTGATAAAAAAGAAAGATTTAATGGGAGAAAGCCTAGCGATGGTAAGAGAAGTAGTTTTCCGGCACGCAGCTCTGCTCCTAAAAAGAATATAGTAGTAACTAACAACACTAGCTTTAGTCCTGGTGATGTAGTTACTTTGAAAGTTGTACGTGTTAATGAAATGGGTGCATTCCTTGATGGTCAAACAGGGAATACTTCCGATGATATTTTATTGCACAAATTACAACAAACTTCTCCTGTTGCGGTAGGAGACGATGTAGAAGTATACCTTTATCTTGACCCTAACAAACGTTTAACGGCAAGCCAGAAGCTTCCTAAGATGCGTGAAGGGCAGTTGGGATACGTTAAAGTAATTCATGTTACTAGAGATGGTGGTTTCGTAGATATCGGCGCAGAACGTGGTATTTTTTTACCGTATAGCGAAATGCGTGGTCATGTAAATAAAGACCAAATGGTATGGGCGAAACTATATCGTGATAAATCTGGTAGACAAGCTGTAACAATGCGTGTTGAAGAAGATTTAGTAAAGGCGTCTAAGCCTGCTGCTGAGGATCTTAAAATAGGCAGCATGGTTACAGGAACGATATATAATATTTTACCAGAGGGATTTTTTATCTTTACTACAGATCGCAATATTGCATTCTTGCATCGTAGTGAAGCTCCTCACAAACGTCGTTTAGACTTTGGCGAAAAGTTAGACTTGCGCGTTACTAAAGTGCGTGAAGATGGTAGAATAAATGTTTCTATGCGTGAACAAAAGGAAAATGCAATGGTTTCTGACTCGCAAGCTATTTTAGATTTATTGAATAATAGAGAAGGCAGAATGCCATATTGTGATGGTACACCAAAAGAAATTATCATGGAAAAATTTGGTATCAGCAAAGCAGCATTTAAGCGTGCTCTAGGAACATTGATGAAAGAAGGTAAGGTTAAGCAAGAAGACGGTTGGACCTTGCTTCTAGAAGGAACGGTTGAGCAAGAAGCTGATAAGGACTTGCTTTCAGAAGAAAAATAATGGGCGTTTTAGAATTAACATTAGTATCAATAGTAATTATTGCTGCTTCATTTTTTAATACAGTATCAGGATTTGGTTTTGCTTTAGTAGCTATGCCATTTCTTGCGGAA
This sequence comes from uncultured Negativicutes bacterium, assembly GCA_947074185.1. Classification (GTDB taxonomy): domain Bacteria; phylum Bacillota; class Negativicutes; order Acidaminococcales; family Acidaminococcaceae; genus CAMTOO01. The sequence continues at coordinate 20,664 of CAMTOO010000009.1, forward strand.
TTAGTAGGACCGAAAGCTGCCGTAGTCTTTATTATGGTAGCTTCTTCTTGTATGCGAGCAATTATGCTTTGGCGTACACGTAAGGATTTTGAATTTAATATTGTTGCAGTAGCGGCAATGGGTTCACTGATAGGCGTAGTTCCAGGAACATACTTTTTAAAGGTGATAGATAGCGCAGATTTAAAGATATTTCTTGGAATTGTTCTATTAATTGCAGTGTTTCTGATGAAAAACGAGTTCAAGTTACCAATAAAAAATATGACTTTAGGAAGATTTTCGGCTGGGGCCTTATGTGGCTTTTTTAGTGCAGCTACTAGTGTTGGTGGACCACCACTTGCACTATGGTTTGTTAATGAAAATATGTCTAAAGAAAAGATGCGTGGTAATTTAGTTTGGACTTTTGCTTTTAGTGGTATATTTACTTTAATAGGATTATTTTTAGCTGGTACAACTAATAGTGTTGGTGATTGGACAAATTTATTGTATATCTTACCGAGTATGTTGCTTGGTTTGAAATTAGGTGAAATATTTTTCACTAAAATAAATAAGCATTTATTTGATCGAATTGTTCTTTTAATAATTTTATTCGGTGCTCTTAGCGCACTGGCAAGCGGTATATTAGCAAAAAATATTTTTTAACACTAAAACTGTAACAATGTTTACAGATAGTTTTGAGAAAAAAATATAAAAATTTTTTTTGTAGCAATTGCTTGACTTTACTTAAACGAAGGTCTAAAATGACAACAAGTTTTAAAATAATACATATAGGTGGTTATCATGAAATCTGCATTACAGATGAATGTAACAAATGCATATGGTTTTTCTTACCAAAGCTATTACTTTTTTAGCTTTGGCTATTTTGCTTGGGAAAATCAAGATGTTAACATTCACGTAAACAGATGCCGATACTGTAGTTGATACATGTATTTTATAAACGCTTTCAAGGCGGGCTCTTTTGCGAGAGTCCGCTTTTTTTATTGATATAAAAAATATAAATATAAAAGGAGATTTTAAAATGGTAATCGTAACAAAACCAGGTACAAGAAATGAGGACATCTTAAGATTAAGGATGGAAATTGAGTCAAAGGGATTTATTATTCATGAAAGTCGCGGCGAGAACTTCTGCGTTTTAGGTGTAGTCGGAGACACTGCAAAATGCGATATTAGAAACATCATGGTGCATGAGTTTGTTGAAAAGGTGCTTAGAATTCAAGAACCTTACAAAAAGGCAAATCGCTTATTCCATCCAGAAGATAGCATTATAGATGTAGCAGGTGTTCCTATTGGTGGGAAAAAAATTCAAGTAATTGCAGGGCCTTGTAGTGTTGAAACAAGAGATCAAATAATCTCTGTAGCAGAAGATGTAAAAGCTGCTGGTTCTTTATTATTACGCGGTGGTGCTTACAAACCAAGAACTTCACCATACTCTTTCCAAGGTTTAGAAGAAGAAGGTTTGGACTTGTTAAAAGAAGCTAGAGCAGCAACTGGTATGCCAATTGTTACTGAAATCATGAGCGTAGATAAATTAGATCGCTTTGTTGAAGATGTAGATATGATTCAAGTTGGTGCACGTAATATGCAAAACTTCGATTTACTTAAACAATTAGGAAAAACTAATAAACCAATTCTTTTAAAAAGAGGTTTGTCAGCTACTATTGAAGAATGGGTAATGAGTGCTGAATACATTATGGCAGGCGGTAATAATAATGTTATCCTTTGCGAACGCGGTATTCGTACTTTCGAAACTTATACTCGCAACACTTTAGATTTAAGTGCTATTCCAGCAGTTAAGAAAATATCTCATTTACCAGTTGTAGTTGATCCAAGTCATGCAGCAGGTTTGTGGTGGATGGTAGAACCACTTGCTAAAGCAGCAATTGCCATTGGCGCAGATGGTCTTATTATTGAAGTACATAATGATCCAGAAAATGCTCTTTGCGATGGAGCACAATCTTTAAAACCAGATCGTTTTGAAAAACTTATGAAATCATTAAAAGTTATTGCAGAAGCAGTAGATAGAACGATATAATAACTGTATATAAATAATTTGAATTAAGGAGTGTAAATCATGATTATAGTAATGAAACCAGGTGCACCTGTAGAAGAAAGAGAAAAAATCAAAGAAGGTCTAATAAAACAGGGCTTCCAAATTAATGAAATTGTTGGTACTCAAATGGCAGTACTTGGTATTATTGGTGATACTAGTGTTTTAGATATCAACCTTTTACGTGTTAATGATTGGGTAGAAAAAGTTATGCGTGTACAAGAACCATTCAAACGCGCTAATCGTGCTTTCCATCCAGATGCAAGTGTTATAAATGTTGCTGGTGTTCCTATTGGTGGAGATAAAATTCAAGTAATTGCTGGTCCTTGTAGTGTTGAGTCTAGAGAGCAAATTATCTCTGTAGCACAAGATGTCAAAGCTGCTGGTGCTCACCTTTTACGTGGTGGTGCATTCAAACCTAGAACTTCTCCATATGCATTTCAAGGCTTAAAAGAAGAAGGTCTTGATTTGTTAAAAGAAGCAAAAGCTGCAACCGGTATGCCTATTGTTACTGAAATCATGAGTGCTGATAAAATAGATCGTTTTGTTGAAGATGTAGATTTGATTCAAGTTGGTGCCCGTAATATGCAAAACTTTGAATTATTAAAAGAATTAGGAAAAATCAATACGCCAATTCTTTTAAAACGTGGCTTATCTGCTACTATTGAAGAATGGGTAATGAGCGCAGAATACATTATGGCAGGTGGAAATAGCAATGTTATTCTTTGTGAACGTGGTATTCGTACTTTCGAAACTTACACTCGTAATACTTTAGATTTAAGTGCAATTTGCGCAGCTAAGAAAATGAGTCATTTACCAGTTGTAGTTGATCCAAGTCATGCGGCAGGTTTATGGTGGATGGTAGAACCACTTGCTAAAGCAGCAGTGGCAGCAGGCGCAGATGGTCTTATTATCGAAGTTCATAATGATCCGGAAAATGCTCTTTGCGATGGTGCGCAATCTTTAAAACCAGATCGTTTCGCACAACTTATGAAGGAATTAAAAGGCATTGCAAACATTGTAGGCAGAGATGTGTAATAACCAACTAATTGTAGAATTGTAGGAAGGTAGGCATAAAATGGAAAGTGGTTTTAAGGACACTCAAATAGAAGATTTAACTTTTGCAATTATTGGCATGGGACTTATTGGAGGCTCTTATGCCAAGGCTTTGCGAAAACTTAAAGTTAAAAAGATTTTAGGGATGGATATTAGTCATGGTATTTTAAAAGCTTGTCTTAATTCACACCTAATAGATGATATGGTTGAGGAAGAAAATAGACAAATATTGTCTACTGCAGATGTAGTTATTTGCTGCGTATATCCTAGCGATATAGTTGATTTTGTGAAAGCAAATAAAGAACATTTGAAACCAGGTGTATTAATTACAGATGCAACTGGTATAAAAGGTGATATGTCTGAAAAAATTCAAGCAGAATTACCACAAGGTTGTGAATTTATTGCTGGACATCCTATGGCAGGAAGACAAGGAAGTGGGCTTGCTATGGCGGCTGCAGAAATCTTTGATGGTTCTAACTACATTATTGTTCCTGCAAGTCACAATACAGAAGCTGCTATTGTTTGGCTTGAAGAGTTTGCAGCAACTTTAGGTTCTAAAGCGGTAGTTCAAGTTAATGCGAAAGAACATGATGAAATAATTGCTTATACTAGTAATTTGCCACATGTCTTAGCAGTAGCGCTAGTAAATAGTGCTTCTTACGATGATAATACTAAGTATTTTATTGCAGGTAGTTTCAAAGACGGAACTCGTGTTGCAGATATCAACCCAGAGTTATGGAGCGATTTATTCTTATCTAATAGAGAAAATGTTGTCATTGAAATAGAAAAGTATAAACAACAATTAGATAAATGGTGTAAAGCTCTTAAAGAAAATGATGCGGAAGCTCTAAAAGATATGATGAAAGAAGCTTCTGTTAAAAGACGAGAATTATATTAAGACTGAGAGAGGAAATGATTATGCGTAAAGTACACGTTGACTTAGGTAGTAAAAGTTATGATATTGAAATAAAAAATACTATCCTAGATGAAGTGGGTAAAAAATTGCGTGAGCTTTCAAAAGCAGAAGCAGCAGTTATTGTTACTGATAGTAATGTTGGTCCTTTGTATGCTCAGCGCTTAAATGATTCTCTGACTAAAGAAGGTTTTAAAGTAAGTGTTATCACTTTCCCTGCAGGCGAAGAAAGTAAGAATATCAACGTTTTAAATGATATTTATAATAAAATGGCAGAAGCAGGTATTACTAGAGGTGATGTTTTAGTTGCTTTAGGTGGTGGTGTTACAGGAGATATGGCAGGGCTTGCAGCTGCAACATTCCTTAGAGGAATTGATTTTGTGCAAGTGCCAACAACTCTTTTGGCGCAAATTGATAGCAGTGTTGGTGGTAAAGTAGCGATAGATTTACCTGCTGGGAAAAACTTAGTAGGTGCTTTTTATCAACCAAAAGCTGTTTATATTGATCCAGAATTATTAAGTACTTTATCAGATAGATTCTTATATGATGGTATGGCAGAAACTATTAAATACGGTTGTATTAAAGATAGTAATTTATTTGCAATGCTTGAAGGCTATCAAGATAAAGAAGAACTTTTAGAAAACATTGCAGAGATAATTGAACTTTGTTGCAATATAAAAGCCCGTATCGTAGAAGAAGATGAGTTTGATACAGGCTTACGCATGATTTTAAACTTTGGTCATACTTTAGGTCATGCAGTAGAGAAGAAATTCAACTATACCACTTATACGCATGGTGAAGGCGTGGCAGTAGGCATGGCGATGCTAACTGCTAAATCAGAAGCTATTGGTATTGCAAAAGCTGGTACAAGTGAACGCTTGAATAAACTTTTGGTGAAATATAAATTGCCTTTGGTTGCAGAAATGAAAACGGAAGATTTTATTGCTGCAATTAAATTAGACAAGAAAAAAGCAGGTAGTAGTTTAACTTTAGTTTTAATTAAAGATATAGGAACTAGTATTTTGCAAAAAATAGATTTCAAGGATTTGGAGAATTATCTATGACGACTTTAAAAATATCACCTGTGAAGCTTAAAGGAACAGTGCAAATTCCATCATCCAAAAGTATGGGGCATAGAGAAATTATTTGTTCTGGTTTAGCAGCAGGCATAAGTATAGTTGATAATATAGCGATATCTGAAGATATAAAAGCGACTAATCGTTGTTTAGAAGCGTTAGGTGTTAAAGTGAGTGAGGTAGTTTCTAACTTTAATAATCGTTGCGCTTTTAAGTATGAAACAGGAACAGAACTTCAAGTAGCAAAGAAAGAAGTAGATTGTAATGAATCTGGATCTACTTTGCGTTTCTTTATTCCCTTAGGTGCTTTATGTAATTCGGAAATAACCTTTACTGGTAAAGGTAAATTAGTTTCGCGTCCGCTAAATGCTTATTATGATATTTTTGATGAACAAAACTTAACTTATAAAACAGCAGCAGAAGGACATTTACCTCTAACAATAAATGGAAAACTAAAGCCAGGTCATTATAAATTACCAGGCAATGTTAGTTCCCAATTTGTATCAGGTTTAATGTTCGCCTTGCCGTTATTAGCGGAAGATTCTATTCTTGAAATTCTGCCGCCTATTGAATCAGAAAGTTATATTGATTTAACAAAAGAAGCATTAGGTCGTTATGGAATCAAGCTAGAACTTTTAGCGTCGCACAAATATTTAATTCCTGGTGGGCAAAGTTATAAAGCAAGTGGCAGAGCTATAGTAGAAGGTGACTGGTCACAAGCAGCATTTTGGTTTGTAGCAGGCAGTTTAAATGAAAAGATTACTTGCTTAGGGTTAGACAAAAACTCTTTGCAGGGTGATAAAGTAGTTGCTGATATTGTTAATCGTATGGGTGGTAAAGTAACTGTTCCAACTAGCGATGAAGGTTATATCGTAAATCCAAGTGCTACAAAAGAAACTATTATTGACGCTACCGATTGTCCTGATATAATTCCTGTACTTACAGTGCTTGCTGCAGTAAGTGAAGGCACGACTAAAATAATTAACGCAGGTAGATTGCGTATTAAAGAATGTGATCGCTTGGCAGCAACTACTTCTGAACTTAATAAACTTGGTGCTGAGGTAGAAGAATTGGCAGAAGGTTTAATTGTTAAAGGCAAACCAGAAGGCTTGCAAGGCGGCGCAACAGTAGATGCTTGGAATGATCACCGCATTGCTATGAGTCTTGCTATAGCAGCAACAGTTTGTAAGGAACCGATTATTTTGACAGGTGCTGAAAGTGTAAGTAAATCTTATCCGGAATTTTGGCAAGATTATTTAGCACTTGGTGGAGTTTTTGAAAAGGTGTAGAATAGAAGTTAAAGAATGTAAATATCACAGGCAAAAGGAGAAAGCTATGAGTGCAACATTTGGGAAAAAATTAAAAATGACTATCTTCGGAGAATCTCATGGTACAGCTATAGGTTGCGTTATTGACGGAATGCCAGTAGGTGTAACTATTGATGAAGAGTTTATTAAGTCAGAAATGGAACGTCGTGCTCCAGGTAAAAATCTTATGAGTACTCAGCGCCAAGAAACAGATGCTTTTCAAATTCAAAGTGGTATTTTTGAAGGCAAAACAACAGGTGCTCCTCTTTGCGTGATAATTCCAAATAGTGATAAACATTCTAAAGATTACAGTATATTGAAAGCAAAAATGAGACCAGGTCATGCAGATTATGCAGGCAAGGTGAAATATAAAGGCTTTAATGACTACCGCGGAGGAGGTCATTTTTCTGGAAGATTGACTGCACCATTAGTGTTTATGGGGGCTCTTACTAAATTAGCGTTACAAGAAAAGGGAATCATAGTAGGTTCGCATATCGCTTCTATTGGCAAGCTTGCAGATAAAAAGTTTAATTTATTAGGTGAAACTAAAGAAGTATTAGAAGCTTTGAGAACTAAAGTGTTACCTACTTTAGATGAAACCCTTGCTCCAAAAATGGAAACAGAAATTATGGCAGCTAGAGAAGGTCAAAACAGTATTGGCGGCACTATTGAGTGTATGGCAATTGGCGTTCCTGCAGGTGTGGGAGAACCGTTTTTTGATTCTCTAGAAAGCCGCTTAGCTCATGTGTTGTTTTCTATTCCTGCTGTTAAAGGTGTTGAATTTGGTTTAGGATTTGGTATTTCAGAACTTAAAGGTTCTGAATCAAATGATCAAATGCATTACGAAGCTGGAGAAGTGAAAACTTTAACTAATAATAATGGTGGTATTACAGGCGGTATAACTAATGGCATGCCAGTTGTATTTAAAGTAGCTATTAAGCCTACACCATCAATTAGTTTAGCTCAAAAGACAGTAGATGTTGAGAATAAATGTGATACGGTGTTAGAAATTGTAGGCAGACACGATCCTTGTATCGTACAACGTGCAATCCCGGTAGTTGAAGGTGTTGCAGCGTGGACTATTTTAGATATGCTCTTAGTTAGCGAATAATAATAGGTAGGGTGAAAAGATGAAAGAACTTGATTTAGAAGCAATGCGAAAAGAGATAAATCAATTGGACGAAGAGTTTGTACGTATCTTTGAGAAACGTATGAATATCGTGCTTCAAGTTGCTGAATATAAAGACAGTAAAAAGATGCCAGTTTTAGATCGAGATCGGGAACTTAAAGTTATTGCGCGAGCAGTGGAAAGCTTAAAAGATAAGAAATATACTGAAAGCTTACGCATTGTTGTTGAAAAGCTTATGGAAGTAAGTCGGCAATTACAAGTAGATGTTTTGGCTGAACATATTAAAGAACGTGAGCAAACTGGAGATCCTATTAGAGTAGGGTATCAAGGTGTTAATGGTTCTTATAGTCACCAAGCATTAACTTCTTACTTTAATGGCATTCCTAAAGTAGAACTTAATTACACTCAATTCGAAGATGTTATCTTGGCTGTTAAAAATGGCGAAATAAGATATGGTGTTCTACCTATTGAAAATTCTTCTACAGGTGGTATTAACGAAGTATATGATCTTATCAGACAATATGATTGCCACATTGTAGGGGAAAAATGCGTGCGCGTAGAGCATAATTTATTGGCTTTGCCAGGTGCAGACATTGAAAAAATTAAAAAAGTTTTCTCTCATCCTCAAGGGTTTGAGCAATCAAGAGAATTCTTTAAAAATTATCCGCAAATGGAATTAGTGCCTTACTTCAATACTGCACATAGTGCGAAAATGGTTAGTGAAGGTAAGGATTTAGAAGTGGCAGCAGTTGCGTCTGCACAAGCGGCAAAACTTTATGGTCTAGATATTTTAGCAAGTAATATAAATTATAGTAATACTAATCACACAAGATTTATAGTTATTGCTAATGAAGTAGAAGAAAGACCGGATGCAGATAAAATTACTATAGTTATTGCAGTTAAGCATGAAGCTGGTTCTTTGTACAATGCATTAGGTGTTTTAAATAGTTGCGGTTTGAATATGCTAAATATTGAATCTAGGCCTATTCAAGGCAAGTCTTGGGAATATTTCTTCCATATCGATTTAGATGGTAATATGCAAGATCAAGCAATTAAAGATGCTTTGAAAATTTTAGCAAGTCATTGCGCATATTGTAAGGTGTTAGGTAACTACGTAGCAGATAAAGATTAATCTTGGTGAGGTATTTATGAAATTTGGATTATTAGGAGAAAAGCTAGGTCACAGTCTATCTCCTTTCATTCACGAAGAACTATATAAAGCAATAGGGTTAGAAGCTTCATATGAACTCATAGAAGTTCTAAAAGAAGAATTAGGTATCAGAGTTCAAGAATTGAGCAAAACTTATGTAGGGCTTAATGTAACTATTCCACATAAAGTGGAAGTTATGAAGGCATTAACAGAAGTTGAAGCTTCGGCAATAGCTATTGGTGCAGTAAATACCATTCACTTTACTGAAAAAGGAATTTATGGTTATAATACTGACTACTTTGGGTTTGCAAAAACATTAGAATATAATCACATTGACGTTAAAGGTAAACAAGTAGTTGTTTTAGGTACTGGTGGAGCTTCGCGTGCTATTATTTGCTGTTTAGAGAATAAAGGTGCGGCGAAAATAATATTGGTAACTCGTAGCATCTCTACTGTGCCAGAAGATTTCAAAGAAAAAACTACACAAACTAATTTTGAAATTTGCACTTATGAACAAGAGGAGAATTTAACTGGTGATTTAATAGTTAATTGCACACCTGTAGGTATGTATCCTAATGTAGGTGTGAGCCCCATTTCCGAGGAAATAATAAAAAGATTTGTGGCAGCAATTGATTTGATTTACAATCCACAAGAAACAGAATTTTTAAAACTTGCGAGAGTAAATAATAAAAAAGCTGTAAATGGATTATTGATGCTAGTTGCACAAGCAATTAAGGCAGAGGAAATTTGGTTAGGGCGTACTTTTGAGGATAAGTTGGCAATAGCTATTTTAAAGAAATTAGAAGAAAAGCTTTATCTTTAAAATCTTTTGTAAGGTAGAAATTAGAAAGCTGGTGAAGAATGAAGAACATTGTTTTGATTGGTATGCCAGGAGCAGGTAAAACAACATTTGGTCGGTATTTAGGCGAACTTTTGGGTAGAGAGTTTATTGATGCAGATGAAGTAGTTGTTGCTCGTAGCGGTAAAACAATAAAAGAACTTTTTGATATCAGTGAAGATGTTTTTCGAGATGCTGAAAGTGAAACAGTACAGCATTTAGCTACACATGAAAATAAAGTCCTTGCTATGGGTGGGGGGGTAGTGAAACGCAGAGAGAATATGGAAGTTTTGAAAAAAACAGGGGTTATTATTTTTCTAGATAGATCTCCTGAAGCGATTATTAGTGATGTGGATACTACTGAAAGACCTCTTCTAGCAACAGGTAAAGAAAAGATACACGAGCTATATAAAGAACGCAAAGACTTGTATGAAGGTAGTTGTGATCATATAGTTAAGGCAGAAGGTACAGTTAAAGACGTATTGCAGGAATTACTTAGAATAGCAAGAGAATGTGAGGCAGACTGATGAAAAAAATCTTAGTTATCAATGGACCTAATATAAATATGCTAGGTATTAGAGAAACTTCTATTTATGGTGGCGGAACTTATCAAGACTTGTGTGACTACATAAAAAAAGAAGCTCAAGAACTTCAAGTCGAAGTAGAACTTAAACAAAGCAATTATGAAGGTGAGATTGTAACTTTCATTCAAGATGCTTACAAAAAAGTTGATGGAATCGTTATTAATCCAGCTGCTTATACTCATTATAGTATTGCTATTTTAGATGCGCTAAAAGCAGTAAGTATACCTACTATAGAAGTTCATTTAAGCGATATTCACTCTAGAGAAGAGTTTAGACATCATTCTGTAACGGCAGCTGCTTGCGTAGAGCAAATCTCAGGACTTGGTTTTGAAGGTTACGCACTAGCATTAAAAAAAATAGCTGAATAATAAAAAGACTGAAGCCATTAGGCTTCAGTCTTTTTTAATAGTGATTTGATATTTTCGATATATTCAGTTGCTAATTCTGAAAGCTTGTGATTTTTCTTTTTAACAAAACCAATTTCTATTTTAAAATTAGCATCGTTGATAAAAGTGTGTTTTAAATTAGGATAATAAGGAAGTTCACGATAAGCTTGAGTTGCATAGGTTGCTATATAAACATGTGGAGTTTGAGCTAATAAACTTGTCAAAGTACCGCGATCAGATACATTTATATAGTTAGAAGGTCGTACGATATTAATAGTATGCTCATTTAGAGAAGATAAAAAAGAGTTATCTTCTGAAAAAACAATAATAGGACGATTAAAAAGCTGACTGATAGAAAATTCTGTTATGTCTTTCTCGTAGAAATCGCAATTTGGTCCGTAAATTGCACAAGGAACCACTGATGTGAAACATACATATTCTAAATCTAGGTTGCGAAGGAGTTCTAAATACTCTTTTTGTCTAATTGCTGGAATGGTTAAGACTCCTAATTCATAAGTTTCGTTTGCTACGCCTTCTAAAATACGACTGCGAGTGTCTTCTACATAGTTAAATAAAATGTTTTTGTTTGCGTATTTATTAACCATTCTAGAAAAAAGTTTACTAGCAAAAAATAAGTAATAAACAGCTATACTAAGTGATTCTTTATTAGGTGAATTTTTGATTGCAGCACTTTCTATTGCAGTAACGTGTTTTAGAATTTCGTGGCTATGTTCTATTAGCTCCATGCCAAAAGGAGTGGCTGAAATACCTGTTTGGGTGCGAGTGAAAATCTCTTGGCCTAATTCTTTTTCTAAAGCTTTAAGTGATGAACTTAAAGTAGATTGAGAAATGTAGAGGTTTTGCGCAGCTCGGTTAATAGAACCGAAGTTACTAATTTCTATAATTTGTCGTAATTGTTCTATTTTCATAAATTTATCCTTCTTTAAATTAGCGAAAAACTTGATAATATAAAAAAATAATGTATACTTTGCATAGTTAATTCTATCAAAAAGACAAATAAACTGCAATAGATGTAAAACAAGTTACAATAAATAACAAGAAAAAGAGTAAAAAAAGATAAAAAACATAAAAATGTAAAGAATATTACAACGTGTTAACGAGAAAGTCGATAATAAGTAACGGAAAGATATATTATCTTACCCTGCTTTAATATGCTAAAATTTAGTCAACAACGGAGAAACGTTGTATTATTTTAGGGGGGATGAAAATGAGTTCAATTATTTCAGGCGATCAAACGTGGCTCATGTGGATGATGGTAGCAGTGTTAGCAGCATTCTCAATCTGGGCGGAGCAAAAAACAAAATGGGGGGCTAAAATGGGTGGCGCTATTTTGGCGATTTTTATTACCATGTTCTTGGTTAATATCAATTTTTTGCCTTCAAAATCACCAGTTTATTCAGCTGTTGGTGGTTATATCTTGCCGTTATCTATTCCGTTACTTTTATTTCAATGCGATTTGAAGAAAATTATTAAAGGTTCTGGTAAATTATTCTTGGTATTCCATGTGGCAGCAATTGGTACAATGATTGGTGCAATGGCAGCAGGCTTTATTTTTAGTGATGCTCCTGATATTGGCGGTATCGTTGCAATGGAAGTTGGTGCCCATGTAGGGGGTACTGTCAATCTTGTTGCATCTGGTAAAGCTTTTGGTCTTGATCAAACTTATATCAGTGCAGTTGCAGTTGCAGCAAATTTATTAGTTGCTATATTGATGTTAGCTCTTGGTGCAATGAGTGATAGCAAATGGGTTCGCAAGAACTTCAACCATCCTCATATTCAAGAATTTGAATCATCTATTGATGCTGATGCTGGGTCTCTTGCAGAACAATATTGGAAACCAAAAGATGTATCTTTATTAACAATGGCATTAGCGCTAGCAACAACTTTTGCTATTTGTGGTTTGGGCGATTTAATTGCAGCATTTGTTAGATCTCTTAACCCACCAATGATTATCGGACAATTATTTGGTTCTATTTATTTGGTAATTTGTACTTTAACTATAATTTTAGTTACTATTTTACCTAAGTTTTTCCAAAAATTACAAGGTGCAGAAGAAATTGGTACTTTCATGATTATCATGTATTTTGTTACTATCGGTGGTGCGGCAAACTTAAGCGAACTTGTAAAAGTTGGTGGTATTATCATCAGTTCCATTATATTCATTACTATTGGTAACCTTGGAACACTCTTTATTTGTGGTAAAATCTTCAAATGGGATTGGGAAGAACTTTGTAATGCTTCTTGCGCAACTATTGGTGGTCCTACAACAGCAGCTGCATTCTCTATCAATAAAGGTTGGAATGCTATGATTGTTCCTGGTATCTTAGTTGGTCTTTGGGGTTACTCAATCGGAAACTATATAGCTATTATTGCAGGGAATTTCTTTGTTAAATAGTTTAAAATAAAGGGGTCTTTCTAATGTATGATTTGCTTATAAAAAATGCCAAAATAATAGATGGAACTGGTAGTCCAGCTGTTGATGGTACGGTAGCAAGTTTAAATGGTAAATTGCATATTTTGCCTGTTGGTGACACTAGCGATGCTAAAGAAGTCATTGACGGTGCAGGTTTAATCGTAAGTCCTGGATTTGTAGATGTACATTCTCATGGGGATGTTCCATTAGGAAAAGAGTTTAGCTCTGTGTCTAAGGTTTCTCAAGGTATTACTACACAAATTGCAGGTCAATGCGGATTCTCTATGTTTCCTGTTAATCCTAAAACCATGCATTTAATGCAAGAAGGCATGGCGATTTTTACAGATGATTTCCCAAAGGAAATGGAAACTTTTACTAGTTTCGAGAATTATTTAAAATATGCTAATAAAATAAAATTGCCTGAAAACGTGAAGTTTTTAACAGGCCATGTATCTTTAAGAATAGCAGCAATGGGCTTTGACAATCGTGCTGCTACTCCAGCTGAATTAGAACATATGAAGAGTATGTTAAGAGAAAGCTTGGAGAATGGTTCTATGGGACTTTGCACAGGGTTAATTTATATTCCAAGTGCTTTTTCTGATGTTGAAGAAATTGCTGAACTTTGTAAAGTAGTTGCAGAATATGATGGTGTTTATACAACTCATATGCGTAATGAATCTAATGAAATTGCGAAATCTGTCGCAGAAAGTATTGACGTTGGTAGACGTAGTGGTTGTAAAGTGCATATTTCTCATTTGAAAATTTGTGGTAAGCCTCATTGGGGTGGCGCAAAAGATATTCTTAAAATGATAGAAGATGCTCAAAAGGAAGGGGTTAAAGTATCTGTTGATCAATATCCATACACAGCCTCTATGACACACCTAAGTGCGTCTGTACCACCTAAATATTTTACTAATGGTATTTCTGGTATGGTAGAATTTCTTAAAAATCCAGAGTTAAGAGAAGTAATCAAAAAAGAAATAATGGATCCTAATGAGCCATTTGAAAATCAATATGTAAATTGTGATGGTTTTGACAATATCTTTATTTCTAAATGTGCTGCAACACCTCAGTATGAAGGTATGACCATAGGGGATTCAGCACGCAAGTTTGATAAAGATGGCTTCGATGTATTTTTTGAAATTTTAATTGAAAACAAAGGAATTGCAACAGCTATTTATTTCTGTATGTGCGACGAAGATGTTTTTGAAATTATTAGTTTTAAAGATACTATGCCAGGCACAGATGGTATTGTAAAATCTGAGTTTGATAGAGCGCATCCTCGTGCTTACGGTACTATGCCAAGAGCAATTGATTACTTTACTAAAAGAAATAAAGTATTGCCGTTAGAAAAAATGATTTACAAGATGACTGCTTTGCCAGCGGAAAAGTTCCAGTTAAAAGGTAAAGGTATAATTGCCGATGGAATGGATGCTGATTTAGTAGTATTTAATCCAGAAACAGTTTGTGATACAGCAGATTTCTTAGATTCTAATAAAAAATCTGATGGTATTGAATATGTTATTGTAGCTGGTGAGGTTATTTACAAGGATAAACAATTAACAGGTGCAACGCCTGGTAAGGTTATTCTGCATAATAAATAATTAACAAAACAAAAAGACTGAAGCCATTAGGCTTCAGTCTTTTTTAATTTATTCTTTTGGTTTAATTTTAAAAGCGATGCAATACAGCACTGGTAAAACAATAAGAGTTATAATCGTTGCTATTGTTAAACCAGAAGCCATACCTACTGCCATGCTGCGCCAAAAAGCACTTGCAAACATTGGGATTAACCCTAAAACAGTAGTTAAAGCTGCAAGCATAATTGGTCTGAAACGAACTATTACAGATTCAACAACTGCATCGTAAGGCAACATGCCCATTGCTAAATGTTGATCTATTTGGTCTATAAGCACAACGGAGTTTCTAATAATAGTACCTACAAGTGCCAAAGTACCTATTTGAGCCATAATACCCATACTAGAGTTGAATAACACTAAACCAAGTAATACACCGATGAGACCAAGTGGTGCAGTGCAGAAAACAATAATTAATTTCTTTATATCTTTTAGTTGAATCATGAGAAGAATTAACATTATTACGAGCATTAAAGGAACAGGAGTTAGAAGCGATTTTAAAGTGTTAGCGCTATCTTCAGAAGAACCGCCTATTTCTATTGTAACACTTGGTGGTAAATTCTTGCGTAAATCAGCGGCAGCTTCATAAATCTCTGTCGTTACATCATTGCCAGTAATACCATCGCCAATATCACCATTAACAGTGATTGTAGGTAATAGGTTTCTTCGCCAAATCATACCTTCTTCTGTATCAAAACTTAGATTAGCGACTTGGTTAAGTTGTACCGCACCAGTAGCAGTAGGGATGGAAAGAGTTCCTAAGTCCTCGAGGTTTGCGTGATCTACTGGTTCTAATCTAAACACTAAGTCTATAGCTTGATCATTTTCATAATATTGACTAATGGTATAACCACTTATTTCAGCTTGCAAGGCTAAAGCAACTGTTTTTCTAGTTAAGCCCATTTGGCGTAATTTGTCATTGTCGATTTCGATTTTAACCGCCTTGCTGCGTTCCATCCAATCATAACGAACTAAAGTTATGTTTTTATTTTCCCACATAATATCACGCAATTTACCTGCATATTCACGAGCTAGTTCAGCATTTGCAGCTCTTACTCTAAACATAACAGGGTAGGGTGATGGAGGCCCTAATGGGATTGAACGACAGTAACTAGTAACATCTGGCAAATTATCTTCTGCCAATTTATCAACAATGGACTCAAGACGAATTCTTGACTCTAAGTCTTTTGCAACAATAACAAGCTGCGCGTAATTACTGCGCGGTTGAACAGGATCTAAAACTAATACAAATCTTGGAGCACTCTTGCCGACATAAGTACTAATGCTTTTAACATTTTCGTTATCTTTTAAAAGAGCAGTTAACTTTTGCGCCGCGTCATCAGAAGCTTTAATGCTAGAACCTTCTGGTAAATTGAGCTCTACTAAGAGTTCTGGCCTTACTGAGGCAGGGAAAAATTCTTTTGGAATTATTGTTATTAGACTTAAGGAAAGAAGAAAGATTGCAATTGTAGCAAAAATTACTTTCTTTGGATTGGCGATTGCCCACACAACGGTTGTGCGGAAAGTTTTGTAAAAAGGGCTATCAAACATAGAAGTTTTTTCAGTTTCAGTAGAGTCCTTAGTTGCTTTAGGTTTTATCCACGCATAACCAAGTACAGGGGCTAATGTTGCAGAAACAACCCAACTTAACATTAGAGTAACTGTTATAACAGGGAATAAACTGCCTGCAAATTCACCTGCATTAGATTTGGCAAAAGCAATAGGCATGAAACTTATACATGTAATTGTTGTGCCAATTAATAGTGGTTTAGCACAAGTTTCGAAAGCAAAAGTTGCTGCTTTTAATCTATCCCAACCTTCTTCTACTTTAAGTTCGATAAGCTCTACAACTACTATAGCGTCATCTACCAACATCCCTAACGAAAGGATAAGAGCACCTAAGGAAATTTTATGAAGATTGATATCAAGTGCGTACATACCTGCAAAACTTCCTAAAAGCACTAGTGGAATACAAGCAGAAATAACATAACCACTTTGTCTACCAAGGGTTAGTAAACTTACACAAAGTACGATTGCAATAGCCTCAAAAAGACTTTCCATGAATTCGCCGATAGCGTTTTCAACAACTTTTGGCTGATCTGCAACTTGATTTAGTTCGAAACCTAAAGGTAAAGTATGGCGTATTTCATCTATTTTAGCTTCTAGGTTTCTACCAAGCTGGATATTATCGCCGCCATCTTCCATAGAAATTGCAAGTCCTACAGAAGGTTTTCCGTTAACATACATTTTAGGTTCTGCTGGATCAGCATAGTCTCTTTTTATAGTAGCAACATCACCTAATCTAAAAGTACGATTATTTGCGCTTAAAGGTAAACTTTCAATATTAGCAACAGTGTTAGGCAAGCCGGTTAGTCGCAAATAAGTATTTTCTTCATTGTTTTCTACCATGCCCGCAGGAACAACAGCAGTTTCTGCCTGAATAATAGTAGCCAAAGTATCAATGGAAATACCTAATTGTGCTAATTTATTATTTGAAACTTGAATATAAATTTTTTCTGGTTGAACTCCGACTAATTCTACTTTTTTTACATCTTTGATAAGGACTAATTGATTTTTAATGGAGGAAGCAATTTTACGCATGTCCTCATAAGAAAAGCTATCTGAAGTAACTGCATAAACATTACCGAATACATCATCGAAATGGTCGTTAAAGAATGGACCACGAACATCAGCAGGTAAATCACCTTTAGCATCAGCAACTAGATTTCGGACTTCCTGCCAAAGATCACGTATTTTGGAACCAGGAACTTCATCTTTAATATAGACGGTAACGACAGCAACACCAGGTCTAGAATAACTAGTTATATATTTTACATTTTTTACTGTCTGGATAGTTTTTTCTAGTTTATCAGTGACATGCTGCTCCATTTCTTGAGCAGTTGCCCCTGGCCAAGCAGCAGAAACAACCATTTGTTTAACGGTAAAATTAGGATCTTCACTACGTCCAAGCATGTTGTATGAGAAAATGCCCATAACAAGAACAAGTATCGCAAAAAAGTAAACAACTTGTTTGTTTTTTATAGACCATTCTGCCCAATTGCTTTTCATTTTGAAGCTCCTTCCTCAAGTTTTACTTCTTGGTTTTCTGAAAGTTTATTAAGTCCACCGATAACAATGATGTCTCCGTTATTAAGTCCGTTAGAAATCGTAACATTATTGCCAGCATAGCCGCTTATAGTTACAGGTAGAAGAACTGTTTTATTATCTTTAACAACCCAAACTTTAGGTGTATTATCTGTTTGATAAATAGCATTAGTTGGTATTTGGATATTGGTAGAAACACCGTTATCGAGGAATACTTTTGCTGTCATGCCTAGTTTTGCATCTGCTGGCATTTGATCAACAGTAACTTTTACAGTGTAGGTACGAGTAGCTGGGTCAGCCATAGGTGCTATTTCAGCAATATGACCTGCAACAGATACATCTTTTAAAGCCCAGAAAGTAACAGTGGCTTTTTGACCTAAAGAAATTTTATCTAATTGATTTTCAGGAACATGAATTTTAATTTCTCTTTGACCATCTTCGACAATGGTAATCATTGGCGTTCCTGCCGCAACAACTTGACCTATTTCACCATTGATGGCAGCAATACTGCCAGAGAAATTTGCAACTAACTTGGTATAAGATAATTGATTTGAACTAGAATTATATTGTGCTCTAGCTTGACGCAAGGTAGCATCAGCTGCTTCAAATTGAACTTTATATTGCTCTAAGACCATTTGACTAACAGCGCCACTTTCATAAAGTTTAGAAAAGCGACCATAATTATCTTTTGCTAATTTATAATTTGCTTCAGCACTAGCAAGTGCAGCAGAAGCACCTTCATAGGCTTGACTCACGTCGATAGGGTCGATTTCCATTAATACTTGCCCTTTATTAACATTGTCTCCTAAATTTACGTAACGATTAATGATTTTTCCGGATGTTTGAAATGCGAGATTACTTTCGTATTTGCCTCGAATTTCACCAGGATAGGAAGACATATGATCATTAGAACTTGCTCCAATGGTTATGGTTCGAACTATTGGTATTGGTTTTGCGATTTCAGGAGAGCTAAATAAAGCAGTACCTACTCTCCAAACAAATAGGAGAAATAATAATACGCCAAGTATAATAAAATGATTTCTGTTTAATGTAGGTAATTTCATTATTTTCCTCCTAATTTTCAATGGTATTTAAATAACTTTCGTAAAGAGAATTAACATATTGTTCTTCTTCAGCTTTATTAGACAAGTTTTGAGAAATTTTAATTTGTGCTCTAGCTAAAAGATAGAAGACAATCATACTTTCTAGAGTGTGAGTAACTTGTTGAGGGTTTAAATCTTGTTTGAAAGATTTTTCCTCGATAGCTGCTTTTACCATTTGGAATAAAAATTCATATATTTTGAAGAATTTCTTTTGGATAACTACACTACCAACTTCAGTTGGCGTTAGAAGTTCTCTATAAACAATGTGCATGGTCATAGTATTACTTAATTGGATTTTTATTTGAGCTTTTACAAACAAGTTGATTTTTTCTTTTGCAGATAAATCCTTTTTGTTAGAAACTTCTTCTATAGATTTCAGGAAGATATTAGCTTGATCATTAAGAACTTCTTGATAAAGTTTTTTCTTGCCCCCGAAATAATAGGAGATAAGGGCACTATTAACCCCTGCAAGAGATGCTATACGTTTTATAAACACAGAATCAAAGTGCTCTTCTGCAAAAAGTTTTGTTGCTGCTACAAGAATTTTATGAGGTGTATTGGCCATTGTCATAATATAGGTCTCCTTTGTAAATAAGATGAAAATATGGTATTATATTGCTGTAAGAAATGTTAGAGAAAAGTCTTAACATTTAAATTAAACGATTAATTAAAAACATAAGTTATTATATCATATTTTTAGATGTTTGTTAATGTTATTTTTGAAAAAAATATATATTTCTAAGGAGGATTTATTATGAAAAAACGTATTATTGTAGCAACGCTATTATGTGGGTTTATTTTAGGAAATGCTATGCCTAAAGTTAATGCTGGAGTAATAACTTCAATATTAAAAACAGGTGGTGTTGCAGTATTAGTTGATAGATATGCTGGAGATCTTAATGTTTTCATAAATAAATTAACTGCTAAATATAGCATCAGTGATGAATATGCAACAAAAGTTGTTCCAATCATTGCAGTTGGTAGCAAAGGTTATGTTGGCGCAGCACAAGTAAGTGGCCCTAAAAGTGCAGTTGATAGAACTCAAGCAGCTCTTGCACTTGAAGGGGATTTCATGAATAGAAGTTTTAGAATTCAAGCATTAATTCCTATGGATAGTAAAAATCCAACTAGCTTTAATAGAGTTCAAGGTGTAGGCGTAAGTGCAAAAATTGATATTGCTATCTAAATGTTGATTTGTGTATCAAACATTACACAAATACAAATTGACTTTTGTACATTTAAAGCCTATAATCCTAATTAAGTAATTAAATATTTTAAATCGATGAAAGAGCCTGTTAGTTTCGATTGTACAGAAAGACGGTGGTTAGTGCGAACCGTTCATGAGAAAATAACAATTCCACTCTGGAGAAGATAGGGGTAGCAACCTATCCGGGTATGACCGATATATCATAAATGAAGGCTGCAGTTGCAGTGAAAAAAGGTGGCACCACGTGAGTAACCATACTCTCGTCCTTGATTAATAATCAAGGATGAGAGTTTTTTGTTTATAAACATCCTTGGAATTCTTAGGAGGAAGAAAAAATGAAAATTATTGTAACTGAAAAAATTTCTGACAAAGGCATTGAAGTTTTAAAAAACGCAAAAGACTTTCAAGTTGATGTATGCACAGATATTACAAGGGAAGAACTATTAAAAGTTATTCCTGAGTATGATGCAATTGTTGTGCGTAGTGTGACTAAAATTAATGAAGAGTTTTATGAACATGCAACTAATTTAAAAGTTGTTGGTAGAGCTGGTAATGGTGTAGATAATATTGAAATGGAAGGCGCTACTAATCGTGGTGTTATTGTTGTAAATACTCCAGAATCAAATATCGTATCTACAGCAGAACATACTATTGGTTTATTACTATCATCTTCTCGTAATTTAGTTCGTGCACATAAAATGATTGAATCTAGAGTGTGGGATAGAAGTGGTTTAAAAGGTAGTGAATTATTTGGTAAAACTTTAGGTATTATTGGTCGTGGTCGTCTCGGTAGTCTTGTAGCTACAAGACTTGAAGCATTTGGAATGAAACTTATGGCTTATGATCTATATATTGCCGATGCTCGTTTTAAAAAGTTTAATGTTGAAAACTTCCAATAATTCGAACACATTTTAAAACAAACTGACTTTATTAATATCATTCCACCAAAAACCGAAGCACCCTTCATTATAAGTTTAGCAACAAAATAACCAAA
>CAMTOO010000010.1 GCA_947074185.1 uncultured Negativicutes bacterium
AAGATTACCTCACTTGTTATTCTATGTATAGCAATAAAAAAATATGCAAAAAAACAACAAAATATGTCACAAATTTAACAAAATATGATATAATATCATACATAAAATATTAGGAGGTTTTGTTATGGATGTTATGAAAACTATTCAAGAAATTCTAGCTTTTTCAGTAGGAGATCTAAGTGTAGGAAATATTATTTCCGCAATTGTTATTTTTATTATTTGTTATATGGTTATTCAATGTTTGATGAGCCCTGTTGACAAAATGCTTAATCGTTTTGGTTTTGATAAAACTTTACACGGTTTTATGAGAGCAACAATTAGAGTTTTATTAAACTTTATTATGGTATGTATCATTGCTCAAAGTATTGGTATTCCAATTGCATCTCTAATTGCAGTTTTAAGTATGTTAGGTTTAGCAGTTGCTTTATCTGTACAAGGTGCATTCTCTAACTTAGCAAATGGTATTATGCTTTTAATTGCAAAACCATTTAAAGCTGGTGAATATGTTGCTATCGGTGGTTCTGGTGCAGAAGGTTTTGTTGTTGAAATTACTCTTGTGTGTGTAAAAATCTTAACTATCGATAACAAAGTTATTTTTGTTCCAAATAGTGAAGTAGCAGCAAATAAAATTACTAATTTCTCTTCTGAGCCATTACGCCGAGTAGATTTAACTTTCTGTGCTGGTTATGATGTGCCAGTTGAAACTGCAAAACTTGCATTAAAAGAAGCAGTTGATTCTTTACCACAAGCATTACAAGATCCAGCTCCTTTCATTAACATCATGTCTTATAAAGAATACTCTTTAGAATATGTTGTTCGTGTTTGGGTAAAAAGTGAAGTTTACTGGGATGGATATTTTGGACTTTTAGAAGCTGTAAAAAAATCCTATGAAAAACATGGTATTAACGCAGCAATTCCACATCTCAATGTACATATGAAAGATAAATAATCTAGAAACAACAAAAGACCAACTCTATGAGTTGGTCTTTTTATTTGCGTTTTAGATTTAAAAGTACTACAGAGAACATAATTAAGATTATACCTAAAAGCTTTTCTAAAGTAACTTCTTCCTTAAATATAGTGAAACCTACTATACTTGCTACAACAAGTTCAATAGTAGCTAAGATAGAGGCAATGCCTGGATCGACTTTTTCTAACCCTTTGGTGTAAAAAAGATATGGTAACACTGTACAGAAAAAAGCTAAGCCTAAACAGGCTAATAGGACATGCAGACTAGAAGTTTTTGCTAAGGTATCTGGAACATTAATGAAGGCTAAATTGCCTAGTGCTGCAAATACGAAAGTATAGGTCGTAATTGTTAAGGGATGGTATTTTTCTGTTGCTGGTTTGGCAAAAATACTATATAAAGCATAACCAAAGCCGGATAAAAGTCCAGTAAACAAGGTTCCAGAAGCTATACTAATCTTGCCCGCTAAAACACCTGTGAGAAAAGCACAACCTAATAATGTGGAGCAAAGTGCTAATATTTTTTGCAAAGTAACTTTTTCTTTGAAAAAGATTACTGACATAATAACTACAAAAGCTGGTGCTGTATATAAAAGCATCGCAGCAATTGCGACGCCTCCATTACGGATGGTTACGAAATAGTTGAAATTAAAAAATAGAAGGCTGATGATACCTGTGCCAATAAATAGCCAAGAATCTTTAAGTTTTATTTTAAGGTACTCAGGATTTTTATAGGCAGTAATGACTAACATGATTATTGCGCCTAGAGTTACTCTAGTAGCGGAAACTTGATAGGAAGATAAACCTGAATCCATCAAGAAATTTAACCAAATACTTATAAAACCCCAAAGCCCAGCACCGAAAATTATCGAAAGATATGCTGCATGGTTCATAAAATCTCCTCATAAAATGTTAATAACTATAAATACATAATCCATAGTATCATTTTTAAACAAAAAAGCAATAAATACAAGAAAAAATGTTTTGTACTTTACAAAAAGTGTAATGTTTTTACCAAAAAATTAAAAAAAATGTATTTTTTACTTGCAGTTATACAAAAAGCAGGATAAAATATATTGTATACAAAATTTAATTAAGGAAAAAAATATGCAAGTAATAGAAACAGCTTATGCAAAAATAAATTTGGGATTGGATGTTTTAGGCATACGTCCTGATAAGTATCATGAAGTGGAAATGATTATGCAAAGCATTGAGCTTAGCGATAAAATAATTATTACTCCAGATACGGAACTTAAAGTTACCTGCACCAATAAAACTTTAGAAAGCGGACCAGACAATTTAGCTTGGAAGGCTGCAGTTTTAATGGGGCGTGTTGGTAATAGAGAACCAAATGTGCATATACATATAGAAAAGAATATTTTCATAGCAGCTGGTTTAGCAGGTGGTAGTACAGATGCTGCAGCTGTAATGAGAGGGCTTAATAAATTGTGGGACTTAAACTTAAGTTGTGCTAAGCTTGAACGTTTAGCAGCAGATTTAGGCTCAGATGTTCCTTTTTGTATTGCTGGTGGAACTTGTCTTGCAACAGGTAGAGGTGAAATTTTAGAACCTCTAGCAGATATTCCTTATATGGATTTAGTATTAGCAAAACCTACAGTTTCAGTTTCAACGCCTTGGGCTTATCGCGAATATGATAAGTTGAAGAATGTTGATCATCCTAATATTGGAAAACTGACAGAAGCAATAAAAGAAAAAGATTTTAAGATGATTTTGGATAATTGTGGAAATGTGTTAGAGCTAGTTACTAGCGCGCAATATTCAATCATTTTAGATATAAAAAAGAAAATGCTCGAAAAAGGTGCTGAATTAGCACTAATGAGTGGTAGTGGACCTACTGTATTTGGTATAAGTCCGGATAAAATAAAAGCAAATAGTATTGCAGCAGCGTTGATGGATTTAGATTTAGAAATAGCTGTAACGGGTACTATTGAGAGGAGAGAGTGGTAATGGCAGGACATCTAGAACAAATTAGACTTGATAGTTATAAACCTCTAAGAGAGTTAGTTTGCGAGCATATTCGCCAAGCGATTATTGATGGTACTTTTAGCCCTGGCGAACGTTTAATGGAGATCCAATTAGCTGATGAAATGGGAGTAAGTCGTACTCCTGTAAGAGAAGCGATTCGTAAACTTGAGTTAGAAGGATTTGTGGTAATGATTCCTAGAAGAGGAACCTATGTTGCAAATATTTCTATCAAAGATATTAACGACGTTTATGAAATTAGAATTTGTTTGGATGTTTTGGCAGCAGGTTTAGCTGCGGAACGAATTACTGAGGAAGAACTAGAAGACCTTAAAAAGTTATTAGTTGAAATCGGTACTCATGTAGCTGATTATAATTTGGAAAAAATTGTTGAAGTTGATACTGCGTTCCATGACATTCTTTATACAGCAAGTCGTAATGAAAGATTACGTAACATTATCAGTAATTTACGTGAACAAATTACAGGGATTAGAGGTACATCCATGAACTATCCAGGACGTCTTGCTGATACTATGGCAGAGCATCGTTTACTAGTAGAACGTATTGCTGCTCGTGATGTAGAAGGAGCTCAAGCTGCTGCTCGCGTACATTTAGAAAATGCAGAACAAACTCTTTTGAAATCTATGTTAGAAGGACAAAATGCAAAAGATTAACAATATAATATATGATGTAGTTGTTGTTGCTGGAGGCAAAAAAGCTTCTCTGCAAGATCTAATCGGAACAGATGTGCGGGCGTTGGCTATTTTAAATGGTCGGCGCCTGCTCGATTACATTATAGAACCATTAAAGAAAAGTAAATATATTGGAAAAATTGTAGTTGTAGTTGATGAAGATGTAGTAGCAAAAATGCCTAGTATTGAGGGCGTAGAAGTCTGTGCTGGTGGCAATAATATGCCAGAATCAGCTAAAGCTGGTGTTGAACACTTAGGATCTCAAGGAAGAGTATTTTTTATTTGTGATGATATTCCTTTTGTTACCCAGGAAGCTATTGAAGACTTTTTAACACAAGTAGAACAATTACAAGGTGAGTGTTTCTATCCTATTATTCCAAAAATAAATTGTTTGGAGAAATATCCTAATTTTAAAAGAACTTATTTCACATTAAAAGATGGATGTTTTACTGGAGGAAATATGATGGTATTAGACACAAAAATTATTTCCCAAGGCATGATTAAGGCAAATGAAATCTTCGCAAGGCGCAAGAGTCCAATGAAGTTAGCAAGTTTAATTGGCTGGAGCTTTGTGGTTAAGTTTGTTTTACGTTTAGCATCTAGTAAAGACATTGTAAATAGGGCATCGGATATTTTGAGTTTTGAATGTAATAAAATTATTTCCCATTATCCAGAGATTGGAATGGATATTGACAAAAAAGAAGATTGGCTAGCTGCAGAAGCTATGCTAGAGAAAGAGGACAAATAATGGCAAGAATAGTAAAAGATGTAATTTCATTAAAAGATATAGAAGCTGCAGCAAAAAGATTAAAAGGTGTAGTTCATGAAACCCCAATTGAAAGAAGTAGTACTTTTTCAAGAATGGCAGGCTATGAAGTAGGATTAAAATTAGAAAATATGCAACGTACAGGTTCTTTTAAAGTTAGAGGTTCTGGGAACTGTATAGGTCTTTTAAGTGATGAAAAACGTTCTCATGGTGTAATTGCTGCATCTGCAGGTAATCATGCGCAAGGCGTGGCTTTAGCTGCAACAGCAGCTGGAATCAAATCTACTATTGTTATGCCTGAGGGTGCTCCTTTAGCAAAGATTGAAGCTACTGAAAATTATGGCGCAAAAGTTGTTTTAAAAGGTGCTACTTACGATGATGCTTATGCTGAAGCAGTACGCATTCAAGAAGAAACAGGTGCGACTTTTGTACATGCATATGATGATCCAGCAGTTATTGCCGGACAAGGAACTATTGCTCTTGAAATTTTAAAACAAGCCCCAGATACTAAAACAATTGTAGTACCTGTTGGTGGCGGTGGACTTATTGCTGGTATTGCTACAGCAGTAAAAGCTATTAATCCTAAAGTTAAAGTTTATGGTGTTCAAGCAAGTGGTGCTCCTGCAATGTATCTTGCTAAACATGCAGAAAAATGGGTAGAAACTCCAGAAGCAAACACTATTGCTGATGGTATCGCTGTAAAAAAACCAGGTAAAAATACTTTTAATTTGATCAATAAATATGTGGATGATATTGTTTTAGTAAAAGAAGGCGATATTGCAGAAACAATTCTTCTTATGATGGAACGTGCTAAGATTGTAGCTGAAGGTGCTGGTGCAATTTCTTTGGCAGCAATCCTTACAGGCGGAATTCCAAATTTTGGTAATACAGTCGGTGTAGTAAGTGGTGGTAATATCGATGTTAATGTAGTATCTCGTATTATTGAAAGCGGTCTTGTGAAATCTGGTCGTCGTGTTAAATTAGTTACTTATTTAGTTGATAAACCAGGAGAATTACAACGCTTCATTGCAAGTATTGCAAGAAATAGAGCTAACATTGTATTCGTTCACCATGAGCATGCTGGTCGTAATATTAATATTGGTCAAACTATGGTAGAAATGGATATTGATACTAAAGATAGTGCTCACGCAGAACTTATTGTAGCTGAATTACGTAGAGAAGGTTATACTGTAGAGGTTCATTAAAAAATTTGCAGGTCTAACTTAGATTGGGTAAAATAGTTATATAGTAATTAAAATTAGCGAGAAGAGGAATTTATAATGAGTAAATTAGCTGCTATTATCCTTGCTGCAGGCAAGGGGACGAGAATGAAATCTAAATTGCCTAAAGTTTTACACCAAGTTGGTGGTAAAGCTATGCTTCAACATGTTTTAGATGTTGCTGATGCAATTTCTTGCACTAAAAAAGTTGTGGTTGTTGGACATGAGGCAGAGTTAGTTGAAGCTATGGTAGGGAGCCAAGCGGATATTGCTATGCAAAAAGAGCAATTAGGAACCGGTCATGCAGTTATGCAAGCGCAAGCTAATTTACAAGATTTCGATGGTACTACCATGATTATTTGTGGAGATACGCCTCTTTTAGAAGCTACTGAGCTTGAAAAATTTTATCAAGAACATCTTAAAACTGGAGCTGTAGCAAGTGTGTTAAGCGCAGTAATGGCTAATCCTTTTGGCTATGGCAGAATAGTGCGAGATGAAAATAATAATGTAGTAGCAATTGTTGAAGAAAAAGATGCTACTGCAGAACAAAAAGCAATTAAAGAAATTAATACAGGTATTTATTGTGTAGATAATAAAGCATTGTTTGAAGTTCTTCAAACTCTTACTTGCGATAATGCGCAAGGCGAGTATTATTTAACGGATGTATTAGCAAAACTTCATGTACAAGGTAAAAAAGTTGCAGGTGTTATTACAGAAGATAGCGATATGATTATGGGGATAAATTCTCGTAAACAACTTGCTGAAGCTGAAAGCATTATGCGTATTAGAATTTTAGATAAACTTATGGATGCAGGTGTTACTATTATGGATCCAGCAAGCACTTTTGTTGAAAAAACAGTTGTTGTTGCTCCTGATACAGTAATTTATCCATATACTTGGCTTGAAGGAAATACAACCATTGGTGAGGATTGCCAAATTGGACCTAATGTACGTTTAACTAATGTAAAAGTAGGTAACAATACTAATTTGCAATTTGTTTATGGACATGATTGCAAAGTTGGTAACGGTGTTACTGTTGGTCCGTATGTTCACTTAAGACCTGATACAGTTATTAGTGATAATGTAAAAATTGGTAACTTTGTAGAAGTTAAAAACTCTAATATTGGTGAAGGCAGTAAATTACCGCACTTAACTTATATTGGAGATAGTGATATTGGCAGTGGTGTTAATATTGGTTGCGGATGTATTTCTGTAAATTATGATGGTAAAAATAAATATCGCACAGTTGTAAAAGACAATGCGTTTATTGGTTGTAATACCAACCTTGTTGCTCCAGTAACAGTTGAAAAGGGTGCTTATGTTGGCGCAGGATCTACCATTACTAAAGACGTTCCAGAAAATGCTTTAGGTATAGCTCGTGCTAAACAAAAGAACCTTGAAGACTGGGTAAAAAAAGATTAAATAAAATTATGAATTTTCATATAAATACAATAGTTACATAAAAAGTTTGTTTTTTTGCAAAAAAGTGTAACTTTTTAGAAATAAAATCCTTGTAAAATTTTCAGGGGAAGTTGTATACTAATAATAGGTGATAAATTTAATTTTAAATGTTACTTTGGAGGGATAAGAAAATGTTAGCAGAAGAGGGTAAGTTTAGAATTTTTGCGGGTAATGCTAATCCTGATTTAGCTCGTGAAATTGCTGCTTATTTAGGCACTACTGTAGGTGATGCAGTAATCAATCGTTTTAACAACGGAGAAGTTCAAGTAATGATTAATGAAAGTGTTCGTGGTAAGGATATTTTCATCGTTCAACCTACTTGTGGACCTGATGTAAATGACAACATTATGGAACTTTTGATTATGGCTGATGCATTTAAACGTGCGTCCGCAAATCATATTACAGCAATCGTTCCTTATTATGGATATTCACGCCAAGATCGTAAAGCTCGTGGTCGTGAGCCTATTACTGCAAAATTAATGGCAGATTTATTAGAAACTGCTGGTATTACTAGAGTAGTAACTATCGACTTACATGCTGCACAAATTCAAGGTTTCTTTAACATCCCTTTTGATCATATGCCAGGGGGTTACATTTTAGCTGATTACATCAAAGACAAAAATTTGAAAGATATGATAGTAGTATCTCCAGATCTTGGTGGTGTTGGTCGCGCTAGAAAAATGGCAGAAAAACTTGATTGCCCAATGGCAATTATTGATAAACGTCGTCCAGAACCAGGTGTTGCTGAAGTTATGAACTTAATCGGTTCCGTAGAAGGCAAAACTGCAATTATGGTTGATGATATGGTAGATACAGCAGGATCTTTAGCAGAAGCTGCTCTTGCACTTAAGAAATTTGGCGCAGGCGATATTTATGCTTGTTGTACACATCCAATTTTGACAGATCCAGCATTAAGTCGTATTGCACAATCTGAAATTACGGAGCTTGTGGTAACAAATACTATTCCGCTTCCGCCTAATAAAAAACATCCTAAAATAAAAGTGCTTTCTGTAGCACCGATTTTAGCAGAAACAGTATTGCGTATTTATAATGACTGGTCAGTAAGTCAATTATTTGAAGAAACAAAGAAATAATCAAAAGGCTTACCATATTCGGTAAGCCTTTTTTATCTATATTATATTGAGGGACTTTCATGAGAGTAGTTAATATTATTGCCATAACAGCCTTAGTGAGTTTAGTAGCACTCTGGCTAGGTAAATATAAATATTTTTCTAAAAAAAATGCTGTACTTATAACAGTACTTTGTATTGGTTTAGGCGGCGGCAGTCTGCTGGCTGCTGTTTTACCTAATACAATTTTAGATACTAATATAATTGTTGGGAGAGAGATAAAAGATTCCCCGGGTAATAAAATTATTACATTAACTTTTGATGATGGACCATATAGCCCGTATACGCAGCAGATTTTAGAGGCTTTAAAACGAGCTGATATTAAAGCAACTTTTTTTATGGTAGCAGAAGAAGCTGAAAAGCAACCAAACTTAGTTAAGGCAGTTGTAACAGCAGGACATGAAATAGGTTTGCATGCAAATGAACATAAAGATTATTTAAAACTGTCTCACGAAGAAGCCTATGAAGAAATTAGTATAGGCAAGAAGATTTTAGAAAGATTAACAGGGCAGCCTGTAAAATATTGGCGTCCTCCACATGGGTTTAAAGATACAACAGTTTTCTCTGTAGCTGAAAAAACAGGACTTACTATAGTAAACTGGACTGTATCACCTCGTGATTGGACAGGTATTAGTGCGGAAGAAATTGCTACACGTACCTTGCAAGATGCTAAGAATGGTAATATAGTATTATTACATGATGGAGATAGTCCAAAGAAACAAGCGTCAAGAATTGAGACTATTAAAGCGATACCGCTTATTGCTAAAGATTTGCGCGAAGCTGGGTTTAATTTTGTTACAGTAACAGAAAATATAAATGCACGAAAATAGTTAAACAAAGGGAGCATTTCTATGAAATTGATTGTTGGTTTAGGAAACATAGGAAAAGAATATGAAAATACAAGACATAATATAGGTTTTATGGTAGTAGAAGAACTTGCTAAACGTTGGAATTGTCCTGCTTGGAAATCCGACCGCAATGCTCTTTGTACTGAATATAGAGCTCCTGAAAAAGTCTTTTTGGTAAAACCTACTACTTATATGAATTTAAGTGGTAATGCAGTAGGATCTTTTGCTAATTTTTATGATATTGAACCAGAAGACATTGCTGTTATTCAAGATGATATGGATTTACCATTAGGTCAGTTGCGTATAAGAAGAAAAGGTTCTGCTGGTGGTCATAATGGGATAAAATCTATACAAGATCATCTTGGTACAGATGTTTTTCCTAGATTTAAAGTAGGTATTGGTCATCCAGAAAGAAATAATAGAGCAGTTGTTAGCCATGTGCTAAATAAGTTTTCTAAAGACGAAGGTGCTGTTATAGAAAAGGCTATTAAAGATATGGCGGATGCCCTAGAACTTTGGCTTAAAGGCGATATGGATGCAGTTATGCAACGGTATAATAAGAAGATAGAAGAAGTAGAAAAATAAAATTAAAAATCAATAATATTGGTAGATGGTTAGGAAATATTAAATAAAATACCCCATAGGTAACTAGGTGAATTCTAATTGAACCTAGGGACCTATGGGGTATTAATTAAATTATTAAACTATTTTTTACGAGATTCGTAACGGATTTTACCTTCTTCGAAGGCCTTCTTTTCATCTTCTGTTTCACAAACTAGAGAAGGAACTTGAGTTGGACGACCTTTTTTATCTAAGGCAACCATAGTGAAAAACGCAGTTAAAGCACGCTTTTTACCATCGGTTTCTAAATCCTCTACATCTACTAAAACAGCAACTTCCATTGAAGCTTTCCCTGTATATACAACTTGCGCAGTACACATTACTAAATCGCCTACGAAAATAGGAAGATGAAATTTTAATTCATCTACACGAGCAGTAACTACATTAGTGCGAGCATATCTTCTTGCAGTTGCATAAGCAGCAGAATCCATAAGTTTCATGATTTCTCCGCCATGTATATTACCAGCAACGTTTGCCTGTTGAGGCATCATAACTTCGCTGATTATTATTTGACTTTCTGAACTAGTTTTTTTCATTATAGTACCTCCTATATATAAATAAGAAACTATTACTACATTTATTGAGTAGCTCCTATGTATAGAAATATACCACTTTTAAGGGCTGTTTACAAGTTAAAAACAGATAAAATTATTGCTTGCACTCTTATGTTATATATGTTACAATACATAAGCATTAATGTCTGGAAACATTTTTGCGATAGAAAAGTGAGGTGCTAAAAATGAAAGAAGCTATTCATCCT
Source organism: uncultured Negativicutes bacterium (assembly GCA_947074185.1). GTDB lineage: Bacteria > Bacillota > Negativicutes > Acidaminococcales > Acidaminococcaceae > CAMTOO01. The sequence continues at coordinate 10,448 of CAMTOO010000010.1, forward strand.
AAATTCCAAGAGGTAAAAGTTACTTGCGGTTGCGGTAATTCTTTTATGTCTGGTTCAGTTAAAGAAGAATTACGTGTAGACGTTTGTTCTAAATGTCATCCTTTCTTTACAGGACAACAACGTAATATGACTGCTCGTGGTCGTATTGAACAATTCAACAAACGTTACGGACAAAAATAACACTCACAGCAGAGCCTTTGGCTCTGCTGTGTTTATATCCGGATGTTTTGGAGACAAACTATGACAAAAAAACAAAATGTAGGTGGGCAAGCGGTAATTGAAGGCGTTATGATGCGTGGCGGCAAAAATATTGCAGTTGCAGTACGTCAAGCTGATGGCGAAATTATTGTAGATGTTCATCCTGTTAGTAGTATTACAGATAGATATCCTATTTTGAAAAAACCTTTGCTACGAGGAGTTGTGGCACTTGTAGAATCTTTGTATCACGGCATGAAAGCATTGGCTTATTCTGCGCAAGTTTCAGGTGAAGAAGATGAGCAGATGGATAGTAAAGAAATGGCTATGACTATAGCATTTTCTGTTATTCTTGCTGTGGTTCTTTTTATTATTATTCCGACTTGGTCTATGAGATTTTTACATGGTGTAACAGATAATCCTATGTGGCTTAATATAGCAGAGGGTTCATTAAGAATGCTTATATTCTTGCTTTATATTACTGCAATTTCTAGAATGAAAGATATTCAAAGAGTATTCCAGTATCATGGGGCAGAACATAAAACTATTTATACTTATGAAGCTGGGTTACCGCTTGAGGTGGAAAATGTAAGACAGTTTTCTACATTACATCCTCGTTGTGGAACTAATTTCTTGATGATTGTTATGATGATAAGTATGTTCGTATTTACTTTTTTAGGTTGGCCTAATTTAGTGGAACGAATTTTATCACGTATTGTTTTAATGCCAGTAATTGCTGGTGTAAGTTATGAAATTATTCGTTATGCAGGTGCGCATATTGATCAAGCTTGGGTTAAAGCTTCTATTGCTCCAGGCTTATGTTTGCAAAAAATCACTACTCGTGAACCTGATGATGATCAAATAGAGGTAGCTATTGCTTCTTTAAAAGCAGTATTGCCTGAAGAATATCCTGAAGCAGTTCCTAGTCCTAAAACTGATGATAGTTTTGGAACGCCTGCTGTGCTTGTGGATGAAGAATTAAAATTATTAGAAAAAGAAAATGAAGAATAAAATTAGGAGTGCAAATGTTAGATAAATTACGTGGGTTAGAAGAAAAATATTTAGATTTAGAAGCTAAAATAAGCGATCCAGATGTTATTGCGGATCAAGCTCAATGGCAAAAGTGTACCAAAGCACATGCTAAATTGACTGATATTATAACTACATATCGTGAATATCGTGACATGAAAAAAGCTTATGATGAAGCTATGGAAATTTTAGAAGATGGCAGTGATGCTGATCTTACTGAAATGGCTAAAGAAGAAATCAAAAGCATTAAACCAAAATTAGCTGAGTATGAAGAAAAGCTTACTATTTTGCTATTGCCTTCTGATCCTAATGATGATAAAGATGCAATTATTGAAATTCGTGGTGGTGCAGGCGGTGATGAGGCAGCACTTTTTGCTGGAGTACTCTTCCGTATGTACACTCGTTATGCTGAAGAACGTGGTTGGAGCGTGGAAATTTTAGATTCTAATCCTACAGGTTTAGGTGGATTTAAAGAAGTTGTGTTCCAATTAAGTGGTACAGATGTATTTGGTCGTATGAAATTTGAAAGTGGTGTACATCGTGTACAACGTGTTCCGGAAACAGAATCTCAAGGTCGCGTACATACTTCTACTGTAACTGTTGCGGTATTACCTGAAGCAGAAGAAGTAGATGTAGCAATTAAAGATAGTGATTTGCGTATTGATACTTATCGCGCAGGTGGAGCAGGTGGACAACACGTAAACAAAACTGAGTCTGCTGTTCGTATTACCCATCTTCCTACAGGTATCGTAGTTCAGTGTCAAGATGAAAAATCTCAAATGAAAAATAGAGAAAAATGCATGCGTGTCTTAAGGGCTAAAATTCTAGAAAAAGCTGAAGAAGAACAACGTAGTGCAACTGCAGAGGATCGCAAAAGTCAAGTTGGTACTGGTGATCGTAGTGAACGTATCCGTACCTATAATTACCCACAAGGTAGGGTAACTGACCATAGAATAGGATTAACTTTGCACAAGCTAGAAAGTGTTGTTAATGGTGATTTAGACGAACTTTTAACTGCACTAATTACAGCAAGACAAAGTGAATTATTACAACAGGTGAAGTAATGGAAACAAGACCGGTTTGGACTATTACTAAAATATTAGATTGGACAAAGCAGTATTTCGCAGATAAAGGCCTAGAAAATCCTAGGCTTGATGCGGAAGTACTGCTTTGTGCTGTTTTAAAGTGCGACAGAGTAATGCTTTATGTGCATTTTGAACAACCTTTGCAAGAGCAGGAACTAACTCAATATAGAGAATATGTTAAGCTGCGTGCTAATCATGAGCCAATAGCATATATCTTAGGGAAGAAAGACTTTTTACATTACGAATTTAAAGTAAATAGTAATGTACTTATTCCGCGCCCAGAAACAGAACTTTTGGTGGAAAATCTAGCAAAAGCTATTGGTGAAGATGCGGTAAGTTTCCTAGATATAGGGACAGGTAGTGGGGCTATTGCAATTTCTTTATTAAAAATGCTTCCTAACGCAACGGGAACAGCAGTAGATATTTCTGTTGGGGCATTAACTGTTGCTAAAGAAAACGCAGAAATATTAGAAGTCAGTGATAGATTAAAATTCGTAGAGTCGGATTTATATACACAATTACCAAAAGAAAAACAATTTGATGTTGTTGTATCTAATCCGCCTTATATTTCCGAAGTGGATATGGAAAAATTAGCTTTAGATGTAAAAAAAGAACCTACTTTAGCTTTAGTAGCAGGAGTAGATGGACTTGATATTTATAAAAAGATTTGTGCTGAAGTTAATGAATATTTAAAAGAAGACGGTATGTTAGCTTTTGAGGTAGGCATTAATGAAGGGGAACCAGTAGAAGATTTATGTAAAGCTGCTGGGCTTGAAATTACTACAATAGCATTTGATTATGCGAACATAGATAGAATGGTATTTGCTTGTAGGAAGGATAGTAAGTATGCAAACTTTGTTTTGGGACTTAAAAAATAATAAAACAGAATATTTGCGTGAAGCAGCTGATTTAATTTTGGGAGATGAAGTTGTTGCCTTTCCAACAGAAACAGTGTATGGATTAGGTGCTAATGGTTTGTCTAAAGAAGCAGTAAGGAAAATATTTGCTGCTAAAGGACGTCCTGCGGATAATCCGCTTATTTTGCATGTTGCTGAAACAACTGACGTAGACCAATTAGTAAATGGATTAAATGAAAATGCTAAGCTTTTAATAGAAAAGTTTTGGCCAGGGCCTCTTACTATAATTGCGCCTAAATCAAATATTATTCCAGATGAAGTAAGCGCAGGACTAAGTACGGTGGCAATTAGAATGCCGTCACATCCTGTTGCAAGAGAGTTCATAAAGTTAGCAGGTGTGCCGCTTGCTGCACCAAGTGCTAATATTTCTGGTAAACCAAGTCCTACAAACGCCAAAGATGTTTTAGAAGATATGACAGGAAAAATTGCTGGGATCTTAGATGGTGGTGAATGCGGAATAGGTGTAGAATCTACCGTTGTTGATACAACTACGCCGATACCTATGATTTTAAGACCAGGTGGGATTACCAAGGAAATGCTAGAAGAAGTGCTTGGAGCTGTTGAAGTAGATCCGGCTTTAGTAACAGAGGGAGATTTTGCTCCTAAAGCGCCTGGTATGAAATATAAACATTATGCACCGCAAGCTGAAATGTATTTATTTGAAGGTGCTGATGTTGAGGAAGCGTTTCTTGCAAGTGTTTTGCAAGGAGTTCTTGCAGGTTTAAAAGTAGGAGTTCTTTGCGATGATAATCTTGCAACCAAAATAGTTTCTAATGAAAAATGTAAAGTTTCAAGTTGGGGTAGTAACGTAAATGATTTAGCGGAGAAAATGTATTTTTTACTAAGAGATTTTGATCGTCAGGATTTAGATGTTATCTTAAGTGTTGGTGTGCCTGAACAAGGTTTAGGTGTAGCTGTAATGAATAGATTACGCAAGGCGGCAGGCTTAAATATTTTGTTAGTAGAAAAAGGTGAAATTTCACCAAAAAAGAATACACATATACCTACATTTATGGTAAAATAAATTTATAGTTTTTTTACTAAAATAACTACAAAACAAGGAGTGATATCAATGAAATTAGCATTAGGAAGCGATCATGGTGGCTTTCATCTAAAAGAACATTTGAAAACGTATTTACAAGCTAAGGGAATTGAAGTCCTTGATTGTGGCACTCACAGTGAAGACTCTTGCGATTATCCTGATATTTCAAAAGCAGTGTGCGATGAAATTGCAAAAGGAACTGTAACTCAAGCTATTATTATTTGTGGAACAGGTTTAGGTGTTGCTATTGCTGCAAACAAATGCAAAGGGATTCGAGCAGTTACTTGTGGAGATGCCTTTTCTGTTCGTATGAGTAGAGAACACAACGATGCTAATGTATTATGCCTTGGTGAAAGAGTAATTGGCAAAGGCTTAGCAGAATTGTTAGTTGATGAATGGCTTAAAACTGAATTTGCCGGCGGACGTCATCAAAGACGCGTTGATAAAATCATGGAATTGGAGCAATAAGATGGAGTTATCTAAATTGGCAACTGATATAGAAGTTGTTTTGGAAGAATTAATAGCTGAAGCTAAACCTTCTAAAGAACAAATTTTGGTTGTTGGTTGTAGTACTAGTGAAGTTATTGGTAAGAAGATAGGCACAATTGGTTCTATGGAAGTTGCTGAAACTTTAATTGCTACAATTCAACGAGTAACTGCAACGCATGGCTTGTATTTTGCTATGCAATGCTGTGAACATTTAAATAGAGCTCTTGTTGTGGAAAAATCAACATTTGAAAAATATAATTTAGAAGAAGTTACTGTTGTGCCTGTGCAACATGCTGGTGGTGCAATGGCAGCAACTGCTTATAAAATGTTTAAAGAACCTGTAATGGTAAATGCTATATCAGCCCATGTAGGGCTTGACATAGGGCAAACTTTGGTTGGAATGCACTTAAAAAGAGTAGCTGTTCCAGTTCGTTTGTCTGTAAATAAGATAGGTGATGCAATCATTACCGCCGCTCGTACGAGACCACCACTTATTGGTGGAGAACGAGCAAAATATTCTAATTTGGAGGGGTAAACATGAATTTAGAAAAAATGGCAATTGCTGATCCTGAGTTAACAGCTGCGATTGGAGAAGAGTTGGGACGTCAAAGAAATAAAATAGAATTAATTGCGTCTGAAAATTTTGTTTCTCCTGCTGTTATGGAAGCTATGGGTACTGTATTAACTAACAAGTATGCAGAGGGGTATCCAGGACACCGTTATTATGGCGGTTGTGAATGCGTAGACAAAGTTGAAACTTTGGCTATTGAACGCGCTAAAAAATTATTTGGTGCAGATCATGTTAATGTACAACCACATTCTGGTGCAAATGCTAATACAGCAGTGTATTTTGCATTTTTAGAACCAGGTGACACTATTATGGGTATGAATTTATCACAAGGTGGTCACTTAAGTCATGGTTCACCAGTAAATATTTCTGGTAGCTATTTTAATGTAATTCCTTATGGTGTTGATCCAGAAACTGAAACTATTGATTATGCAGAGTTAGAAAAAATTGCTCGAGATAATAAACCTAAAATGATTGTAGCAGGCGCAAGCGCTTATGCACGTGTTATTGATTTTAAAGTTATGGCAGCTATTGCAAAATCTGTGGGAGCTCTATTTATGGTAGATATGGCTCATATAGCAGGTTTAGTAGCAGCAGGACTTCATCCAAGTCCTGTTCCTTACGCTGATATCGTGACTACTACTACTCATAAAACTTTACGTGGACCTCGTGGAGGACTTATCCTTTGTAAAGAAGAACATGCTAAAGCAGTAGATAAAGGTGTATTCCCTGGAACTCAAGGTGGTCCTTTGATGCACATTATTGCAGCAAAAGCTGTGGCATTAAAAGAAGCTTTAGATCCTAGTTTTAAAGAATATCAACAAGGTATTATTGATAACTGTAAAGCATTTGCAGAGGCTTTAACTGCTGAAGGTTTCCGTTTAGTATCTGGTGGTACAGATAATCACTTGGTACTTGTAGACGTTCGTGGTCAAGGTCTTACTGGTAAAGAAGCAGAACATCTTTTAGATGAAGTTGGCGTTACTTGTAATAAAAATACTATTCCTTTTGATCCAGCTAGCCCATTTGTAACTAGTGGTATTCGTTTAGGTACTGCTGCAGTTACTACACGTGGCTTCAAAGCAGAAGATATGAAAGAAGTAGCTGCAATTATTGGCTTGGTATTAAAAAATCCAACTGATGAAGCAAAACACAAAGAAGCTTCTGATAGAGTCGCTAAACTTTGTGGAAAATATCCAATGTATCCAAATATCTAATATAAACTAAGGAGTGGTAATCGATGAAAATTCATGTTGTGGAGCATCCTCTAATTAAACAAAAACTTACTATTATGCGTGATGAAAAAACAGGTACTAAGGAATTTAGGGAATTATTAGACGAAATTTCATTACTTGTTATGTATGAAGTAACACGTGATTGGGAAGTTGAAAGTGTGAATGTGAAAACTCCTGTACAAGAATGTACTGGTTACCGTCTTAAAAATAGCAAAGTAAATATCATTCCTATTTTGAGAGCTGGTTTAGGCTTTGTAAATGGTGTTCTTAGACTTATCCCAACTGCTAAAGTTGGTCATGTAGGTCTTTATAGAGATCCAGAAACTTTAAAACCAGTAGAGTATTATTGCAAATTACCTTCTGATAAAAATGCACAAACAGTAGTTGTAGATCCAATGCTTGCGACAGGTGGTTCTGCAGTAGCAGCGATTGAATTACTTAAAGAAAAAGGACATAAGAATATTTCGTTCCTATGTTTAGTTGCAGCTCCAGAAGGTGTAAAAGTGCTTAATGAAGCTCATCCAGAAGTGGAAATTTACACTGCAGCATTAGATGAATGTTTGAATGATCATGGATATATCGTTCCAGGCTTAGGAGATGCGGGAGACCGTATTTTTGGAACATTATAAAAGTAAAGGAATTGTGGTATGGAAAAAATAGTTAGACCTGATTGGGATCATTATTTCATGGAAATAGCACAGGTTATTAGTAAACGCTCGACTTGTCTTAGACGCAGTGTAGGCGCTGTCTTAGTTAAAGATAAACAAATTCTTGCTACTGGTTACAATGGAACACCACGTGGTATTGAACATTGTGAAAAAGTAGGTTGTTTGCGTGAAGAACTAAAAGTTCCTTCTGGACAAATGCATGAATTATGTCGAGGTATCCATGCTGAGCAAAATGCAGTTATTCAAGCTGCTGTACATGGTGTTTCAGTAAATGGTGCTACTTTATACTGTACTCATCAACCTTGTGTAGTTTGTACAAAAATACTGATTAATGCAGGTATTGAGAAAATAGTTTATAAAAATTATTATCCTGATAAATTAGCTGACGAAATGATTAAGGCAGCTAATATTGAAGTTATAGTTTTAGAAAAATAAAAAATAGTCTCTTGGGTAGTTGAAATATTACTAATATTTACCCCAAGGGACTTTTTATTTTGTGTAAAATTTGGTATAATAATAAGGATATATTTATAGAATTTTAATTCAAGAAAGATATGGATAATTGTGGAGTAATTCACAATGAGGTGAATAGTTTAAAGTGTATATTTTAGCATTTATTATAGCATTATTGGTGAGTTTCTTATTAACACCATATGTTAAAAAATTAGCATTTAAAATAGGGGCTCTCGATCAGCCTGATCATAGAAAAGTTCATAGTACAGTAATGCCACGCTTAGGCGGACTAGCCATTTATTGTGGGTTTGTAGTTGCTGTTGTTTGTACGATGCATATTACAAAAGACATAATGGGGATTTTAATTGGTAGTACAGTAATTCTCATCTTAGGTGTTTTGGATGATGTGTATCAATTGCCTGCTAAGGTAAAACTTTTAGGACAAATTTTCGCAGCAGGAATACTAGTATTTTTTGGTATTCAAATTCAATGGCTTAATAATCCTATGGGTGGTTATTTATATTTGGAATATTTTTCAATCCCATTTACAATATTTTGGATTGTTAGTATGACTAATGTTGTTAATTTAATGGATGGGCTAGATGGTTTAGCCGCAGGCGTTTCTGCAATAGCATCTATTACTGTAATTTTTGTAGCTTTGCAACAAGGTTTTATTCCTGTTGCGATTATCACCGCAGCATTAGCTGGTGGTATTATTGGTTTTATTAAATATAATTTCAATCCAGCTACAATCTTTATGGGTGATACTGGCAGCATGTTCTTGGGCTATATGCTAGCTGCTATTTCGATTTTTGGTGCAGTAAAAAGTGCTGCAACTATCGCACTTATTGTTCCAGCAATAGCATTAGGACTTCCTATTATGGACACGGCGTTTGCTATTTTAAGACGTTACAATAACGGGCAACCAATTTTTAAGCCTGATAAAGGTCATCTACATCATAGATTACTAGCTTTAGGTTTATCTCAAAAGCAAGTAGTTTTACTAATGTATCTTATCAGTACAGTCCTTAGTATAGGAGCAGTATTTTTAGCGAAAGCTGAAGGTTATTTTTCTGTAGTGATTTTAGTTGTTATGTTAATATTAATAATTCTTGGTGCTAGGAAAATAGGAATATTTAGTAATAAATAAACTGGGGGTTCACATGAAAAAGATAAAAGTTATGGTTATTTTCGGGACAAGACCAGAAGCAATAAAAATGTGTCCTTTAGTTTTAGAAATGAAAAAACATTCTGAGGAAATAGATACTATTGTGGCTGTTACAGCACAGCATAGAGAAATGTTAGATCAAGTTTTAGATTTATTTAAAATAAAATCAGATTATGATTTAGATATTATGTCTGCAAATCAAACTCTTTATGATGTTACAGAAAAGGCATTAAGAGGTTTGAAGGAAGTTATTGAAACAGCTAAACCAGATTTGGTGTTAGTTCATGGAGATACAACAACAACTTTTGTAGGCTCGTTGGCTGCTTTTTATGCGCAAGTTCCAGTTGGGCATGTTGAAGCTGGGTTACGCACAGGGGATAAATATTCACCTTTCCCTGAAGAAATGAATCGCAAATTAACAGGTGCTATTGCCGATTTGCATTTTGCTCCAACAAGCATAAGTGCAGAAAATCTTTTAAAAGAAAATGTTCCTAAAGAAAACATTTTTATTACTGGAAATACAGTTATTGATGCTTTGATTGATACAGTAAAACCAAATTATGAATTTACTGATCCGGTGTTAACAGAAGCATTGAGTGCTAATAAAAAAATTATTCTGATGACTACCCATCGTCGCGAAAATTTGGGTGAACCAATGCGTCATGTTTATAAAGCATTAAAAAAAGTTTTGGAAAATAATGTTGATGTAGCGGCAGTATTCCCTGTTCATAAAAACCCTAAAATCCGTGAAATTGTTCAAGAGGAATTAGGTGATTTGGAAAGAGTTTATTTGATTGAGCCTTTGGATTATGAACCATTTGCTAATTTGATGGCTAAAGCCGATATTATTCTTACTGATAGTGGTGGAATTCAAGAAGAAGCACCTGCTTTAGGTAAACCAGTTTTGGTTTTAAGAGATACTACAGAACGTCCAGAAGCTGTTGTAGCTGGAACTGTAAAATTAGTAGGTACTGCTTATGAGGATGTTTTAAGGGAAACAGAATTGCTTGTTAATGATTCTAATTATTATAAAAAAATGGCTGAAGCCGTTAATCCTTATGGTGATGGTAAGGCATGCGAAAGAATAGTTAGTATAATTTTAAGCAATTATGGATTTGATATTAAAAAATTACCTGATTTTTATTCAAATATATAGACAAATGTTGTTAAAAATATTACAATAAAACATAAGACATTTTATGGTTTTAGAAAAACCATTGAAGGAGTAGCTATGATTGAAAAAGGCCCAGATAAAGAGCAGGTGCGTGCTTTGGGCGTGCTAGCTACAGTGTCTTCGCTTGGTGCTATGGTAGTAATTGATTTCTTGATTGCTTACTATGCAGGCAATTGGTTAGATAAGTATTTTGAAACTGGCGATCACACTTGGCGTATTAGATGTATTGGCATAGCCATGGCTATGGTGTGTTATACGTTTTTCAAAATGATACATACAGTTATGAATAGGAGCGATGATGAATAGATATGATACCTGGAACTGATTTTACACCAGTTGTCGAAAAAGGATATAAAGATTTTTTACTAGGTCCTATAATTGTATCTATTATTATTACTGTTATTATTTTTTTTCTAGGTTCACCTCAGGCAGCCAAAGGAGTTTTTCAAGGGTTTGTGATAGGAATGCTAGACATTGTTATTATGACGACAGGCATGCGAAAGGCGTTACCGTTTAGAGAAGAGCCTAAAAAAGGGCTATCTGTTATGAAACGTTATAGATGGTATAGAATTATTTCCGCATCATCTTTAGTAGTTTTATTGTTAAAACAAGGTATGAATGTCACAGGAGTGTTCATTGGACTTCTCCTGATGCATATATTTTTAATTTTCAATTTAATATTAATCACGTATAGACTTAATAAGGGGAAGGCGTGAAGAAAGGAGTGTGAAGGAATGGGGAATACAGCTGCAGAATTTCCACAAGAAGCTGCTACTGCAAGTGAATTGATAGCCTATTATCCTACCGAAATTGCACCAGGTATAGTTATTAATATGCAAACTATGTATATGACTTGGTTAACAATGGCGATAGTATTTTTACTATTTTTCCTTGCTGCTAGAAATCCAAAAATGATACCTAGCGGTTTGCAAAATGTTATGGAATTCTTTATGGATTTTCTTAACGGATTGATGGAAAGCGTATTAGGAATTCATGGACGTAAGTATATGGCATCCTTTGTAATTACATTGTTTATGTTCATATTGATTTCTAATGAGCTTGGTGTAGTGATACCACAAATTGGTGGTCACTGGACATCTCCTACAAATGACATCAACACTTGTGTAGGGTTGTCATTGACAGTTGCTCTTGGTGTGTATGTTGTAGGTGTAGCAAGAAGAGGGCTTGGACATTTTAAACATTTTATTAGTCCATCACCTGCCTTTTTACCACTACATTTACTAGAAGAACTTACAAAGCCTTTAACTATGGCTCTTCGTTTATTTGGTAATATTTTAGCTGGTGAAATATTATTGATTGTACTTTACAAATTATCCCCTTGGATAATTCCAGAATTTTGGGTAATGTTCAGTATAATCATCGGCTTCCTACAAGCGTTTATTTTTACGATGCTTGCTTTAACAAGTTATGCTATCGTATTTGCGCATGACCATTAATGGTTAATTAATTAAATTAAAAAATAAAAAGATGTAATATCGAAAGGATGAAAAAACAATGACTGAAAACGCAATTATTATTTGTGCATCTATGTTTGCAGTAGCATTCATTTGTATGGCAGCTTCTTTAGGAGCGGCTCTTGGTAATGGTAACTTAACTGGTAAGGCTATAGAATCTATGGCTCGTCAACCTGAAGAATCTGGTAAACTTTTTACAAACATGTTAGTATCCGTAGGTTTGGTTGAATCCATGCCTATTCTTTGCTACGTTATCGCTGTAGTACTTGTATTTGCTAACCCATTCGTAAAATAATTGATTTGCAAGAATTAAAATAAAGGAGCGTGCTTTAATTGGTTGATATTAATGGAACACTTATAGCGCAGGTCCTTAACTTTTTGTTTTTAGTATTTATTCTTGCAAAATTTGCATATAAACCACTTGTTGGTGTTATGGAAGATCGTAAGAATAAAATTGCTAGTGATTTAGAAACTGCTGAAAAAAGCAAGCAAGATGCTGAAGCTATAAAAGCTGAATATGCAGCTAAATTGTCTGAAGCTAGACAGGAAGCTCAAACAATTCTTGATACTGCTCGTAAAACAGCACAAGCTGAACATGACAGAATCATGGCTGAAACTAGAGTTGAACAAGAACAATTCGTAGCATCTTCTAGAGAAAGTATTATTCTCGAAAAGAAAAAAGCTATGAATGAAATTCGTGGTCAAGTAGTAGCGCTTAGTATGATTGCAGCAGGAAAAATCGTAGAACAAAAGTTAGGTTCTGAAGAAGATAAACAATTAGCAGGAAGTATTGTTGATGGTATTCTCAACAAATAATTGCTAATTTCTATTAAACCGGTGTCTTAAAATATCCGGTAGTTGGAGGTGATTGATACAATATGAAGAATGAAGAAAATATTGCTTTGCTTAAGCAAGAGTTATCCGACTTCAAAATGGATCTAGGTTCAATTAGAGAACTTTTAGATGTTAAAATAACTACAGCTAAAAAATTGACTGTAGACGAGTATCAATCCATTTCTGCAATTCTCAGTGAAAAATTAGGTCGCGAAATTTTCTTAAATAAAAATGTTGATCCATCTATTCTTGGAGGACTTGTTGTCCAAGTAGGAGACAAAATATTTGATGCTTCTGCTCTTCGCAAGCTTAGGAAAATGGAAGTAGTAATGAATGGCATTGACATTCATGACTATGAAAAACCGGCTGAGATGGCTGATGCTCTCAGTACAAAATTAGAGAATTACAATGTGGATGTTGATCTTGAAGAAGTTGGTATCGTTGAAAAAATTGGTGACGGTATTGCAACTGTTATTGGCATGAGAAATGCAATGGCAGGTGAATTGGTTTCATTATCCAATGATGTTTCCGGTATGGTCTTGAACTTAAATCCTGATTCAGTAGGTATCGTACTTATGGGTGGCGAAACCGAAGTAAAAGAGGGAGATATTGTTCGCCGTACAGGTCGTATCATGGAAGTTCCTGTAGGGGAAGCTTTATTAGGTCGTGTTGTTAGTGCTACTGGTGTACCTATTGATGGTAAAGGCGATATTGTTGCTGCTGAACATCGTTCAGTAGAAGCTGCCGCACATGGTATTGCTGACAGACAATCTGTTGATACTCCATTACAAACAGGTATTAAATGTATAGATGCTTTGGTTCCTATCGGACGTGGACAACGTGAGCTTATCATCGGTGACCGTGGTACTGGTAAAACTGCAGTAGCAATTGATACAATCATCAACCAAAAAGGTCTTGGTGTTATTTGTATCTATGTTGCTATTGGTCAAAAAGCTTCTAATATTGCTCGTATTGTTCGTACTTTAGAACAACATGGCGCAATGGAATATACTATTATTGTTACTGCTACTGCAGCTGATTCTGCTCCATTGCAGTACTTAGCTCCATATTCTGGCGTAACAATGGCAGAATACTTCATGGATCAAGGTAAAGACGTATTGTGCGTATATGATGACCTTTCTAAACACGCGGTTGCATATCGTGCGATGTCACTCTTACTTCGTCGTCCTCCAGGACGTGAAGCTTATCCTGGTGATGTATTCTATCTACACTCTCGTTTATTAGAACGTGCTGCTAAATTAAATAATACGGAATTAAAAGGTGGTTCTATCACTGCATTGCCTATTATTGAAACATTAGCAGGTGACGTAGGTGGATTTATTCCGACTAATGTAATTTCTATTACAGATGGTCAAATATTCCTAGAATCAGAACTTTTCTATTCTGGTATTCGACCAGCTATCAACTCTGGTTTGTCTGTATCTCGTGTAGGTGGTGCTGCGCAAATTAAAGCAATGAAATCTGTTGCTGGTACACTACGTCTTGATTTAGCACAATACCGTGAACTTGCTGCTTTCGCACAGTTTGCTTCTGATCTTGATAAAGCAACTAAAGCTCAATTAGATAGAGGTCAACGTTTGACTGAGTTATTAAAACAAGGTCAATATTGTCCGCTTTCAGTTGAAAAACAAGTTATGAGTATTTACCTCGGCACAAAAGGTTACCTTGATGATGTTGAAGTAAAAGATATAACTCGTTGCGAAAAAGAATTCTTAGAATTTATGGACTTAAATCATGCTGAAATTGGCAACGATATCCGTGATAGCAAAAAAATTAGTGATGAAACTGAAGAAGCTTTGAAAAAAGCAATCGCTACATTTAAGGAAACCTTTATCCCAAGTGAAGCGAGGTGATTAACTAATGGCTACAGCACGTGAGATACATCGCCATATGAAAAGTATAGGTAATATTGGTAAAATCACTAAAGCGATGAAAATGGTTGCGGCTGCAAGATTGCGTAGAGCGCAAGAAAAAGCAGCAGCAAGTAGACCATACGCTCTTAAGATTAAGGAAGTTTTATCTAATGTTGCCGCTGATACAAGTGTCATAGCTGGATTAAATCCTAAAGAACATCCTTTGCTTCAACATAGAGAAGTAAAAAGAGTTGGCTATTTAGTGCTATGTTCTGATAAAGGTTTGGCTGGTGCATATAGTGCAAATGCTCTTAAAAAAGCGGTTGCTGAAATTTCTAAATGTGAACATGAAGTATTAATTATTACAAGCGGTCGTAAAGCAAAAGAATATTTTGCAAGACGTGGTTATAATGTTGTTAGTTCTCACTTTGGATTTTCAGATAGACCTACTTATGAAGATGCTGTTGATATTGCTCATGATGCGATGGAAGCATTTGCTTCTGAGCAAATTGATGAATTGCACATAGTATATACCTTGTTTAAAAATGTATTGTCTCAAGTTCCAACTAGTGAACTTATCTTACCGGTGAAACCACCAGAAGATGTAGACAGTAGTAATAAAATTCAAGAATCATTTATTTTTGAACCTAGTCAAGATGAAGCTTTGAAAATTCTTGCGCCTAAATATTTGCAAACAATTATTTATGCTGCATTAGTTCAATCTGCTGCAAGTGAACTTGGTTCTCGTATGACAGCAATGTCTTCTGCGACTGATAATGCAGGTAAGTTAGTACAAAGTCTACAACTTTCCTACAATAAAGCGCGTCAAGCCGGCATCACTCGTGAACTTAACGAAATTGTTGGTGGCGTAGAAGCATTAGCTCAATCAAATCATTAATATTGCAGGGAGGATAAAACCTTGAATACAGGAAGAATAGTACAAGTTGTTGGTCCTGTTGTTGATATTGAGTTTCCTCCAAATTGCATGCCTGCTCTTCTAAACGCTGTTAAAATTGATGGCAAAAGCGAAGACGGAAAAGTAGAAGTTCATCTTACTGCTGAAGTAATGCAACATATCGGCTATAATGTAGTTCGTGCTGTTGCTATGAGTTCTACTGATGGTCTTGTTCGCGGAATGGAAGCAGTTGATACTGGCGCACCTATTAGTGTACCAGTTGGACAAGGCGTGTTGGGACGTATTTTTAACGTACTTGGGGAAACCGTTGATCACGATGAAGCTAAGGTAAATGCTGATGACTATTGGCCAATCCATAGAGCAGCTCCAAGCTTTGATCAACAGGCTACAACTACAAAAATTTTAGAAACTGGTATTAAAGTAGTAGATCTTATTGCACCATATGCAGTTGGTGGTAAAATTGGTCTCTTCGGTGGTGCTGGTGTAGGTAAAACAGTTATTATTATGGAACTTATCAATAATATCGCTACAGCTCACGGTGGTTATTCCGTATTCGCAGGCGTTGGTGAACGTACTCGTGAAGGTAATGACTTGTGGTGCGAAATGAAAGAATCAGGCGTTATTGATAAGACAGCTCTTGTTTATGGTCAAATGAATGAACCACCTGGAGCTCGTATGCGTGTTGGCTTAACTGGCTTAACAATGGCGGAATATTTCCGTGATGTTGGCGGTCAAGACGTACTTCTCTTTATTGATAACATTTTCCGCTTTATTCAAGCGGGTTCTGAAGTATCAGCTCTTTTAGGTCGTATGCCATCTGCGGTAGGTTATCAACCAACACTTGCAAATGACATCGGTACTTTACAAGAACGTATTACTTCAACAAAAACTGGTTCTATTACATCTGTACAAGCTGTATACGTACCTGCGGATGACTTGACTGACCCTGCGCCAGCTGGAACATTCGCTCACTTGGATGCAACTACAGTATTGTCTCGTCAAATTGCAGAGCTTGGTATTTATCCGGCGGTTGATCCGCTCGACTCTACTAGCCGTATTCTTGACCCATTAGTAATTGGTGAAGAACATTATAACGTTGCTCGTGGCGTACAAGCTATTTTGCAACGTTATAAAGAATTGCAAGATATCATTGCGATTCTCGGTATGGAAGAATTGAGTGAGGACGACAAAATAACTGTTGCTCGTGCTCGTAAGATTCAAAGATTCCTCAGCCAAGCATTCTTTGTTGCTGAACAATTTACTGGTACACCTGGTCAATATGTTGCGCTCAAAGATACAATTCGTGGCTTCAAAGAAATTCTTGAAGGTAAACATGATGAATTACCAGAAGGAGCTTTCTACATGGTAGGTACCATTGAAGATGCGATTGCAAAAGCTGAAACTATGAAAGTAGAATAATAATGGCAACACCATTTGAATTCGAAATTGTTACGCCGGACAAATCACTATTTTATTCAAAAGATGTTACTTATGTAGGCTTTAAGACTATTACAGGAAGTATGGGTATAGAATCCAGACATTTACCTGTTATTGCAACCTTAGCAGTAGCTCCGCTTAAATGTGTTTTTGCGGATGGTACTGAAAAATATTTTGCAGTATGTGGTGGTTTCCTTGAGATGTCTAAAGAAAAATGTACTGTTTTAGCGACTATTGCTGAGCCAGGTGAAGATATTGATCTTGCTCGTGCAAATGCAGCTAAAGAACGTGCAGAAACGCGCTTAAGCACTCAACAAAAAGATATTGTTGCATCTCGTGCAGAAATGTCTTTGAAAAGAGCGATAATGCGTATAAATGTAAGTAAAATGAGTCATAGAAAATAGTTTGTTTTAACAATAAAAACCCACTTTAAAAGTGGGTTTTTTGTTGTTTTAAAAAGCAATTTTTGGTATAATAAAGGGTAGGTTATGGAAAAAGGAAAGAGGGTTTTGTTATGAGTGATATTTTAGAATCTGTAGCAGGCAATAAAATGTTGCAACTAAAACAAGAAATAGCTGATTTAAGAGTAGCATTAAAAAAAGTTGAAGATGAAGAAACAATTAAAATGTTGAAAAAAGATATTATGGAAAAAGAGACACATTATAATATTCTAGCAGATAGAGCAAGAGTTAATGGCTAGTAACTAAAAAATAAAGACACTTTAAATAGTGTTTTTTAGGAGGATATCGGTGGAAAAATTAGTAGTTAAAGGTGGAAATAGATTAGTTGGAACCGTAAAAACTAGCGGTGCTAAAAATGCTGTTTTGCCAATTATCGTAGCGTCTATATTAGGAGAAACACCTAGTAGATTAGAAGAAATTCCTGTTCTTGAGGATGTATCTACAATCTGTGAAGTTCTAGAATGTTTAGGAATGAAAATCGATGCTAGCGAAAAAAATGTTTTGAATATTGATAGTTCTACTATTTCTTCTTGCGAAGCTCCATATGAACTTGTGAGAAAAATGAGAGCTTCTTTCTTAGTTATGGGACCATTGCTTGCACGCAAAGGAATGGCGCGTATATCTCAACCAGGTGGATGTGCAATTGGAACTAGACCAATAGATTTACATTTAAAAGGTTTTGAAGCTCTTGGTGCTAAGATTGAGCAAGGGCATGGATATATTGAAGCTAGTGCTCCAAATGGACTAGTAGGAACAACTATTTATTTTGATTTCCCTAGTGTTGGTGCAACTGAAAATATTATGATGGCAGCATCACTTGCTAAGGGAACAACTATTTTAGAAAATCCGGCGGAAGAACCAGAAATCGTAGATTTAGCAAACTATTTAAATCAAATGGGTGCTAAAGTACGTGGTGCTGGCACGAATCTTATCCGTATTGAAGGGGTTGAAAAACTTACTGGTGCTGAGCATACAGTAATACCTGATCGAATTGAAGCAGGAACCTATATGATTGCTGCAGCGATGACTCAAGGTAATATTATTATAGAAAACGTACTTCCTGAACATCAAAAACCTCTCATCGCTAAATTGAGAGAAGCAGGTGCAACAGTTGAGGAAGATATAGATAAAATTCGCGTTAGTTGCGATAAACCTTTAAAAGCTGTAGATATAAAAACTCTTCCATATCCAGGATTTCCAACGGATATGCAAGCTCAAATGATGGCGATGATGACAGTTGCTGATGGTCGCAGTAGAGTTACTGAGACTGTTTTTGAAAATCGTTTCATGCATGTTGTTGAACTAAATCGTATGGGTAGCAATATAGTGACAGAAGCTCGTACAGCTACAATTGAGGGGCCGGCGAAACTAACTGGTTGCCAAGTGAGAGCTACTGATTTACGTGCTGGCGCAGCAATGATTTTAGCTGGACTTGTAGCAGAAGGGAAAACCGAAATCGGAGATTTATATCATATAGATAGAGGTTATGAAGATATAGTTAGTAAATTAAAACAATTAGGTGCAGATATTGAACGTATAGAATCTCAAGAATAGAGGTGATAGAATGTTTTTCAGATATACAGATATTGGTATTGATTTAGGAACAGCAAATATCTTGGTTTATGTAAAAGGCAAAGGTGTTGTTTTAAAGGAACCATCAGTAGTTGCTGTAGATAAAGAAAATAAGAATATATTGGCTATCGGGGAAGAAGCGAGGCAAATGCTTGGCAGAACTCCTGGCAGTATTGAAGCTATTAGACCACTTAAAGAAGGGGTAATTGCTAATTACACAATTACACAAAAGATGCTTCAATATATCGTTGAGAAAGTTGCTGGAAAATCATTTTTCTTTAAACCTCGTGTCATGACTTGCATTCCTGTAGGAATAACATCTGTTGAAAAACGTGCCGTCCTTGAAGCTACAATTCAAGCTGGCGTTTCCAAAACATACTTGATAGAGGAACCGTTGGCAGCAGCTATGGGTGCAGGGCTAGATATTATAGCCGCTTCTGGCAATATGGTTGTTGATATTGGTGGCGGCTCTACAGATATCGCAGTTTTAAGCTTAGGTGGTGTGGTTGATGATGCATCTATCCGTATAGGCGGCGATAAATTTGATGAAGCTATTGTTAAATATGTAAAACGTACATATAATGTTTTGATTGGTGAAAGAACTGCTGAGGACATCAAGAAAGCTATTGCAACAGTTGATATTGATGCACCTCATCAAGAGATTACAGTTAAGGGTAGAGATGTGGTAAATGGACTTCCTACTTCTGTAACAGTTACTTCTGCTGATACTAGAAAAGCTTTAGAAGAAGCTATCGAAGGCATTCTAGCTAAAGTTAGATCTGTTTTAGAAAAATGTCCACCAGAACTTGCTGCTGATATTGTAGATAATGGAATTTATTTAACAGGTGGCGGAGCTCTTCTTGGTGGTCTTGCGAAAGTTATGCAAGAAGAAACAAGAATAAATGTTTACGTAGCAGAGAATCCTCTAGATTGCGTAGCTATTGGTACTGGTAAAGCGTTAGAGAATTTAGACAAACTAAGACCAGGAACAGTGTTTAGCAATAATCTTTTTTAAGAGATAAGTTAGTGAGACCTTGGAGGATAAATGTTGTTTTTAAAATTGTTACTAGGAATGATAATCCTTATAACTCCGCTTGATGTTTATGCGGCTAAAATTGGCCAAATTAGAACAAGTGATAGCCCGACTCGTATGCGTATAGTAATGGATGTTGATACTCCAGTAACTATTTCTAAAGAAGCTACAGGTACAGAAATTGATTTAGTAATTGATGCGTCTTTAGCGAAAAATCAATTGGTTAAAACAAAAGATGCAGTTATTGGAGACATTAGCCTTAAAAGCGAAAAAAATAAAACTAGATTAAATGTTAAGCTTAAACGAGGACTTCAATATAAAGTGTTTACTTTAAAGAGTCCTAATAGAATAGTTGTTGATATTTATCGTATTGTCATAAAGAGAGAAGAACGACAAGAAGGTAAAGGCTTGAAATATACCTTTTGGCAGGATGATATGAATGGTTTGCCAGTAAAAATGTATATATTAGAAATTGCGACTGATAGTGATTTTATAGTAAAACCTATTTCTGCAGCAGTTAATAGAGTAGGTAGAGGTAGATTAAGTGCTGCAACAAGTTCTTTAGGAGCAAAAGCAGCAATCAATACATCCTATTTTGGATCAACTGGTTGGGTAATAGGAAATAGCAAATGGCGTGATATTTGGTTTGGGGTAGAAAAAATCCCGCGTAGTGCATTTGTTTTAGATAAAGGTAAAGCAGAAGTTATAAAAGATTTAGTGTATAACGGAACGATAACTTTTCCTAATGAAGTAATAGAACCTATTCGCGGTGTAAATAGAGAACGCCTTGCTGAAGATTTAGTTTTATATAACAGACAATATGGTAGTAATACTAAAACTAATGAGCATGGGCGAGAAGTAAAAGTTGTAAATGGCAAAGTTACTGTTGTATCTACAGCAGGTAATATGGCAATAGATGCTAATAGTCTTGTACTTTCAGGACATGGGCAAAAAGCTAAAATTTTAGAGTTTTTAAAAGTAGGAGACAAGGTTGTAATAAATCAAACCTTTAATAATGAAACTGCAGATATAGCAGAAGTTGTTGTTGGTGCAGGTCCTTCTCTTTTAACTGATGGAAAAGTTGATGTTCGTAGTACGGCGGAAAAAATAGCGCCAGATATTGCTAGAGGGCGTGCTCCACGTACAGCTATAGGAATAAAAAAAGATGGTACATTAATCTTTTTAGTAGTTGATGGAAGACAAACAGGTTCTTCTGGAATGACTTTGGCAGAACTAGCTGGTTACTTCCAAAAATTAGGTGCAGTACAAGCTTTGAATTTTGATGGCGGTGGTTCCTCGTCTATGGTTTTAAATGGCCGTGTTGTTAATAGGCCATCAGATGGTGCAGAGCGTTCTGTTAGTATGGGCTTAGGTATTTTTAAGAAAAACTAAAACTTGTCAATGACCTCAGTAAAATGTATAATTAACAGAGGCCTTTTAGTTAGACGAAAGGGTGATAAGAGATGAAAAAAATTAATTGGAAAATAATAACTCTTGTTGTAGTAGCTTTACTTGCTTTTGGAACGTATAGCTTAGTATTTGCAGATACGGTAGTTCCACAAAAGAGTGCACTAAATGGCACGGTAGTAGCTGCTGGATTAGCACAAGTTGGTCAAACAGTGAAAGAAGGTCAAGTGTTAGTTAATATTAAAGGTATTGCAGGGAACACACCTGCAGCTAGAGCAAACATAGCTGGTAAAGTAACGGCTGTTTTAGTTGGTCCAGGACAAAGTGTTTCTAGTGGTCAAACAGTAGTAGAGCTTAGTTCATTTAAATAGCAATAAAACCGGCGTATATACATGTACGCCGGTTTTCTGACGTTTAAAATATAGGAGATATATGATAAAAATAGTTACTCTTTTATGTAGTTTAATAATATTATTTAGTGGTACTGCATTTGCTAATGTGCCTATTATTCCTGTATCAGAATTACAACAAGGAATGAGAGGTTATGCTAAAACTGTTATTAGAGGTGACACTATAGAAACCTTTGATGTTGAAGTTTTAGGTGTTACTGGTAGCGAAGCTGGTGGATATCAAATTCTCATAAAAGCTTCGGGTGACCTTGTGGAACGTAGTGGCGGTATTGCGCAAGGTATGAGTGGTAGCCCTGTTTACATAAACGGGCGTTTAGCGGGAGCAGTAGCATTTGGTAAAGTTTTTTCTGATCCAAGATATTGTTTTTTAACACCGATTGAAAGTATGTTTAACTTGCTTGATGAACCAGTTAAACGCTATCAAGGGTTGATTCCAAAAGGAACTGCTCTCATGGCTAGTGGTTTTTCTGATAGCGGATTTGAATATTTAGGTGAAAAATTACAAGATTATAATCTAACTTTGTCTAACGTTGGCGGCACTGGTGGCATACAATCGCAAAAGCCATTAGAGCCAGGTAGTGCAGTGGGCATTTCTGTTGTAACAGGAGATATTACTGTTGGTGCATTAGGAACGGTAACTTGGACTGATGATGCAGGAAATGTATTAGCCTTTGGACATCCATTTATGCAACGTGGTAATTCAAAGTTCTTTATGAATAAAGCATGGGTTTTAGCATCTATACCTAATTATCAAACTGCTTATAAAGTAGGTAATATAGGTGATGTTGTAGGCACCTTTAATCAAGATCGTAGCGCAGGGGTGGGCGGATTAGTTGGCGCACCACCAGCTTCTGTACCTTTATATGTTTCAGTTTCAGATGAATCTAGAGCAGTTAATGGTAGCTTGCGTGTAAGAGTAACAGATGATGAGCAATTATTGCCAGCATTAGTTGATTCTGTTGTAATGAATGCGGTAACCAAAGTGATGGATCGCAATGGTGGTGGCACCGCGAAAGTAACTTTTGCTATTGACGCCTTAGCAGGGGATGATGAGCAAATTAAAATTTATCGTGAAAATATGTATTATGCTGCAAATGGAGTTGCAAGGCTTATTACGCCTGAGTTATCAGAAACAGCAACTACCTTAATGCGTAATAAATTTAAAGATGTAAACATCCAAAATATTAATGTTAATGTTGATGTTGATGAACAAGTACGTGTTGCTGAAATTGTGAGAGCCTCTATTCGTAAGGATGTTTTCGAAAGAGGTCAAACAGTTAATTTTGATGTGGTTTTAAAACCTTATAGAGAAGAAGAAATCAATGTGAGAGTTCCATATACTATTCCGCAAGATGCGCCAGGAACATTAAATTTATCGATTAGGGGCGGGGCATCTCTAAACTGGATTCAAGAACTTTTACGTAAACAAAAAGAAGATGATTTACCTTCTGCTAAAAAAAATGATAACCAAAAAACTTTAGTAGATTTTGTAAAAACTATAAATAATGCAGATAGAAATAATGAAATTATTATTGACACTGCACCGAAAAATGAAAAAAGAATTACTGCAGTGGCATTTCGTGAAGAAAGTGATATGCCGGCACCAAGCTTGAGTAGTCTATCTGAAGGTTCTAAGAACAAACAAAAAATGACAGTTGATTATATCGTTGATGGTGAAGTTTCAATGACATTAAAAGTAGGGAAATAGCCATAAAATTGTCACAAAATAAGGATATATTAAGAAAGGAGGCCCCCATGGTTGAAAGTGTACTTTTTAATATTGGTAAAGTTGTAATAGAAAAATGTGCGATGATTGGTGGGCTAGGCATCCTTTTTAAAGAAACTATTAAACAATTAAAGTTTGTAGATACTAAAGAAACTATTAAGCAGATGGCTTTATTGGGCGCAGATTCATTACCGATAGTATTACTAACCATAATGTTTACAGGAATGGTATTTTCTGTGCAAACAGCAAAAGAATTTGTTAGATTTGGCGCCGCTTCATCTGTTGGTGGCATTGTTGCAATAGCTATGGGCAGAGAATTAGTACCTGTCTTAGTAGGTGTTGTAGTTGCAGGACGCATTGGGGCAGCGATAGCTGCTGAAATTGGAACCATGAAGGTAACAGAGCAAATAGATGCATTAAAGGTTATGGCTACAGATCCAGTTGCTTTCCTAGTAGTGCCAAGATTCATAGCAGTTGTTCTTATGATGCCATTATTAATTGTTTTAGCTAATACCATAGGTAATGCAGGTGGCTGGTTAGTTGCACATTATTATGCAGATATAAGTACTTTTACTTATATTAATTCCATTAAACTTTTTGTTACTTCTTGGGATTTATTTGGCGGGATGATAAAAGGTGGTATTTTTGGTGGTATAATAGCAGTTGTTGGTTGCTATAAAGGGTTAAATGCTAAGCTGGGTGCAGAAGGCGTTGGGGTTGCTACAACCAAATCTGTTGTGCTTTCTATTATTTTAATCTTCATATTTAATTATTTGCTTTCAGTATTATTATTTGTTTAATAAAAATAGAGGTATTTACGTGATTGAAAATTTAATTTCAGTTAAAAATCTTCATATTGCATTTGGTGATAAAGTCATCCTAAAAAGCATTGATTTAGATGTTCGCAAAGGGGAAACTTTAGCCATAATAGGCCCATCCGGCTCAGGTAAAAGTACTATTTTAAAAGTATTGATTGGACTTTTAAAACCGACTTCTGGACAGGTGTTTATTAAAGGTGAAGAAGTTACTGATTTTACTGAAAAGCAATGGAATAATTTGCGAAAGAATATGGGGATGGTATTCCAGTATTCTGCATTATTTGATTTTTTAGATGTAGGTGAAAATATTGCTTTTGGTTTACGTAAGAATAAGAATCTTACTGAAGAAGAAATCAATAGCAAAGTAGATAGTTTATTAGATCTAATAGGATTAGAAGATGCTAAAAATTTATACCCTGTTGAGTTATCTGGTGGTATGAAAAAAAGGGTTGGCCTAGCAAGGGCAATTGCTGTTGATCCAGAAATTGTTCTTTATGATGAACCAACAGCAGGATTAGATCCTATTAGAACAATGAATATAAGTAAGTTAATGAAAACGACGCAAGAAAAATTCGGGGTAACATCTTTACTAGTAACACATGATATGGCCTCAACGTTTTACGTTGCAGACAGAATTGCTATGTTACATGAAGGTGAAATTTTATATATTGGAACACCAGAGGAGTTTAAAACAAGCGATAATCCTATTATAAGAGAGTTTATATATGGAGAGTTTGATAGAGGGGGAGGATTATGAAAACAGAAGTTAAAGTTGGAGCAATAACCATAGCTTCCGTAATAGCATTAACTTTAATAATTTCATTTTTGGGTGCGTTTGATTTTTTACGACCTGATTATGAAATAAATGTAGCTTACCCCAAAGTAGTTGGGCTTAAAGAAGGTAACTTTGTCCGTTATGCAGGGGTTAATGTTGGTTCTGTAAAAAAAATGAAAATTACACCAAATAATGTTCTTGTTACTGTAGGGATAAATAAGGATGTTAAAATACCAACAGGTTCCATTTTTTCTTTAGGCACTGATGGGATATTAGGTGAAAAATTTGTTGAAATAGAACCTGGTGAAGGTGTTAGTATTGGTTCAAATATTAAGGAAAACACAACAGTGCAAGGAATTCCAGGTAAAGGCATAGACGAATTTATGGAAGCTTCTACAAAAGTGTTGGCAAAGGTTGAATCAATTGCGGAAGCACTAAATAATGTATTTGGTGATGCAGAAGTGCAAAAGTCTATGCGAGATGGTTTTATAAATGCACGTGATATTAGTAATAATTTAAATACGTTCACTAAGATTATGGCAGATATGGCAGCAGCTAATAGTGGTGAAATTCATCAAATGATAACATCTCTAAATAGTGCTACGGCAAGAATGAATAGTGTTGCTGCAAATCTTGACAACATCTTGGAAGGTGCCGCTGCAGATGGAAAAACAGGAAAAAATGTAGCGATGATGGCTGAAAATCTAGCTGTTACTAGTCAACGAATTGAAGCCATGTCAAAAACATTAAGTAATGTAATTAATGATCCAAAAACTGAAGCTGATTTAAAAGAAACAATTACTAATGCGAGAACCGTATCAGCTAGAGCGAAAAAAATATTAAGCACTTTTGATGATCCAAAATTCACTGTTGATACAGGTAGAAATCTTGGTGGCAAAAGAGATTGGCGCAGTAATATTGGCGTTACCTTAGAACCAACTGAAACAGGATTTGTTTATATGGGTGTTAACGATATTGGAAATAATACTAAATTTGATTTTCAAATAGGCAAAAGATATGATGATTTATCATTGAGTGTTGGTGCAATGCAAGGTGAATTTGGTGTTGGTTTAGATTATAGCTTTGGAGATGCTGCAAAGCTTTATTCTCAAGCATATGATTTTAACAGCACTAAAATAAAGCTTGGCGGCGAAGTTAGAGTAGCTGATAAAATTTCTGTTTTTGGTGAAAATCTTGATATAAGAAACAGTAGGAAAAGCAATACTTATGTAGGCGTTAGAAGTCATTTTTAGTTCATATTAACAACTTGACTTTAAGATAAAAAAAAACTATAATTTATTTATTGACTGGAAAGTCAAAAAGAATGGAGGAACTATAAATGTTAAAGGCTAAAAGAAAGCACTCAGCAATTTTAGGAGTTTTAATGAGCGTGTGTTGCGCTGCTCCTACTTTTGCAGCAGAGGTTTTCCCTATAGATTTGCAAACAGCTGTAGATATGGCATTTGCATCGAATCCTAATATTAGAATTGCAGAATATAATTTAAAATCTTCTAAAGCTACTTACAATGCAGCGAGAGAAAGCAGAGGCATAAGTGTTAGCTTGAGCCAACGCACTAGAAGAGGTGGTTATTATGATTCAATTGCATGGGCAGCAGCTGGTGGAATAAATAATAGCTATTCTAGCGGAATTACTGCTTCATTACCTATTTTTACAGGTGGTAAATTACAAGGTAATGTTGATAAAGCAAGAGCCGGTTATGAAATTTCTGCGCTTGGTGAAAGAAAAACTTACAATGACTTGAAAGATGATACTACTGTAGGTTATTACAATTTGCTAGCAGCTACGAATGCTCGTGATTTAAGTAGAGATTCAGTAAATCGTTTAGAAGAACATTTGAAAAATGTTCAAGCACAATATGATGTAGGTGTAGTTGCAAAAGTTGATGTATTGCGTTCTGAAGTTGAACTTACAAATGCACAACAAACATTAATAAAAGCTCAAAACACTGTAGATTTAGCTGAAGCAAATCTAAATAACATTATTTGTTTGCCTCAAGATACTACTTTACAACCAAAAGAAGAATTAACTTATGAAGCTTATCCAGCAGAACTTAACGATTGCATTGCATATGCATTGGAACATAGAACAGATCTACAACAAGTAGAAAAACAAGTAGAAATTGCTAAAGCTAATGTGAAAATTGCAAAAGCTGGACATTTACCACAAGTAGCAGCAACAGCAGCAAATGCTTGGAGTGATGGGCACTGGCCAGCTGATGATAATCGAAATTGGGTAGTTGGGTTTGATATTACAATGAATGTTTTTGATACTGGTGTTACATTATCTCAAATTAATGGCGCAAGAGCTGATTTAAAAGCTGCAGAAGAAACTTACAAACAAGCTCAAGATACAATACAATTAGATGTTCGTAATAATTACTATAATTTGCGCGAAGCTGAAAAGCGTATTCATACTACTCAAGTAGCGGTAGCAAAAGCTGAAGAAGATTATAGTATTGCAGTAGTTCGTTATCAAGCTGGAGTTGGTACTAATACTGATGTTTTAGACGCACAAGTAGCTTTAACGCAAGCGAAAAACAACTTTAACACAGCATTGTATGATTACAATACTTCTAAGTCTGGATTAATCACAGCAATGGGTATTGAAGCAAAACCGGAAGTTCCAGTAACAAGACCAGTTATAACTCCAATAGAAGAATAATAAAAAAATGTTAAAAATATAAAAAAAGTCCTGCGCAAGCAGGACTTTTTTGGTATAATATAATTGGTGTGTTGTATGCATTTAAGAAAATTGTAAATATAGACATTATTTGGAGGCCTCATGAAACAATTATGGGTGCGGGCATTCGCTATAATAACAGCAATTGTTGTTGTTGGCTATGTTGCTGCCAGAATGGTTGTTCCTCAACACTTAAAAGAAACTATTCCACAAATAGAACAAATAGCTACGGAGTATATTAATGGTAGTGTTTCTATTGAGGATTTAAAGTGGAATGGTGGTTTAGGTATTGTTGCTAAAAATGTAAATATAGAAAATATTCACAAGGAAAAGGTTCTGTTTGCGCCAGAAGCTTTTGTGAGAGTAAACCTTCTTGAAGGTGTTTTTAACTTTGAAAAAATCATTGATGAAGTTGTAATAAAAAATCCTGTGGTTTATCTTGATCAAAACGCAAAAGGTGAATGGAATTTAAGTGATATAATTAAACCTTCTGATTCTGATGAAATACCGTTCTATGGAAAAGTATTAATTGAAAAGGGCGTCTTAGATCTCGGCGTTCCTGATGCAGAATGGGAACTAAAAGTAACTGGAACAATAGATGCTAAAAATAACCCGAATTTCAATACTAATATTTTGGTTGAGAATGGGCCTGATCAATTAAGTGTAAAAGGTATGGTTACAGAAAAATTAGTAGGTGAATTAAACTTTTTTTCAGACTCTCTACGTGTAGGGAACTATTCCTATTGGATTAAACATTATGGGAAAATTAGAGATAGTGATGGTGAAATCCACAAGTTAGATTTACAATGGTTTAGTGATGGAAAAGAAATTAAGTGTTTAGCAGTGGGAAATTTATCAGAATGAAAAGGCGGTTAGTATG
>CAMTOO010000011.1 GCA_947074185.1 uncultured Negativicutes bacterium
TGTGACTGGAGTTCAGACGTGTGCTATTCAGATCTGGTTTAGTTGAGAATTGGGCAAAGTGAGTAGAGGGGCAATTTCTAAAAGTGGAATAAGAACGAAAGCCCTTTCGGTCATACGAGGGTGGGGAAGGATAAGGCTTGGGCTTTGCATGATAAAATTGCCCCATAAAAGGATATCAAGATCTATATTGCGTGGCCCAAAACGGCGTAAAGGATCACGTGTACGTCCCATAATATTTTCAATGTTTAATAAACAATCTAACAAATTATGCGCAAAAATATCAAACTCTTTTTTTTATTTCCTCTTATGATTGAACTTAGATTAGAAAAGAGGAATATTTCATTATGGCTGTTGAACTTTTTAATTTTCCTATAGATGATTTGAAAATTATAGACAAAGACTTGGAAAATATCGTAATTAAAATCCGTCAAGGGAAAGCACATGAAATATCTGAAGGTGATACCCTTTATTTAGGTGCCTGTACTAAAGGCGCAAATGCTAAATCTCTTAGAGAACAGCCTTTTTCAAGTATTAAAGCTAAACAAAGAGCTTTTTCTTTGAAACAGTCTTATATGACGTATGTTATAAACAATTATATATTTAAAGTTGGACATGATGAAAAAATAATAAAAGATGTTAATAAATTAGCAAAACAAAGTTTTGAAGATTATATAATTTCTAAAGTAAAACCATTTTTTGGAAAACCACAAAAAGAACTTTTAAAGCGATTTAAGGTAAATACAACTGCTAAAAATATTAATGAGTTACTTTTAGGAAAAATGTTAGGGATAAAGGGTAAGATATCTGCTACAGCGGAATTTCAAAAAGCTAATATTGTGCCAAAAACAATAAGGGTGAATCGTAATGGAAGTATAACTGAAAGTATGTCTTTTCCTACATTTAAATTTACGGAAATAATAAAACAAGAGTGGGAAAATAGTGATTTTTGTAATATGTTAGAACAAACAAAATTTTTATTTGTTATTTTTAGACGTAATGAAAATGATGACTTGATTTTTGATAATATCAAATTTTGGAATATGCCAGAAGTTGATATTAAAGAAGCACAAAAAGTTTGGGAAAGAACAGTAGAGATTATTAAAGAAGGCGTTGTGTTAACTCCAACAGAAAAATGTATACGTAACAATTTACCTAAAGCAACTGAAAGTAGAGTAGCTCACGTTAGACCTCATGCACGTGATAAGAACGATACATACGAATTGCCAGACGGTAGGAAAATGCCTAAACAATGCTTTTGGTTAAATAATACATATATAAGAGAACAGATAGAAAAATAACAAAAAACCCATCCAATGGATGGGTTTTTACTTTTCTTTTCATTTATCCTAATCCCACTTTTTTAACAATTCATCAAGATTAGGTTTTTTATCTTTCTTTTTCTTTTCAGAAGTTCTAAAGTTATTATCTTTTTTATCAGTAGAGTAGTCTGCATAGTCAAAGTCGTCATAGCCTTTGTCATAGCTTCTATTGTAGTCTCCTTTGCCGTCATCAAGGCGAAAGGTTAGGTCTATATAGTTACTCTGTTCGTATCTAATTTGTAGCATTTTAGGATCCTTTCAAACTTTTTTTATATTTTAGCATATTATTACTTTATTTTCTATGCCATTTAATGTTAAAATATAAAGGAATTTTTTAAAGAGGTGAATTATGAATAACGAAAACGGATCTATTAAAGATAAATTTAGAGAAAAGAGCGAAGCTCGCAAGAAGAAGCAAAAGAAGTATGCTATTATAGGTGGTATTGCTGGAGCTGTGATGCTTGTGTTAGCAATCTTTACTTTCTATGGTGATGTGCTTATGCCTATGATATCTCCGCCGCCTGTTGATGCTCGTGCGGAAAGGCAAAGAGTAGAAGAGGAAGCTAAACAAAAGGCTATAGATGAAGCTGCTGCTAAGGCCGAGGCGGAACAAAAGGCAGCGGATTGGGCACAAAAGCGTAGAGAAGGTTTTGCTAATGGCGATCCTGCTAAATACAGACTTGTAATGGATAAAAGTGATTATAAACTCTATCTATATGAAAAAGGTATTGAAGAGCCTATTAAAGTTTATTCTATTGCGGTAGGTAAGAACCCTGGGCAAAAGGAAAAAGAAGGGGATATGAAAACTCCTACTGGTGACTTTAAAGTTGAAGAAATATTTGCTTCACAATCTTGGACTCATGACTTTGGTGATGGTAAGGGTGAAATCAAGGGTGCTTATGGCCCTTACTTTATATCTTTAAAGACTGATTGGGATGGTATTGGTATCCATGGTACTCATGCTCCTGAATCTATTGGCACAATGGCTTCTGAAGGTTGCGTGCGCATGACAAATAGCGACCTTGAGGATCTTATGGCATTTATCCGTATTGGGATGGATGTTAAGTTCCAAGAATAATAAAATTGTAACAGTTCTTGAAAAAAATAAAAATATTGTGTTCAAAACTGTATAAAAACGCCAAAAAAAAGTGTAAATATTTGACTATGTATACATTATCCATTAAAATATTAAGTGGAATAATTAATCCATATTAAAAAATTTTTAAGGGAAAAAGGAGGAGTATGAATGAGTACAGATAATTCATCTCAACACGTTCAAATTGCTGTTGCGGATCCTACGCCGCTTGGTCTTTTTGGACTCGCAATCGTAACTTTCGTTGCTTCAATGCAAAAACTTGGTATCGTTTCTGATGTTTCTTGGGTAATTCCTTGGGCTTTAGTATGCGGTTCCTTCGCACAACTAGTTGCTTCCTATTTTGACTATTGTCACAAAAACATTTTCGGAGCAACAATCTTTGGTGCTTTTGGCTTCTTCTGGTCCGGAGTTGCTATGAGCTGGATGATTAAAGCAGGCGTTTTCGGTGCTGGCCTTCAAGCTGGTGTTGATGCAAAAGCTTTAGGTTTCGCTTTCTTAGGTTATTTCGTATTTGCTGTAATCGGCACAATTGCTGCTGCTGAAGCAAACACATTCCTTTTTGTTGATATGCTCTT
Organism: uncultured Negativicutes bacterium; assembly: GCA_947074185.1. Lineage (GTDB taxonomy): Bacteria > Bacillota > Negativicutes > Acidaminococcales > Acidaminococcaceae > CAMTOO01. The sequence continues at coordinate 2,991 of CAMTOO010000011.1, forward strand.
AATCGACGTATTATTACTTTGCCTTGCTCTTGATACTCTTGGTATCGGCGGTCACTGGGCACACGGCGTTGCAGCTTATTCTGAGCTCTTAATCGCTATGTTATCCATGTACGGTGCAGGTGCAACATTCTTAAATGGTTTCTATGGCAGAGTTTTCTGGCCACTTGGCAAACCTTTAGGAATCTGGAAAAAAGGTTAATTTATACTCTAAAGACTTACAACATTTTGTTGTAAGTCTTTTTTTGTTGTAAGAAAGTGGGATATATATTATACTATTAGTGTTGATTATATAAGAAACTAGGTGCGAATATGGATGATAACAAAGTTACCTCTAATAAGTATGTAGAAGATGTTCCGGCTTATATTCAAGCAGTGTATAGAAATAATAACTTTATGGCTAAGTTTTTTGATGTTTGCATTGATGAAATTCATTGCGGCGGAGCAACTGTTAGCTTGGATATTGATCCAGAAAAACATATGAATCACAGAGGCGTTGTGCATGGTGGTGTTTTAACTGCGCTTGCAGATGCTGTTCTTGGTGTTACTTGTGCAAGTGTTGGCGAAAAAGTTGCTACACTTAATTCAAACATGAATTTTATCAGGAATGTTAATAAGCCTTGTAAAATACTTGTTAAAAGCACTATTAAACATCACGGTCATACTACAATGGTAGTTTATGCAGAGATGTTTAATGAAAATGACGAACTTATGGCAACTGTTTTAAATACAATGTTTGTTGTAGATCATTTTGAAGAAATTCCGCGTAAGTGGTAAAAATATTTGGAGGCATTGATGAAAAAATTAGTTTTAGTAAATGGTGAAATTCTAGAGTGGGGGCAAGAGTCTATTAGCGTAGCAGATAGAGGTCATCAATTTGGCGATGGCGTTTTTGAAGTTGTGCCGGTATATAATGGACGTGCATTTGCTATTTTACCGCACATGGATAATTTACTTGAAGATGCGATTAAAGTTAAAATTCCAGCAATCTATACAGTTGAGGAATTAGTAGAATTCCACGAAGCTCTTATTGCTGAGTCTGGTGTTAGCGATTGCGAAATTTATACGCAAATTACTCGTGGCGCAGGGGATTATATCTTATCTTTCCCTGAATTAAGTGTTCCACAACTTACTATGTATATTATTCCTGTAGACCGCGAAGCTCTTGAAGAAAAACGTGCTAAAGGCGTAAATATCATTACCGAAGTAGATGAACGCTGGGCTAAATGCGATGTAAATACTTTGAATCGTTTGCCGGAAGTGCTTGCAAGACAAAAAGCTCGTGAAAGTCGCGCTTTTGATAATCTTTTCATCCGTGATGGAAAAGTTACTGAAAGTACTGAATCTACTTTCATGGTAGTAAAAGATGAAATGCTTTGGACTCATCCAGAAAACAAGTTTATTCATAAAAACATTACTAGACGTCTTATTAAAGAGCGTTTAGCTGCTGATTTAGATATGCAAGTTATTGAAAAAGCTTTTGATATGGAATTTGTATTAAAAGCTGATGAAGCGTTCTTATGCGGACCTAGAGTAGGTATCATGCCTGTTACTAAAATCGATCGTACTCACGTTGGGGATGGTCATGTTGGGGCAGTAGTACCGAAATTAATTGCTGCTTATAATGCTTTTGTAGAGAGGGAATGTCCTAAAAAATCATGAAAATAAACAATCTAACTAGAGCGGGGTTATTATTAGCACTTGCAATAGTTATTCAATCAATAAGATTTATACTTCCGTTTCCAGGCGTGATGACAATGTTTTTAATAGGTTCGTTAATTAATATGATCCTAGTAATTGTTGTAAAAATTTCTGGAATAAAAGCAGGCGCAATATTTTCCCTTGTTTTACCTATAGTTGCTTATATGCAAGGACAGTTGGTATTAGCACCTTTGATAGGTGTAGTATTTTTAGGGAATTTAGCGTTAGTAATAGTTGCTTCTAGACTTGATGGTTTGAAAGAACTATTTGTAGGTCCAGCGCTTAAAACTTGTGCAATGTGGGCAAGTTGTGGTATTGTTCTACATCTTCTTAAAACACCTAAAGTGCTTGCAAATGGGCTTATGCTTATGATGAGCTGGCCACAGTTTATAACAGCGTTTGTAGGTATTTTGCTTGCGAGTTTTTTGTTGAAAAGATTTAAGTTTTTATATAACGAGTAGGAGATTTTTATGAAAAGAATTTTGCTATTAACAATGACAACACTTATGCTACTTACTTCAAGCGCATTTGCCTATTCTGAAAAAGTGCTTAAAGACGTGAATGCAGACTTAGTTATGCGTATTGTGCACTGGCAATTAACTGCTAATAATACTCTTATTAATGGCAGGACAAGAACTGCAGCAGAAGTTATGAGTGTTTGTTTGAATGATAAGAAAAATGAAACATATATTATGTCTAGAAGTAAAAATAAGATAAAAGCAGCTACTTTCTACCCAGAACCTGGCTGGATCTTAGAATGTCAATATGATATAAGAGCAAAGCAACAAGGCAATGACACTCTTTTAAGTATTGATGACCTTTGGATTTATGTTAGTATGTACGAGAAGAAATCTGAAAAGAAAAAAAATTGGAATCTTGAAGGGGAAAGAAGATATTTAGAGAGAATTCAAGGTTATATTGATCGCTATAGAGCAGATGGATCTCTAGAGACAAGATTCCCAGCAGAAAACAAGTAAAATATCTTGACAACAAGGCTTAAATACTGTAATATTACTATTGTTCCGTTAGGAAGCTCACATGCCGGAGTGGCGGAATTGGCAGACGCACTTGACTCAAAATCAAGCGCTTCACGGCGTGCCGGTTCGAGTCCGGCCTTCGGCACCAAACAAAGAAAACACCTACATTTGTAGGTGTTTTTTGCTATACATCTAATGTTTCTTGTGTTATAACTATAAAAAGGGGGGATAAACAATGGGGAATAAAAACAATTTCTTATTGGTTTTAGGGGGCTTGCTTTGTGCTGTTGGTATTGTTGTACCAATGTTTATGCCAAAAATAGTTTTGGGACCAATGTCGTTTACGTTAGCTAGCCATGTGGCAATTTTTTTGGCGATGTTTATTTCTCCGAAACTTGCTGTGATGGTTTGTATTGGAACTACTATAGGTTTTTTCTTAACTACACCACTTATAATTGCTTTGCGTGCAGCAAGTCATATTGTGTTTGCGGTAATTGGAGCTATAATTATTAAGCGAAATCAAAAATGTTTAGATGTATTATTTTATATTATATCTCTAAATGTTATTTTAGCAATTATTCATGCAGTAGCTGAAGTTGCAGTTGTATCACCGTTTTTCTTTGCAGGGATTATGTTTAGTCCGGAACAGTTAAGTGGTGGTTATATTACTAGTGTTTTAGTGCTAGTGGGTGGTGGGACATTTATACATTCTCTTGTAGATTTTATGCTTGCACTGTGTATCTGGAAACCACTATCTTCTGTGATAACTCCATTAAAAGAATTAAGATAAAACAAACAAAAACACCTACATTTGTAGGTGTTTTTTATATGCAAATTTTATTTTAGTCCGTAATCGTAACCAATTGCTTTGTAGAGCTTTGTATCTTCTATAACTGGCCACTCTTTTGAGCGTGACATAATCATTGTATTATCTACTGTGATCATAGAAGTGTTCATATTGTTTTTAGGACGAGATAATTCGATATAGTATTGAGTGTTACCAAAGAAGTCTGAGTTGTTGCTAAAGGAATAAGTATTTGTTGCATAAGGTTTTAATTGTTTTACAACATCTTGGAATGCAAAACGTGTAGTTTCTTTGCCATCAAAAACGTAGAAAGTTATGTAAATAGGGTTGTTACGTTCGGACATTTTACTTGCGTACCATTCTTCTTGTACGCCTTGGAAAGATTTTCTGCCTGTTGGTTTTACTTCGAAACCTTGTGCAATAGCTGCTTCTTTAAATTGTTCTAAAGTAATTGGTGTGTTTGTAATTGCATTGTATTTAAAGAATGCAATTAGTGCTGCTGCAAGTCCGAAAAATATCACTGCAATTATTAATAAAGTTTTAAAAAATTTGTTCATGGTAAAACTCCTGTCTGTGTCTTAAATGTAAATGTGAAATTAGTATAGTATATTATCGCTACATTTGCAAGAAAGTTTGCTGGTAAGAGCTTTGAATGTTATAATTATATTCATAAAATAGAGAAAATCGAGGTACTAACATGTTAAATATAGGTTGTCATTTATCTTCTAGCAAGGGCTTTCTTGATATGGGGAAGACTGCTTTAAAAATAGGTGCGAATACATTTCAGTTTTTCACAAGAAATCCGCGTGGTGGTGCAGCAAAAGCTATTGATCCAGCGGATGCGAAAGCTTTAATGGAGCTTATGGAAGCAAATGATTTTGCTAAGATTTTGGCTCATGCTCCATATACACTTAATCCTTGTTCTGCAAAACCAGAACTTAGAGAATTTGCTCTCATGACTATGAAGGATGATTTATCTCGTATGGAATATACGCCTCACCAGCTTTATAATTTCCATCCTGGTAGTCATACAGGTCAAGGTCTAGAGATTGGTATTAGTCAAATCGTTGAGCTCTTAAACGAAGTTTTGAGGCCTGAGCAGACTACTACTGTTTTGCTTGAAACTATGGCTGGTAAAGGTAGTGAAGTAGGTAGTAAGTTTGAGGAATTAAAAGCAATTATTGACGGAGTTAAACTTAAAGATAAAATGGGCGTTTGTCTTGATACTTGTCATGTTTTTGATGGTGGTTATGACATTGTAAATGACCTTGACGGTGTTTTGGTTGAATTTGATAAAGTAGTTGGTCTTAAGTATTTAAAAGCTATTCATATTAACGATAGCTTAAATGACATGGGTAGTCACAAGGATCGTCATGCTTGTATTGGTGCTGGCAAAATTGGTCTTGAAGCTATGAAACGCATCATTAATCACAAGGATCTCAAGGCTTTACCTTTCTATCTAGAAACCCCTAATGAATTAGACGGATACCAAAAGGAAATAGAACTTCTTAGAAGTTTTGCAAAATAAAATTAGCCATCTTCGGATGGCTTTTTATTACTCTTGACCTTGAGTGAACTCTAAGTTGTATAATTAATTTGGATGAAAGAGAGGAAGCTGATACTATGAATAAATATTTTGCAGAGATGAAGAAAAACTTTGGTTTTGGTTGTATGCGCCTTCCTATGAATGGGGCGAAAGTTAATAACGAAGAATTCTCAAAAATGATTGAAGCGTATTTTGCTGCAGGTTTTAACTATTTTGATACTGCTCATGGCTATTTAAATGGCGAAAGCGAATTAGCATTAAAAGAGTGCCTAACTAGTAAATATCCTCGTGAAGATTATTTACTTACTAATAAATTAACTACTTTTTATTTTGAAAAAGAAGAGGATATTCGTCCGTTTTTCGCGCAACAACTTGAGTGGTGTGGCGTTGAGTATTTTGATTTTTATTTAATGCACGCTCAAAGTGAGGCAATTTTTGCTAAGTTTAAAAAATGCCGCGCTTATGAAACTGCTTTTGCTTTGAAAGAAGAAGGGAAGATTAAGCACGTAGGTATTTCTTTCCATGATAAAGCGGCTGTTCTAGATAAAATCCTTACTGAATATCCACAAATTGAAGTTGTGCAAATTCAATTTAACTATCTAGATTATGAAGATCCTTCTGTAGAAAGCAGAAAGTGTTATGAAGTATGTAGAAAGCACAACAAGCCTATAATCGTAATGGAACCTTTAAAAGGTGGTAATATTATTAAACTTCCAGAAAATGCAGAAGCCATTATTAAAGCTCTTAATGGTGGAACTATCGTAGATTATGCTTTGCGTTTTGCAGCAAGTTACGAAGGTATGGCAATGGTGCTTTCTGGTATGAGCAGTTTAGAACAAATGGAATACAACATAAATGTGATGAAGGATTTTGAGCCTCTTAACCCTAAGGAAATGCTTGCTATTGCTGAAGTTAGAGAAATATTCAAGGAGCTTAATTTGATTCCTTGTACTGCTTGTCGTTATTGCGAAGAGCATTGTCCTGTACATATTAGAATTCCTGATTTGTTTGCTTGCATGAATGAACGTCAACGTTATACTGATTGGAACGCTGATTATTACTACAACGAAGTGCATACGAAGAATGCTGGTAAAGCTTCTGATTGTTTAAAATGCGGTAAATGCGAAGCAAGTTGTCCGCAACATTTAGATATTAGGGGTCTATTAGTAGAAGTAGCAAAAGAATTCGAAAAGAAATAATTGTATTATTTAAATCGATATTAGAGAGTAACATTCTTGTGATGTTACTCTTTTTTTATTTGTAATAACTTTGTGAACAGTATTGTTAAAGCGGTTTTTTGCTAGGTAATATGCTATAATTACTTTAAATAATTAAAATCAGATTCGGGAAAAGTTAATTTGCTTTTTGGAGGAGAATATGGTTTCGATAACAATATTGTATCAAGATGTTGAGCAAATTGAGAGCTATATTGAAAAGGGTACATTAAACAGGCACAAGGAGTGTCTTATTCGTATACATGCAGCGGGAATATCTAATACGGATATAGAAGCTAAAATAGAGCAAATAATCAAGGTGGTACCTCTAGCTAAGATTATTGGTTGTTCTTCGTCTGGGATTATTTATGAAGGTGAACAGTATGAAACGGGCATATTAGTTTCTATTTTTCAATTTGAGAAAATAGAAATTAAAACAACTATGGTTTCTTTCGCTGGATTAGAACCAGCAGATATTGCAAAAAAAGTTAAAGAAAACATTGGTGATTCCAATCCGGAAATGATGTTTGTTTTTGCAGGTGATTTATATCTTGGAATTAATCAATTGACATATTCTCTTGTTGAAAATTTTCACAACACACAGCTTGTTGGTGGCATGGCTGGCTATGCTAGACCTGATGGGGAAATAGATAGTTATGTTATTAATGGTACAAGAACAGCTTATAATGCAGTGGCTGTAGCGGCTTTAATAGGAAATGGGCTTAATGTTTATACCAATGTAATTATAGGGCACGAACCTATTAGTGATGTTTATACTTTTAATAAAGTAAATCAAGATTATATAGAAGAAATTGAAGGAACGGACGCAGCAGCATGGATTCAAGCAGAGTTAGGCCTTACAAATATTGAAGGACGTAATAACTGGAGTATGATGGCTGCAACAGATCTTTTAACTAATTTTCCTCTCGTATTAGAAGATCGAAATGGAGCAGGGCGTTTTCTTCGCTATGAACCTGAAGGAAATAGGATGCGGTTATATTTTTCTAAGCTTGATAAAGGGGAAAGATTTAGAATTGGTTATTTAAGTCCTCTTAAAAGTGCTGAAGAGTGGCAAGGGGTTTATAAAGATTTAGAAGTAAATAATGCTGATACTGTATTTGTGTATTCTTGTTTATTCCGAAAGCTTTATTTAGGGGAATGTTCCCAGTGGGAAGTTAGTCCTTTTAAACACAAAGGTATTCATGGAGCCTTTATGTTTGGGGAAATTGGTTCTGTAAACAAAAAGGTTGATTATCACAATGGTTGTTGCAGTTTTTGCGCTTTAGGCGAGAATTCAAAAGATTATGTATTACCGAATAGAACTAATTTAGACCATTTTTATAAAATTCAAGATGACAATAAAGAACTTTTAAATCAAGTATTAAAAATTCAAAGTGATAGCATCTATCGTTACAATCAAGAATTGATGCGAACTTTATTAGAGCAGGAAAAAATAATAAAAGATAGACTCTTTATAGATGAAACTTTTGGCCTAGAGAATATGGCGAAATTTAATCAAGACAGAGAGTCTTTTAAGCATGAAAAAATCTGTTTTGTTGGATTAGAAAATTCACGTCAACTTTTTGCTGTAATGGGTGCTGGCAGATATAAAATTTTGGCAAGAGAGAATTTAAATAAGATAAAATCAATTATTGAAAGTGAATACCCACGACTTCAAATTAAGTTTTATAGTTATGATTTTTCTTCTTTCTTTTTTGTAGTGCAAGAGGAAATTAGACAGGATGTATTTTTAGATTTAACTAGATATATCTATTCTAAATTGAGAATAGGAAATTACTTAGACAATAGAGTAACTTGTAGTAACCGTTTTGTTGTAACCTTGAGCGGAGCTGATCCAAACGAGTTAATGAATATGGCTCTCGTAAAAGATGAAACATCACAAGATAGCGGTTATCAAATATGTGGACCTAATTATGATTCATCTAAAACTCTAAAGAAAGAATTAGATACTATTGCAATATTAAATAATGTTATTAACAACAATGCAGTTGAACCATATTTCCAAGGCATATATGATAACGAAACAGGAGAGTTATTTGCTTATGAAGCACTTATGCGTATTAAGGATAATGATGGCAATGTTTTAACTCCGTATGCTTTTATGGATATTGCTAAAAAATATCATCTTTATTTGCCACTTAGTCAGTGCATGATTAAAAAGGTGTTTGAATTATTTAATGATAGGGACGAAAAAGTAAGTATAAATTTGTCCATGTATGACGTAACATCAGAAACAACCAATAAATTAATTTTTGATTTATTAAAACAAGCAAAACATCCTGAAAATTTTATTTTCGAAATTTTAGAAAGTGAACAATTCGTAGATTTAGATAAGTTGCGTGTTTTTATTCGCAACGTTAAAAGATATGGGGTTAAGATTGCAGTAGATGATTTTGGTACTGGTTATTCTAATTTCCTCGAGATAGGAAATATGGAAATTGATTATGTTAAAATCACAGGGTCTCTAGTAAGTGCCATAGGTACAGATGCCACTTATGACAAAATAATTAATAGTATTATGTATCTAAGTGAAAAAATTGGCGTAGATGTTATTGCGGAACAGGTAGAAAATGAGCAAATTCAAAAATATGTTTTGCAATGCGGAATAAAATATTCACAAGGTTATCTATTCTTTAAACCAGTTCCATTTGATGAAATTTCACCGATACCAATTACTCAAAAAAGAGAAACTATTGGCAAAATAAAAAAGAGTAATAGTTATTATACTAGATATATGGAATATGGAAGAAATCTTATTACAGCCGCTAACGTTTTGTTAGTTGTTGCGATAGTCTCGGCCGTAATGATTTTCGCTGATGTTAATAGAAAACAAGTAGAATCCACACATGATACTTATTTATTAGAAATAACTACAGGTATGGCAGACAAAATATCCATGAAGCTCGATGATTCTATGGCGAAGTTAAACATTTTTAGTGATGCAATTAGTTATATGCCTGGGGATTCTGCCGCTATAAAAAATTTCCTAGAAAAAACCTATACTGATGTAATGTTTGACAATATGTATGCGTCAATTAATGGTGGTGAATTAATAGCTCTTAGGGGTGATTATTCTAATATCAAGCTTGATGATTTTTACAAGGGGGGAGATCAAGCCCGATATATTAGCTCACCAGTAGCAAATCCGATAACTAAAGAGAAAGTTTTCCTTATGGGAGTTACTCATAAGACGGAACGCGGAAATGTTAAAGTGATTGGTGAATTTAACATTAATAATTTATATAATATCCTAGATTTAAAAAGTTTTGGGGGTAGAGCGTTCTTCCACATAAATGAAGTAAGTGGTACACCGATTCTTATTAGTAGTAATAATAACAATCTTTTTGCTATGGACAATATGTATGATTTTATCGGAACCTTGGATATTAAAAATGGCTATACCCCAGAAATCATAAAAATTGAAATGAAAAGAGGTCGTAGCTGTTTACTTAAATATAATATTAACGGTCAATCTAGGTCTGCTGTAATGATTCCTGTTCCAGGGACGCAGTGGTGTTTAGTAAGTATTATTACTGATGAAATTAATGAAAGGTTTGTTGGTACGATTAATCGTGAAACAATGTTTTTTGTTGGATTTATTCTATTAGCCTTTTTAAGTTATGTTTTAATTAATTTTATGATTACTAGAAGGGCTAAAAAAGATTTAATTCATGCGCTAGAGCAAAGTAACTATTTAGCTGGTAACTTGCAATTAAGTGTTGCGACAGATGCTCTTACAAAGGTGTATTCACGTGCGATGGTTCAAACTAAAATTGCAGATGCTATTGAAAAATCTAAAACCTCAGGAGCTGTACATGCAATACTAGAGCTAGATGTAGATAATTTTAAAGGTATTAATGATACTTATGGGCATCAAGTTGGAGATTTATATTTAACAGAATTAGCTACTACAGTTAAAAGTTGTTTACGAATAGGTGATATTATCGGTAGATTAGGTGGAGATGAATTTATAATTTTATTAGATAATATTGAATCTGAGGAAAAAGCTATAGATATCATTAATGATATTATGGAGAATTGCAAAGAGATTGTTATTGATGGTGTCAATCTAGAAAATGTTACAGTTAGTATAGGCTTTGCAATGTGCCCTCAAGATTCTGATGATTATGAAACCTTAATCTACAAAGCAGATCACGCATTATATCAAGCAAAAGGCCAAGGGAAAAATTGCTACATACAATATAAAGATGAAGAGAGCTTTAGAGAGATTTAAATATTGTTTTCTTTAAAAATTTCTTAAAGAGCAACAACTTAAAAGTTGTTGCTCTTTGTATTTTTTTTGAAAATTTACAATATATTAGTAGAAAATAGAGGAATTTTTTTGAAACTTAGCGAATATATAAGGTTATAAATAAAAAAGAAGTGGGGTAGAAGATAGCTTATTTTAGGAGATCTTCTTTATTAGCGTAGATATGAGAAAATATAAGATTTGGAAACTTAAAGAATTTAATAAGGAGCAGGCTGAAAACATCGCTAGGGAGTTAAACATTTCTATAATGTTAGCTAGTATTTTACTTACTCGAGGACTTAGTGACCTTGAAGAAATTAGAGAATTTCTATGGGGCAGCAAAAATGTTTATCACGAACCTCTTTTGATGAAGGATATGCAAAAAGCTAGCGAACGTATTTTACAGGCTGTTAAATCTGGTGAGAAAATCACTGTGTATGGTGACTATGATGTGGATGGTATTACATCTACGTCCTTAGTTTATTTGTTTTTAAAAGAGCAAGGTGCTAATATTGATTCTTATATCCCTAAACGTAAAGGTGAAGGCTATGGTCTTAACACAGATGCATTAAAGACTATTCATGAAAATGGAACTAGGCTTATTATTACAGTTGACTGTGGTATAAGTGCCGTTGATGAAGTGGCTAATGCGCCCGCTGACATGGACATTATTATTACGGATCATCATTGCGCGCCAGAGGTTCTACCTGCGGCTTATGCTATTGTTAATCCAAAACAACCTGGCTGCGAATATCCATATAAGCATTTAGCTGGTGTTGGGGTTGCTTTAAAACTTTGCCAAGCTATTTACCAAATGGAACATTTACAAGAACCTTTATGGGAAGGCTATATAGAACTCGTTGCTTTAGGAACTGTAGCAGACATTGTTCCTTTACGTGGTGAAAATAGAGAGATTGTTAAAAGAGGGTTAAAAGCTCTTGAAACTACAAAAATCCTTGGCTTGCAAAAGTTAATGGAAGTTAGCAATTGCCCTAAAGTGAATATAACTTCAGAAAATATAGGTTTCATGCTAGCGCCACGTTTAAATGCTGTAGGTCGTTTAGAACATGCACAAAGTGCTGTTGGTCTTCTAACTACAAATGATGTAATAGTTGCAAAAGACGTTGCAGAAACTTTAAATAAAGAAAATTATTTACGTCAAGAAATAAGTCATAAAATTTATCTAGAAGCAGAGGCGCTTATTGCGAAAATCCCTCGTTTAGAAAATGCTATTGTACTTGCTAATGCAGATTGGCATGCAGGTGTTATTGGTATAGTTGCTTCAAGACTGGTAGATAAATATAATTTGCCAACAATTCTTTTAAGTATAGATGGTGATACGGCTAAAGGTTCTTGCAGAAGCATACCAGCCTTAGATTTATATGATGTTTTAAATGAATGCTCTGATTATTTAGTTCAGTTTGGTGGACATCATCAAGCGGCCGGTCTTACTATTAAGACTAATCGTTTAGAAGGTTTTGTTGATAAGTTCAAAGCTATTATAAAAGGACGCTTAAGTCCCGAAGATTTTAAACCGAAGCTTGCTATTGATGCACTTTTAACTGATGCTGACAGAATAGATATGCAGTTAATGAATGAAATCTCTTTGTTAGAGCCTTATGGCGCAGAAAATCCAGCACCTCTATTAGCTTTAAAGGATGCAAAGATTTGCAATCCTCGAACTTTTGGTAAAGATCAAAATCATTTAAGATTTTTCGTTGAGCATGATAAAAATAGTTTCCATAGCATTATGTGGAATGGGAACACCGCTTTAGCTTGTTTATATAATGACGCTATTGCAGATATTGCCTTTATGCCAAAGATTAACATTTGGAATGGCGCAGCTTCTATTAATTTGCAAGTTGTAGCTTTTGATCAAACTCATGAAATTTATGATTATCGTAATGAAGTGTTTTCTAAAAAAGCTCTTTTGAGAAAGATTTTACAGCTCAAAGATAACGTTACGGTATTTTTAAATGAACGCTCTGTTTTAGATCCAGAGTTTGATGCTTATACTGATTTGAAGGTTCGTTACTATGGAACCAAAGATCCAGTGACTTCTTCAATCGTAGTATTTTATGATTTGCCTAAGTTAGATATTTTTACGGAAGAAAGCTTTCCGTTAGATAGTAAGCCAGGCAGAACTCTTATTATTCTTTTTAATAGGGATGACTACAATTGGAATAAAGAAGATTTAGGAAATATATATCCTGATCGTTATCATTTGGAAAAAGTTTATAAACATATAATGTGTGTATTAAGAAAGCAGGCTATTGCTGATGTTGAAAGCCTTAAAGCATCTGCGAAAGCTTTAAGCATAGAACTTAGTGATAATGATTTAAAAATCTTTGAAGAATTAGGCTTCATAAAAAATGAGTGCAAGCACATTAGTTGTGGCTCTATCGCCAAAAGCGACTTATCTAATTCAGAAACTTATAATAAATTAAATCAAAAGGGTTGTGATTTACGCAAAGCTTTTGATAATAGTATAAATATTTCCCGTGGTGAAATAAGCGCAATCTGGGAAAAATAAACGGAGGGGATCAAGATGCCTGTAGATGAACATAATGTAAGCATCGAAGAGTTTTTTGAAAAAGCGTCTAGCTATTTATCACAAGAACAAATAGATTTCGTCCGTAAAGCTTATGATTTTGCTGCGGTTGCTCATGCTGGGCAAACTCGCAAATCCGGAGAACCTTATATTATTCATCCTATTGGTGTAGCATACATTTTGACTCAGCTACAAATGGATGAACTTACTTTGGCTGCAGCGTTTTTGCATGATGTTGTTGAAGATACTGATGTTACTTTAGAAAAAATTACTGAGCTTTTTGGTAATAACGTAGCAACTCTTGTAAATGGCGTAACTAAATTAGGTAAGATTGAATATATCTCTAAAGAAGAACAACAAATGGAAAACTATCGCAAGATGTTTTTGTCTATGGCAAAAGATATTAGGGTAGTAATTATTAAACTAGCTGACCGTTTGCACAATATGCGGACTATGCGTCATATGCCTGTTTATAAGCAACAATCTATTTCTCAAGAAACAATGGAGATTTATGCTCCGCTTGCACATAGATTAGGTATCTATACTATCAAATGGGAATTGGAAGATCTTTCTTTCCGCTATATGGAACCAGAGATTTACTATGATTTGGTAGAACAAGTAAAAATCAAACGTCGTGAACGTGAAGCTATGATTCAAGAGGCTATGGGCCAAATGAATGATGAGCTTGGGAAACTTAATATTAAATGCGAAATTCAAGGTAGGCCAAAGAATTTCTACAGTATCTACAAGAAGATGCTTAGAGATCATAAAGAATTAGGTGAAATTTATGACCTTTTAGCTATTCGTATTTTAGTTGATTCTGTTAAAGATTGTTATGGTGCTTTAGGTATCGTGCATAGCTTGTGGCGTCCAATTCCTGGACGTTTTAAAGATTATGTTGCTGTGCCTAAATCTAATATGTATCAATCACTTCATACAACTGTAGTTTCTAATAGTGGGCAACCACTTGAAATACAAATTCGTACTTTTGAGATGCATCGCATTAGTGAGTATGGTATCGCTGCACATTGGCGCTATAAAGAAGGTGGCGGACAACAAGGTGGAGGTAGCGGTAAAGGTTTTGATGCAAAACTTTCTTGGTTGCGTCAACTTTTAGAATGGCATCAAGATATGAGTGATACTAAAGACTTCGTTGATTCTGTAAAAATGGATGTATTTGCAGATGAAGTATTTGTATTTACTCCTCGTGGTGATGTGTTTGATTTGCCGATGGGCGCTGTGCCTATCGATTTTGCTTATCGCATTCATACTGATGTTGGTAATCGTTGTGTAGGTGCTAAGGTTAACGGCCGTATTGTACCTCTTGATTCTAAACTTAGTAATGGTGATATAGTTGAAATTATCACTTCTAAACAAGCAGCTGGTCCAAGTCGCGATTGGATTAATATAGTTGGTTCTTCTGATACTAAAAATAAAATTCGTTCTTGGTTTAAGAAGGAAAAGAAAGAAGAAAATATTATCAAGGGCCGCGAAATTCTTGAAAAAGAGTGTAAGCGTCTTGGTTATGAAGTTAAATCTTTTGCTAAGGCTGAAAAGCTTAAGGAAGTTGCGTCTAAGTTGCGTTTAGATGATGAAGATGGCATGCTTGCTGCAATTGGTTATGGCGGTGTAACTATCAACAGTGTAATTTCTAAACTGGTTGATATCTACAAAAGTGAGCAAAAGCTTTCTGAAAACAAAAATCTTACTCAAATGCTTGCGGAAATGAAACCTCGTAGTTCTCGTGCTAAGGCAAGTCACGGTATCTTAGTTAAGGGCGAAGGCGGAATCATGGTTAAGCTTGCTCGTTGTTGTAATCCTATTCCTGGTGATCCTGTTGTAGGGTATATTACGCGTGGTAGCGGGATTTCTGTTCATAGGGGAGATTGCCCTAATGTTTTAGTTAATAATCCGGAGGAACAAAGTCGTTTGATTGAAGTTACTTGGGATTTAAATACGGATTCTGTTTACAAAGGTAGTATCATAGTTAACTCTGTTGATAAACCTGGTATGATGGCAGAAATCATGATGATTGTTAGTGAGATGAAGCTAAATCTCAATGCTGCAACTTGCAGAACTGACAAAAAGAAAATCGCTGTTATAACTCTTGGTTTAGATATCACTAATCTTAATCAGTTAGAAACAGTAATTAATAGAATTAAGCGCATTAAAGGTGTTTATACTGTTGAACGCCAAATAGCAAATGCGGTTGTAACTGGAGGAGAATAATGCGCGCAGTAGTTCAAAGAGTAAGTAATGCTTCTGTAGATGTTGAGGGCAAGGAAATCGGTGCGATTAAGCAGGGTTTACTAGTTTTTCTCGGCGTTGAAAAAGGCGATACTGATAAAGATTTAGAGTATATTGTTAACAAAGTTTCTGGTTTAAGAGTTTTTGAAGATGCTGATGGAAAGCTGAATTTATCTGTGGTAGATGTAGCGGGCGAAATCCTTGCTGTTTCCCAGTTCACTATTTGTGGTGACTGTAAAAAAGGCAAAAGGCCTTCTTTTGACAATGCAGCACCAGCAGAAGTAGGTAATGAATACTACGAAAAATTTATTGCAGCTTTGCGAGCTGAAAATATTAAAGTTGCAACTGGTCAATTTCAGGCTCATATGTATGTTAGCCTAGTAAATGATGGACCTGTAACAATTTTATTAGATAGTAAAAAAACATTTTAATATAATCTAGGAGGATTACATGAAAATATTACAATTACAAGTTGGTGCCTTAGGCACAAATTGCTATATTGCATTTAACGAGGAGACGAAGCACGGGATCGTAGTTGATCCAGGTGCTGATGGAGATCAAATCGTTAAAGCTATTAATGAATATGGTCTCACTATTGATGCGATTTTCTTAACTCATGGTCATAGCGACCATATTATGGGACTTGCAGAAGTTCGAGAAGCAACTAAAGCTAAAGTATATATTCACGAAGCTGATGCTGAGTGTTTAACTAAGGCTAGTGCTAACTTATCTATTTATATGGGACCTGGCACAGAGTTTGATGCAGCAGATGTATTCTTTAAAGATGGCGACGTAGTTGATGCTGCTGGGATGGAATTTGAAATCCTAACAACTCCAGGGCATACAAAGGGTAGTGTTTGTATCAAGTGCGGTGATGTAGTATTCTGTGGTGACACAGTATTTGCAGAATCTATTGGTAGAACAGATCTTCCTGGTGGTTCTTATAAAGAAATTATTGATTCTATTAAAACTAAAATTTTAACTTTAGATGAGAAAACACATTTATTGCCAGGTCATGGACCAGCAACTAATGTAGATTGGGAGAAACGCAGGAATCCATTCTTGCAATAAATTATGAAAAATTATATTAGCAACATTCACGAACATACAATTGCAAAATTAGGTATTACGGTAGCTGTATCCTATGTGTTTTACATATTGGGAGCTTTCTTATTCCCAGTATTTTTAGCCATAGGGCTTGCTTTTGCTTTGCATCCGCTTACTAATCTTTTTGCAAAGATTTCTTTTGGTAAGCAGGGATGGCATGCTTCTAGAGTAGTAGCAATCCTTTTAGCGTTTTGTGTATTAGGTGTATTTTTATTTTTTGTTGGCTCAACAGTTGTGTTCCCACTTTTTGGACAGATTAATGAGCTTTTGGCAAAAATGCCTGAATACTCTAGTCGTGTACATAATAGTGAACAACTAGGTTGGATTTTAGGTGGCGATGCAAATAGTGCTTTACCATCTACTTTAAATGCATTAGTTGCTGATGGTCTTGATTGGTTATTTAATTTCGTGCAAGATATCATGAAAAATTTATTCCAATCAACACTCGCAATTGTTGTTAATATGCTTGGATTAATAGTTGTGCCATTTTTATCTTTCTATTTCTTGAAAGATTGGCGTGATTTAAAAGCGATGGCAATTAATGCTTTCCCAAAAAGAAATCGTGAGAAAGTAGAACATATTATAGAGTCTTTAGGTGTAGCATTAAGTAGTTATTTCATGGGGCTTTGGAAAGTTGCACTTATTTCTGGTTCTGCAGTTGGTATTGCTTTAATGGTATTTGGCGTTAAATATGTTTTGGTATTTGCTTTCTTTGCGTCACTATCAGAGCTTATTCCTATCGTTGGACCTATTTTGGCAGCAATACCTGCTATTTTCATTACCTATCGTGAAGATCCGCAGGTTGCTATGTATTTACTAATTTTCTATATAGTTTACTATACATTTAACAGTAAGGTTATTATTCCAGAAGTTATGGGTAAAAAACTTGATTTGCATCCAGTTATTATTGTAGTGGCACTCTTTGTTGGTGCAAAACTTTTCGGGCTTATGGGTATGGTTTTTGCTGTTCCTATTGCTGCTGTTTATAGAGTTTTCTATAAAGAGTTATGGCATTATAAAGGTGAAGAAGATAATAATAAAAGCATTGAACAAATATAGTGCTTTGTGGTAAAATATTTTGTATGTATAAAAATATCTTCGAAGTAATAGAGGGGGAACTGTCTTGTTAACAACAGTACCAAGAGGAACTAAAGATATACTTCCAGCAGATATAGGTGCTTGGCGCTATCTTGAAAATACTATGCGTGACATTTGCGCACGTTTTGGATATGAAGAGATTAGAACGCCGATTTTCGAACATACAGAACTTTTTCAACGTGGTATTGGTGATACAACAGATGTGGTTGAAAAGGAAATGTATACTTTCACTGATAGAGGTGAGAGAAGTCTTACTTTAAGACCAGAAAATACAGCATCTGTAGTTCGTGCTTATGTTGAACATAAGTTATATGCTGAAAATTCTCCGACTAAACTTTTCTATATTGGACCGATGTTTAGATACGATAGACCGCAAGCTGGTCGTTATCGTCAATTTCATCAGTTTGGGGTAGAGGCGTTAGGAGCTGTAGGACCAAATATTGATGCAGAAATCATCATTTTGGCAGTTACAGTACTTCAATCTTTAGGGCTAAAAGATTTAAAACTAAAAATAAATTCAGTTGGTTGTCCAAAGTGTCGTCCTGAACATAGAAATCGCTTACAGGAATTCTTTAAACCTAAATTTAATGAATTGTGTAAAGATTGTCAGTCTCGTTTTGATCGTAATCCGCTTAGGATTTTAGATTGCAAAGTTCCTCATTGTGGTGAACTTTCTGTAGGGGCTCCTAGTTTAGGCGAATGCTTATGTGAAGAATGTAGTAGTCACTTTGAGAAATTAAAGGAACTATTAACTTCTGCTGGGCTTACCTATGAAGTTGATACTAATCTTGTACGTGGTTTAGATTATTACACTAGAACTGCGTTTGAGATTCAATATACTCCGCTTGGCGCACAAAGTGCTGTTTGTGGTGGTGGGCGTTATGATGGACTCGTTAAAGAAGTTGGCGGTCCTGAAACTCCTGGTATAGGCTTTGCAATGGGAATGGAAAGAATTCTCCTAGCTCTTGAAAGCCAAAATCTTATTCCTGATACTAATTTCAGTACGGATGTATATGCAATTTGTACTAACGAAGAAAATTTTTCTTTAACATTTAAAACTGTTATTGATCTTAGACGTGAAGGCTTAAAGGCAGAGTTTGATTTTAATGGTAGAAGCATGAAAGCTCAAATGAAGCAAGCTAATCGTTATAATGCTAAGTATGTTTTAATATTTGGCGAAGACGAAGTTAAAAATGGTAAAGTAGTTTTAAGAGATATGTTAAACAGTGATCAAAAAGAAATTGATCTCAAAGATATAACAACAATTTTGAAGGCAGAGGTGCAAAATAATGAGTAATAAGTTTCAGCGAGACCATCGCTGCGGTCTCTTGACTAAGGAAAATGCTGGTCAAGAAGTAGCATTATGTGGCTGGGTTTCTAAAAGACGCGATCATGGTGGATTGATTTTTATCGATTTACGTGACCGTTCTGGTATTGTACAAGTAGTGATTAATCCAGAAGCAGGCGAAAGCTTCAAAGTTGCAGAGGCAGTACGTAATGAGTATGTAATTCAAGCCATCGGCAAAGTAAGCTTACGTAGTGCTGAGACTATTAATCCAAATATTGGCACTGGCGAAGTTGAAGTTTTAGTAAGCGAATTGAAAATCTTAAATAGCGCTAAAACTCCTCCTTTCTATATTCAAGATGATATTGATACTGATGAAAATTTACGTTTAAAATATCGCTATTTGGACCTTCGTCGTCCAGAAATGCAATACAATCTTATTTTGCGTCATAAAGTAGCAAAATTAATGCGTGATTATTTAGATCAAAAAGACTTCCTTGAAATTGAAACTCCTATGTTGTGCAAAAGCACTCCAGAAGGCGCACGTGACTACTTAGTTCCAAGTCGTGTTAATCCTGGTAAATTCTATGCACTTCCACAATCACCACAAATTTTCAAACAAATTTTGATGGTTGCTGGTATGGAAAGATATTTCCAAATTGCTCGTTGCTTCCGTGATGAAGATTTACGTGCTGATCGTCAACCTGAATTCACTCAATTAGACCTTGAAATGTCTTTTGTTGAAGTTGATGATATTTTAGAAATGATGGAAGGTTTAGTAACACATATTTTCGAAGGTGCTTTAGGCAAGAAAATTGTTACGCCTTTCCAACGTATTACTTGGGATGATGCTATGGATTTATATGGTAGCGACAAACCAGATTTACGTTTTGATATGAAACTTATTGATATGGTTCCTGCTGTATCTAATTCTGATTTTAAAGTATTTAACGATGTTATTGCTTCTGGCGGAATTGTAAAAGCTCTTAATGTTAAAGGATATGCAAATATTCCTCGTCGTGAAGTAGATGGCTTAGTTGATTTCGTGGCTATTTACGGTGCTAAAGGTCTTGCTTGGATTCAAGTTCAAGAAGATGGCACTATGAAATCTCCTATTTCTAAATTCTTCAGCAATGCACATTTAGATAAAATCACAGAAGCAGCTAATGCTGAACCAGGAGATTTAATTCTCTTTGTTGCAGATAAACCAAAAGTTGTTGCTGCTGCTCTTGGCGCATTGCGTCTTGAAATGGCAAAACGTCGTGGTCTTATTGATCCAGATGAATTAGCATTTGCTTGGGTTGTTGATTTCCCAATGTTCGAATATGATGAAGAAGAAAAACGTTACTTCGCAATGCACCATCCGTTCACTGCTCCACGTGATGAAGATTTACAATACTTAACTAGCGATCCTGGTAAAGTATATGCTAAAGCTTATGACATGGTTCTTAATGGTAGTGAAATCGGTGGTGGTTCAATCCGTATTCACCGTAAAGATGTTCAAAAAGAAGTATTTGCTTCTCTTGGACTCAGTGATGAAGAAGCTAAAGAAAAATTTGGCTTCATGATGGACGCTTTTGAATATGGCGCTCCTCCACATGGTGGACTTGCTTTCGGTCTTGATCGTATGATCATGATTATGGCAAAACGTGATTCTATCCGTGATGTAATTGCTTTCCCTAAAACTCAAAGTGCAAGCTGTCTCATGACACAAGCTCCTGATGAAGTTTCTGAAAAACAATTACGTGAGCTTCACATTAGACCAAGTCTATTAGTAAAGAAGGATAATCTTCCAAAAGAATAGTTTATAAAAATAAACCGAGTCATTGAAAAATGACTCGGTTTTTGTTATAATATAACCATAGAAACAAGCTATTTTAACCCTGCGATGTACGTTCGCTTCGCCTCTATGTTTTGAGCCAACACTCATACATAGGGAGCTTGAATGCCTAACTATCAAAATAATGCCTCCTTCAGAGTGGACTATTGCGACTGTTAGTATAGCACCCACCTGCACAAGCAGGTTCAAAACTCTGAGGGTGGACGGCATTGTGGGGAAAAATATATAGTATAAGAGGCATATTGTGGATTTAACTCGCGTAGAAATGCTTATTGGAAATAATAAAATAGATAAACTCAAAGCGGCACGTGTTGCTATTATTGGGTTGGGTGGTGTAGGCTCTTATGTAGCTGAGGCTTTATGTCGCAGCGGGGTAGGTAGCCTTCTTTTAATTGACGCAGATGTGGTTTCTCCAAGCAATATTAATAGACAACTTCCAGCTTTGACAACTACAATAGATAAATTAAAAACAGAAGTTGTGGCAGCAAGACTAAAAAAAATTAATCCTGATTGCAATATCGAGATAATTTCTAAGTTCTATGAGCCAGATGATTTTGAAGAGTTTTTTCAAGGTGAATTTGATTATTTAGCGGATGCAATAGATTCAACCGCTTCTAAAATAGATGTTTTAATAAATGCTAAGACTAGGAATATTCCTATAATCTCAGCGATGGGTACAGGTAATAAATTAGACCCTTCTAAATTACAAGTATGTGATATTTCAAAGACTACCATGTGTCCTCTTGCTAAAAGCGTAAGAAAACGTTTGAAAGATCAAGGTATTACTAAGGGGATTGATGTAGTATTTTCTTTAGAAGAGCCTCAATATGCTAACAAAGGAGATGTTCCTGGTAGCATGGTGTTTGTTCCTGCAAGTGCAGGTCTACTTATGGCTTCCTATATAGTTCGTAAATTGATTGAACAGGAGTAGTTCTATGGATAGTTTATTTCAAAAACAAGTACATAAACCTTTAGCAGATAAAATGCGCCCACAACATCTTGATGAGTTTTTTGGTCAGGAAAAAGCTGTAGGTGCTACTAGTCCTTTGCGCCGCATGATTGAAAGAGATAATTTGCAATCTATTCTTTTCTATGGGCCACCAGGAACTGGCAAAACTACTTTAGCGCAAGTTATTGCTCAAATGACAGGGGATAAATTCATTGCTATTAACGCAGTTTCTTCTGGGGTACCAGAACTTCGCAAACTTATTGCTAAAGCGCAAGAAGACCGTTTAGGTGGAACTAGAACAATAGTATTTATCGATGAAATACATCGTTTTAATAAGGCTCAGCAAGATGTTTTATTGCCTTATGTAGAAAATGGAACGATTGTGCTTATTGGTGCAACTACTGAAAATCCTTTTTTTGAAATTAATTCTCCTTTATTATCTCGAATGAAAATCATTCGTCTTGAAAAGTTAACTACAGAGCATATTAGCGGAATTATAAAACGTGCTCTTACTAATAAAGAAGTAGGGTATGGTGAGAAAAACATTACTATTTCACCTGAAGCCTTAGAAATTCTCTCAGATTTTGCAGGTGGAGATGCAAGGACTTCTTTAAATCTTCTAGAACAAGCAGAATTTATGTTAGAGGACGGCAAAACAGAAATTGATACAGATGTTCTTAAAGAGATTTTAGGAACGGCTATGCAACGTTATGACAAGAAGGGCGATGCTCATTATGATATCGTTAGTGCTTTTATAAAAAGTATGCGTGGTAGTGATGCAGATGCAGCTTTGCACTACCTTGCTCGTATGATAGAAGGCGGTGAAGATTTACGCTTTATCGCAAGACGTATTGTTATTTGCGCAGCTGAAGATGTTGGTACTGCTGATCCAATGGCACTTGTAGTTGCTAATGCAGCAGCACAAGCTTCAGATTTTGTAGGTTTTCCGGAAGCGCAAATTATTTTATCTGAAGCTGTTTGTTATATAGCAAAAGCACCAAAGAGCAATAGTTGTTGTGTTGGTATCTTTGATGCACGTGCTGATGTACGAAATATAAATTGTGGCAGTGTTCCTAAACATTTGCGTGATGCTCATTATCCTGGGGCTAAAGCTTTAGGACATGGCATCGGTTATAAATATCCTCATGATTTTGTAGGTGGATATGTAAAGCAACAATATTTACCTGATGAAATTGTGGATAAAAAATATTATCAGCCTAAAAAAATTGGGGCAGAAAAGAAATATTTGGAGGACTAATGAAACGTATATTAATGATTACAACAGGCGGTACTATTGCAAGTGTTGCTACAAGCGATGGCTTTACGCCAGGTATTGATGGAACTTCTTTGTTAAAAATGGTACCGGTTTTAACTGGAAAATGCGATATAACTTGTAGTGAAATATTTAACATTGATAGTAGCAATATCACGCCACGTCATTGGCAAATGATTGCTAAAACTATTGATGAAGTTTATTTTGATTATGATGGTTTTGTAATTAGTCATGGCACAGATACAATGGCGTATACAGCAGCGGCTCTAAGCTGGATGCTTAAAAATCCTGCGAAACCAATCGTACTTACAGGTGCGCAAGTGCCGATTACTCTTGAAGGCACAGATGCTAAAGACAATCTTATAAATGCGTTTGAAGTTGCTTGTAGCGGTGTAGAAGGTGTATGTATTGTATTTGGCAATCAAGTTATTAGTGGCTTACATGCTAAAAAACTTTGTTCTGAAGACTTTAATGGTTTCTCAAGTATTAACGCTAAGCCTTGGGCAACTATTGATGAAACCGGCATTCATTGGCAAAAATCTATTTTAGATCGCATGCAAACTAAAGACGAATCTGTTCGTATGGGTTTTAGAGTTATGCCAAACTTAGAGGAAAAAGTAGTCGTTCTTAAAGTTATTCCTGGTATGAAACCAGACGTTTTGGAATACTACTATAATAAAGGTTTTAAAGGAATTGTTATTGAAAGTTTTGGTGCAGGTGGTGTGCCTAACGAAGATAATAACTGGCTTCCTGCTTTAGAATGGGCGATAAATTCTGGAATGACTGTAGTTTGTTCTACTCAATGTATTTATGATGGTGTAAATTTACGTAAATATCCAATTGGCGTTTTAGCAGAACGTTTAGGTGCTAAATCTGCTGGTTTACAAACCATAGAAGCTACTGTAACTAAGCTTATGTGGGATTTGGCAAATTAACCAAAATTTATAGTGACAAAATTGTGAACAAATGTTATAATATTTTGGACTAATGAGTCAAAGGGAGGGTATTGAAAATGAAAAAGTATTTAGCAGAATTTATTGGTACGGCAGTTTTAGTATTGGTTGCTTGTGGTGTTGCAGCAGTAACAGGTTGTAGCGGAAAACCAGATGCATCTTATATTTTAACAGCACTTGCTTTTGGTCTTACAATTGTAGCAATGGCTTATAGTATTGGTAATATTTCTGGTTGCCATATTAATCCAGCTGTTTCTATGGGTGTATTTTTAAACAAAGGCATGAGTGGTAAAGATTTCGCTGGTTATGTAATTGCTCAATTTGCTGGTGCTATCGCTGGTGCAGGCGTTCTGATGTATTTGATTGGTACAGACATGGGCCTTGGTGCAAATGGTCTTTATCAAGACAGCATTGCTAAAACTATGGTTGTAGAAATTATTCTTACTGGCATATTTGTACTTGCTATTTTAGGTGTTACTAGTAAAGTTGAAAATGCTAATGTTGCAGGTCTTGTAATTGGTGGATCTTTGACTTTAGTACATTTATTTGGTATTTACTTTACCGGTACAAGCGTAAATCCAGCTCGTTCTTTTGGGCCAGCTCTTCTCTTAGGCGGAGATGCTTTAACAAACGTATGGGTATTTATCGTAAGCGGTTTCATTGGTGGTGCTCTTGCAGCTATCATCTGGAAATGCTTGAACTGTGATAAAGATTGCGATTGCTGTAAATAATTAAAAATAAAAGCTGTTAGCATTTAGCTAACAGCTTTTTTATTTTGTTTAATTAGAGATGATTGATGTTGCCTCGTAAATCAGTAAAGATTACAGAAGCTTCTTCTAAAGTAAAAATTTTAGGTGGGTGATTTTGTAAATCTTCAGCACGCCAGTTTGGATTTTCCTCTAAAAGTTTTGCAATTGCTTCCTCAATTGAGTTAGCCGCTACTATAGCAATAGCATCTAAATAGAAATCTGAGTTAAGACAAGGTTCTTGAATCATGCTATGGCTATGATAAGTTTTGTTATGTCGCCAAAAGTAGATTTTCATTGTCATCACCTTTTACTTTTAAAATTTAATATTTGTATCAATGTCTATGATTCCTACAGCATAAGGAGCAATTTCATATTGTTGGAAAACAAGATGGATGTTTTTATTTGCTGCTATATAGTAGTTTGTTGGATAATCTTTTAATCCTTTGAAATCTTTATAGAAAGCATTTTGTCTGCCAGGAGGACTAGCAGCTAACATTTGATTAATACCATTTACAGAGAAGCGTGGGCCAGTAGGACCAGAGATAACTGCAGTGAATGGAATGAAATTACCAGATTTTACATTAAAGTTAAGACCTAATTTAGAACTAGATGGGTGGGCAGCACCTTTATAATTGCGATAAGAGTCTCTAATGATAGATAAGTTATCTCCGTCATTAAAGGATACTTCGTAGTTGATATCTAAAACATAGCGATCATTTGCTGCTACATCTTTTGGAAATTTATTTGCAACAGACATTACATCATTTAGGATGTGTGTGTTAATTGCAATAATGCCAGGCAGTCCTTTTGGATTTAATAGTCGTGGATATTTGATAGATAAATTAGCATCTTCATAAGAAGATGGAATATTAATAGATTCTTGAACTACACTTACTGGTTTAGCCTGTGCAACTCCTAGTGGTACTAAAAATACTAAGAATAAAATTGCGAGAAATTTTTTAAACATAACATACCTCCAAATTATTATAAAAGCTTATATAATAATTTTATCATTTTAAAATTTTTTTGTATATAAATATCTTGATTAAAATCTTGTATACATTAGCTAAATAATTGACTTTAAAGTGTAAATTTTATATAATTTTTGTATTGCAATATTAAGGAGAGAATAAAATGAATTATATGACTGGTAATGAACTAAGGGAAAAATTCATAAAGTTTTTTGAAGATAGACAGCATTTAATGCTTCCAAGCGCGTCGCTGATTCCACAAGATGATCCGACGTTACTTTTGATTGGTGCAGGTATGGCTCCATTTAAACCGTTTTTCACTGGAAAAATGAAACCACCAGCGCCAAGAATTACAACTTGTCAAAAATGCGTGCGTACAGGCGATATTGAAAATGTTGGCCGTACTGCTCGTCATCATACATACTTTGAAATGTTAGGAAACTTTTCTTTTGGTGATTATTTCAAAAAAGAAATTATTCCTTGGAGCTGGGAGTTTTTAACTGTTGAGCTCGGACTTCCTGCTGATAAACTTTGGATTACTATTCATACAGATGATGATGAAGCATACGATATTTGGTTAAATGACGTAGGTATTCCTGCTGAACGTATTGTTCGTATGGAAGAAAACTTCTGGGAAATTGGTAGTGGTCCTTGTGGTCCTTGTTCTGAAATCCACATCGATTTAGGCGAAGAACGTGGTTGCGGTCCTGATTGCAAAATCGGATGCGAATGCGATCGTTATTTAGAACTTTGGAATCTTGTATTTACTCAATACAATCAAAACGAAGATGGAACTTATACTCCTCTTGCTAGTAAAAACATTGATACTGGTGCAGGTTTAGAACGTCTTGCTTCTGTTATTCAAGGTAAGCCTTCTAATTTTGAAACTGATTTAATGTTCCCAATTATTGAATACGCTGCTAAAATAGCTGACATAGAATATGGTAAAAATGAAAAAACTGATATCTCTTTAAAAGTTATTGGTGATCATGTTCGTAGTATGACATTTATGATTGGCGATGGTATTTTACCTTCTAATGAAGGTAGAGGATATATTTTGCGTCGCATTTTGCGCCGTGCAATTAGACATGGACGTTTAATCGGTATTGATAAAATGTTCCTTGATGGTGCAGTAGATGTTGTTATTAATATGTTTGGTAAAGCATATCCAAACTTAGTTGAAAAAAGCGACTACATTAAAAAAGTTGTTGAAATGGAAGAAACTAGCTTCTTACGTACTTTACGTGCAGGTAGCGAACTTTTAAACGAAGAAATCGACAAATTAAAAGCTGAAGGTAAAACTGTTCTTGACGGTAATACTGCTTTTAAATTAAATGATACTTTTGGTTTCCCTTGGGAACTTACTGCAGAAATCCTTGAAGAAAATGGCATGACTATGGACAAAGATGCTTTTGATGCAGCTCTTGAAGTGCAACGTAAAATGGCACGTGAAGCGCGTGACGATAAAGCAGGTAGACCAGTTGTTTATAACACTACTAGTCTTGATGTACCTAGTTTAAAAGTTGATGAAACAGCTAAAGCTGGTAAAATTCTTGCAATTTATCCTGCAGATAGTGAACAACCTATTGAAAGTGCTAGTGATGGTGCTGATGTAGCAGTTATTTTAGATGTTACAGCTTTCCATGCTGAAGGTGGCGGACAATTAGGTGATGTTGGAACTATTATGGCTCCAACTGGTATTATCGAAGTTAATGTTACTAAAAAATTGCCTGATGGTGCAACTATCCAAATTGGTAAAGTTACTGAAGGCGTGATTAATCTAAATGATGAAATCACTTATAGCGTTAATTACGTGCGCAAAAGTGAAATCGCTCGCAATCATACTGCTACACATCTTTTACATGCAGCACTTAAAACAGTTTTAGGTGATCACGTAAACCAAGCAGGTAGTTATGTTGGCGCAGATAGACTTCGTTTTGACTTCTCTCATTTCTCTCAAGTTACTGATGTAGAGCTTAAAGAGGTTGAGACTATCGTTAATGACGAAATTTTAAAAGCTAAAAATGTTATTGTAGAAGAACTTCCTATTGAAGAAGCTAGAGAAAGAGGCGCAATGGCTCTTTTCGGTGAAAAATATGGTGATGTTGTTCGTGTTGTAAGTATTCCGGAGTTCTCTATGGAATTCTGTGGTGGTAGCCATGTTACTAACACAGCACAAATTGGTTTGTTCAAAATTGTTAGTGAATCTTCTACTGGCGCTGGTGTAAGACGTATTGAAGCAGTTACAGGACATGGTGCTTTAGAATATGTAAATGATATGGAAAAAACTCTTAAAGATATCGCTGGCGAGCTTCGTTGCCGTGTGGTAGATGCAAAAGCTAGATTGGAAACTTTGATTAGCGATGCAAAAGAAGATAGCCAAAAAATCAAAGCTCTAGAAGCTCAAATGGCAAAAGCCCAAGTAAGTGATGTAGATGATCAAATTCGCGAAATTAAAGGCATTAAAACTTTAGTGCAAAAAGTTAGCGTTGAAAATATCGAAGCATTGCGTAATCTTGGCGATCAAATGCGTGATAAAGTTGGTGGTGTAGTTGTTTTAGCATCTGTTTTAGGTGATGATAAAATTAACATCTTGGCAATGGCAACGAAAGACGCTGTGGCACAAGGCATCCACGCTGGTAATATCGTTAAAGAAGTTGCAGGTCTCTGCGGCGGTGGCGGCGGTGGTCGCCCTGATATGGCGCAGGCTGGAGCAAAAGATGCAAGCAAACTTGATGCGGCACTTGAAGCAGCTTGGTCTGTAGTGGAAAATCAAATTAAATAATTAGCAAGTACCTTAAACATTACGGTGTTTAAGGTACTTTTTTCTTTACGAATTTTTTAGAATAGAATATAATAGAGTATAATGAAAGTGAGCATAAATTATGCAGATTAGGAGTGATTTTAATGTATTTAGCAGATGATCATAAAATATTAGCTTGTAGAGGTAGCAAAGATGTATATTTAGTTCCAAAAATGGCAAATAGACATGGTTTAATTGCTGGTGCTACTGGTACTGGTAAAACAGTAACTTTAAAGATTTTAGCTGAAAGCTTTAGTGAAATGGGCGTTCCGGTATTCATGGCTGACATTAAAGGTGACGTTTCTGGTATGTGTAAAGCAGGCGTTATGAGTGAAGGCTTCCAAAAACGTTTAGATAAATTAGGCGTGAAAGATTTTAAACTAGATGGATTCCCAGTACGATTTTTTGATGTATATGGTAAAAAAGGTCATCCTGTAAGAACTACTATTTCTGAAATGGGACCAGATTTACTTAGTCGTCTTTTAGAACTTAATGCTACTCAAAGTGGTGTAATGAATATAATTTTCAAAATTGCTGATGATCGTGGATTATTACTTTTGGATTTAAAAGATTTACGTTCTATGGTGCAATTTGTAGGTGATAATGCTTCAGAATTTAAAACTAATTATGGTAATGTTTCTGGACAAACTGTAGGCACTATTCAACGTGCTTTACTTAAACTGGAACAACAAGGCGGAGATATTTTCTTCGGCGAGCCAGCACTTGACATTAAGGATTGGTTTGCAGTTGCAGAAGATGGTCGTGGATATATAAATATTTTGCATTGTGTAGAATTATTCCAATCACCACTTTTATATTCTACATTCCTCTTGTGGATGCTTTCAGACCTTTATGATATGCTTCCTGAAGCAGGGGATTTAGATAAACCGAAGATGGTATTCTTCTTTGATGAAGCCCATTTGATTTTTAAAGATGCTCCAAAAAGCTTGTTGGATAAAATCGAACAAATTGTAAGATTAATTCGTTCGAAAGGTGTTGGTGTTTATTTCATAACTCAACAACCATCAGATATTCCTGATACAGTTTTATCTCAACTTGGTAATAAATTCCAACATGCATTACGTGCCTACACTCCAAAAGATCAAAAGGGTATTAAGGCAGCAGCTCAGTCTTTTAGAGCTAACAAAGATTTAGATACAGTTGCTGTATTGCAAGAACTTGGTACAGGTGAAGTATTAGTATCCGTATTAGATGAAGATGGTGTACCAACTGTTGTTGAGCGTGCGTTTGTAATGCCGCCAAGAACATATCTTGGTGCGGTTGAAGATAATTTAAGAAATCAAATTATTGCTTCAAGTCCTTTATATTCAAAATATACAGATATGATTGATCGTGAATCTGCTTATGAAATTTTGACCGCTAAGGCGCAACAAGACAATGAAGAAGCAGAACTCAAAAAAGAAATGGCTAGTGAAAAAACTGCTTCAAAAAAAGCAGCGGCAGCTCCAAAAGAAGCGCCTAGCATGTTTGATAAATTATTATCTAAAACTAGCACTCGTGTTGAAAATAAAATCGCAGATGTTATCGTAAGAAGTATTTTTAACTGCTTGAAGAAGTAATAGTGGAGGAATAAAATGTTTTTAAATATAGTTGCAGTAGCTATAGGCGGTGCAGCAGGTTCCTTGGTGCGTTACCTTATTTCTTCATTTGTTAGTGAAAGTATAGCAGCAAGGTTTCCTTTTGGAACCTTTGTAGTTAATATGATTGGCTGTTTGTTGATTGGACTAGCAGCAGGTTATTTTTTGAAACGGCCTGAAATACCAATCTATTATAGGCTATTTGTTATAACAGGGTTATTAGGAGGCTTAACCACATTCTCTACTTTTGGTTTTGAAACTTTTAATTTATTGCTAGATTCACCATGGATGGGCATAGTAAATATTCTGTTAAGTGTTTGTGCGGGATTAATTCTAATTAGTTTTGGTATAAAAATTTCTGCATGAAATTATGGAGGTAATTAAATGACTAGAAAATATTTAGTAACATTTTTTGTAATTTGCTTAATGGCTTTTTCACAAATTAGTTTTGCGGCTAATAATGAAAATCAAGGAATTTCAGTGACTGGTACAGCTACAACAACTGTAGAACCTGACATGGCAACAATGAGTTTACAAATTTCTGCTAGAGGTGCTACTAGTGCTGAAGCTACGCAAAAACTTGCAGTGAAATTACAAGAGGTTAAGAGAAATCTTTTAGTATTTGCAATTACTGAAAAAGATGTAAAAACAACTGGTTATAGTGTTGAACCTTTCTATGTGCGCGAAGATAATAAAAGCAAACAAAGAGGTATGATTGCGAAATCAAATATTTCTATAACTGTTAATGAAATTAGTAAAACAGGAGAAATTATTGATCGCTGTACTAATATTGAAGCAGTAAGCTTTGAACGAGTAAATTTTGCTCTTAAGAATAGAAATCTTATTGAAAGAGGTTTATTAGATGATGCGGTGGCTAATGCTAAAGAAAAAGCAGCTATCGTAGCTCGTGCTGGTGGAAGACAATTAGGTCATTTACTTAGTGCTAATATAGGTGCAGTAGGTGGAGCAAGAATGAATTCTTATGCCGCTGATGAGTTTATGGCAACGAAAGCTATGGCTAATGATAGTGCATATGTTCCAACAACTGTCTTTGCAGGAACTATTGATGTTTCTGTATCTGTTTATACATTATTTAGTTTATATTAACAAAAAAGGTATCTTAGAAATTATCTAAGATACCTTTTATTTTTTTGTTTTATTTTAAACCTTTTGAAGAATTCTTTAAAGCTTCTAAAAGCTCTCCTGTACATTCGGTTTTGCCTTGGCATACCTTTTCAAGCGCAGCAAAGTTTTTGAATTCGCTACCCCAGATAAATGAGTCACGTGAGTCGTAGCAAGCAAGGATAAGCCCTTTAGTTTTATCTAAAGGAGTTTTACCAGCATCATCAGTGATGATAATGTAAGTGCCGTCCTCAAAGTCCATTCCAAAGACTTCGATTTTATCTTCTTCTGTTATGTCTTTCCAAAAACCTAATTTTTCAAAATTAGTATCAAAATCTTGCATGTTATCACTCCTTAATATTTAAAATATCTATCTATAGAATAGACTTTTTAATTGTTTTTGTCCAGCAATAATGGTAAAATATATATATACTTGAAAGGGGCAAATGTAATGAAAAAGAAACAAAAAACAGAAGTAGCAATGCAGATAGAATTCATTTGTCCTAAATGTAATACTCATCTAGCTTGGGCGCTTCCTTCTGCAGAGATAAGTTGTCCTAAGTGTGGTAAATGGGTCACAAAGAAAAATAGTAAACGGGAAAGTGAACTTTATCTACCTCTAAATGATGATCAACTAAGTTTATTTAAATAAAATTAACATAAAAGGAGATTTAAAATGGAAAAAATATTAGAACAGGCAAAAGCGCTACAAGCAGAACTAGTAGAACGTAGAAGAGATTTACATATGCATCCTGAAACAGGCTGGACAGAATTTAGAACTGCATCAATGGTTATCAAAGAACTTCAAGCATTAGGTTACGAAGTTTCTTATGGCGATGATGTTATTGTTGAAGCTGAAATGATGGGATTACCATCAGAAGATGTTTTAGAAAAAGCTATGGAACGTGCGATTAACGATGGTGCGGACCCTAAACTCGTTGAAGCAATGAGTGGTGGTAAAACAGCTGTTATGGGTGTTATGAGATTTGCTAACCCTGGTAAAACAATTGGTATGCGTTTTGATATGGATTGTAATGATGTTGGTGAAGATCAAAGTCCTGAACATTTACCAGCTAAAGAGGGCTTCTGTTCTAAATATCCTAATGCAATGCATGCTTGTGGACATGATGGACACGTTTCTGTAGGTCTTGCAGTTGCAAAACTTGTAGCAGAAAATAAAGAAAGCATGTCTGGTGCTTTTAAAATATACTTCCAACCAGCAGAAGAAGGTGTGCGTGGTGCACGTGCAATGGTTGCTAAAGGTATTGTAGATGATGTTGACTACTTCTTTGGTGGACATATTGGATTTAAAGCAGATAAAGAAAATAGTTTAATCTGTGTAACTGGCGGGTTACTTGCTACTACTAAACTAGATGCAAACTTCAAAGGTCGCTCTAGTCATGCAGGCCTTGCGCCTCAAGATGGTAAGAATGCACTTTTAGCATCTGCTGCAGCAAGTGTTGCTTTACATTCTATTTCTAGACATGGTGCTGGTGCATCTCGTATTAATGTGGGTGTATTACAAGCTGGTACTGGTCGTAATGTGTTGCCAGATGTAGCAGTTATGAAGTTAGAAACTCGTGGTGCTAATACAGAAATTAATGAATATATGGTTACAGAAGCAAAACGCATGATTAATGCAGCTTCTATGATGTATAATACGGAAGTTGTTATTAGCGAAGCTGGCGGCGCACCTGCTTGTGAAGTTGATATGGAATTAGGTGCAGAAGTTGGTAAAATTGCTAAAGCAACTGGTATTTATGAAGAAGTTATACCATTTGTTGATTTTGGTGGTAGTGAAGATTGCTCTTACTTTATGGAAAGAGTTCAACAAAAAGGTGGACGTGCAATTTATATGGGTTATGGAACTTCTATAAAAGCAGGTCACCATAATAAAAGTTTTGACTTTGATGAGTCATGTATGTGGGAAACAGTTGGTTTCTTAACAAAAGTAGTAGAAGAATTTGGTAAAAAATAATTAAGCGAATGGAGATACGATTATTGTGAAAAAATTATTTGGTATGATTCTGTTAGGGGTCTGTTTAATGGCTACTACAGCATTTGCAGAATCAGAAAAAGTAAAAGAAGCTGCTCCAGAAACAGTTGAGGTAATAATTGAAACTCTTGAAAAGCCAGAAAATAAAGAGTTTGATGCTGTGGAAATTGCAGATGATGTTATGGAAGAAGGTAAAGCTAATAGAGAGGATGAGCCAGTTCATCAAAAGTCTAAAGATGAAAAAGAATATCCTAATCCAGTTCGCGATATGATGGCGACTTTTGGCGTACTCACTCGTTTAGACGATGACCAAGTATCTGTTAAAGGTGAAGGTAATTTTCCTGAAGTAGTTTGCAATATTACTGATCAAACATATCTTATTGATGGTAGTGATGGTGAAATACTTAATATGGGTTCTGTTCGTGATGGTAGACGTGTGACTGCTTTTTATTCTAGCAAAATGACACGTAGCATTCCGCCTCAATCTAATGCTTATGCAATTGTGTTTGGGGATGCTTCAGTAGGTCTTGGCAAATTTATGAAAGTAAGTAGAGTAGAACCATTTGAAGATGGTGGCGAAGGCATTGTTGCCGTAAACTCTAATCGCGATATTGAAATTAGAATTCGTAAAGAAATTTTTGAAGATTATAAAGAAATAAAAAAAGGCGATGCGTTAATGGTTTGGTATTCTATGATTAGTATGAGTTTACCAGCTAAGACAACAGCTGAAAAAGTAGTTCTTTTACCTAGACACGAAGTAGAAGAGGAAGTGCAACCTAAGGTTGATGAAGCCGAAGGTAATATAGAAGCGCAAGCAGAAACAACTGCTGAAGTTGCAGAAATAAAAGAATAAATGGTGGTAATAATATGAAAATTTTTATGGATACAGCTGATGTAACTGAAATAGCTGAATTTGCCAATTTAGGCATTGTGTATGGTGTTACAACAAATCCTAGCTTGATTGCGAAAACTGGTAAATCTCAAGCAGAGGTAATTCCAGAAATTAGCAAACTTGTAGAAGGTCCTGTAAGTGCCGAAGTTATAGCAATTGATTGCGACAACATGGTTAAAGAAGCACGAGAATTAGTAAAGATTTCTTCTAACATTGTTATTAAGATTCCTTGCATTCCTGAAGGGTTAAAGGCAGTTAAAATTTTGACTACTGAAGGAATTCAAACTAATGTAACATTAGTATTTAGCTTATCTCAAGCACTACTTGCTGCAAGAGCAGGTGCAACTTATGTTAGTCCATTTATTGGCCGCTTAGATGATATTGGTGTGGATGGCGTTAAACTTGTTGCTGATATGGTAAAAGTATTTAAAACTTATGGTTTAAGTACAGAGATTATTGCTGCAAGTGTTAGAAATATGGCTCATGTAGATGCTGTTATGCTTGCTGGTGCTCATATTGCAACTATTCCAACGAATGTTTTAAAAGAAATGCCAAATCATCAATTAACAGATGCTGGGCTTAAAAAATACTTAGAAGATTACCAAAATAGCATTAAATAATGAATTTAACTAATCACTTCTATAGAGCTCTAAAGGATGGATTATAAATACGTAGAAGGGGTATAATATGAAAAAACAATAAACAAGTATGAGGACATAA
>CAMTOO010000012.1 GCA_947074185.1 uncultured Negativicutes bacterium
GTGGTGAATACGCTAATTATTACGATAAAATGTATGGTGAAAAATTATAATTGATTTGCTAAGGGGAATCTATGAGTAGCAAAAGGACTCTAAAACAAAAAATTAAAAATTTTGCATTCCAACACTATTATACAGCTACAGCTTATAAAGGTATTGGTTATGTGCGTCGTCATGGTATTGTTGCAACAAAAGATAAGTTTGCCCAGTGGCTTAAGCAACATAAAGATACCAAGATGTTTTTGGCGCGTCGTAAAGATACATATAGTTTTGATGATTTGGCTACTGTAACGCCTCTTGAACATTTAGAGAAATCCATTGCAGCTCATGTGCATTTGTACTATGTGGATTTACTTGATGAGTTCTTTGGATATCTAAATAATATTCCTTATAAGTTTGATATTTATGTTTCTACTAAGGATGAAAAAGATATTGCTAACATTACAGATAAGCTTAAAACTCTTAAAAATGTAGATAAAGTAGATGTAAGGGTTACTATCAACAGAGGGCGTGACATTGCTCCCTTGTATGTGCAATTTGCTAAGGATTTAGCACCTTATGACTATGTTCTTCACGTACATTCTAAAAAGTCCTTATTTGTAGGAGATGAACAGTATAGATGGCGTAGACACTCTATGGATTGCTTGTTAAAGAGTGAGAAGTTAGTTAAACAAATCTTTGGTGCTTTTGAATCATCTACTGAAAAAGTTGGAGTAGTTTTTCCAGAACCTTTTACGGGTATAGTACTTCCATACGGCTGGCTTAACAATGGAAAAATGGGTAAAGAATTACTTGATTCTATGCATTTACCATTTAAAGATGAAATGTTCTATTATCCAACGGGCAGTTTCTTTTGGATTAAAGGAGAAGCTATCAAGCCTTTGTTTGATTTAAATTTAAAAGTAGAGGATTTTCCTGAAGAAGCTGGTCAAATAGATGGTACTATTGCACATGCGCTTGAACGAGCTATTGCGCTTGTTGCAAATGGAAAAGGTTATAAATTATGTATGATAGATGCTAATAATGACAAAATATCTATTGAGAAATAGAAGGAGTTAAACTATGAAAATATTAGTAACAGGTGTGGGTGGTCAACTTGGTTTTGATGTAGCACGTGTTTTAAAAGACCGTAATATTGACTATGTAGGTGCTGATCTACAAGAGTTTGATATTACAGACTTTGCTGCAGCTCACGCTTTTATTACAGAGCATAAGCCTGATGCAGTAATTCATTGTAGTGCATATACTGCAGTTGATGCTGCTGAAGACAACAAAGAACTTTGCTATAAAGTTAATGTTACAGGTACTGAAAATATTGCTCGTATTTGCAAGGGAATCGGTGCTAAGATGATGTACATTAGTACGGATTACGTATTCCCTGGTACTGGTGATTGCTTCTATGAAGTAGATGCTGAAACTAAACCAATTAATCACTATGGCTTAACTAAGTTTGAAGGGGAAAAAGCTGTTCAAACCATTTTGAAGGACTATTACATTGTGCGTATCTCTTGGGTATTTGGTGAAAATGGTAACAACTTCATTGATACTATGGTGCGCTTAGGTAGTGAACGTGCTGAACTTAATGTAGTTGCTGATCAAATCGGTTCTCCAACTTACACTTTTGATTTAGCTCCGCTACTTTGTGATATGATTGCTAGTGATAAATATGGTGTTTACCATGCTACTAATGAAGGTATTTGTTCTTGGGCAGATTTTGCAGAAGAAATCTTTAAGTGTGCTGGAATAGATTGCAAAGTTAATCATATTACTTCTGCAGAATATCCAACAAAGGCGAAAAGACCTTTTAATAGTAGGCTGAGTAAAGCTAAGTTAGTTGAAGAAGGATTTAAGCTCTTGCCACCTTGGCAAGATGCAGTTAAAAGATATTTAGAAGTTAAGTAAACATTTTAGGGGGAGTTTAATGTGTTAGAGAAATTTTTTAAAATAGGTGAACGTGGAACTAGCGTTAGACAAGAGGTTATCGCAGGTATTACAACATTTGTAACAATGGCTTACATCTTGATTTTGTGTCCAAACTTGATGTCTATTGCAGGTGTTCCAAGTGAAGCAGTCTTTGTAGGAACTGCACTTGCGGCAGCATTTGGTAGCTGTGTTATGGCATTTTCTGCTAACTATCCTTTTGGACTTGCTCCAGGGGTAGGATCTATTGCTTTCTTTGTATTTTCTATCTGTATAGGTATGAAAATTGATTACAAAGTTGCTTTGTTGGCAGTATTTGTTGAAGGTATTATCTTTGTTCTAATGAGTTTCGGTAAAATTCGTAGTGCTATTTTCAATGCAATTCCTATTTCTATGAAACATGCAATTAGTGTTGGTTTAGGACTATTTATTGCATTTATTGGTTTTGCAAATGCTAAACTTATTGTGGATTCTCCTGCTACTTTAGTCCAATTACAAAACTTCAGTGAGAATTTTAATTCTGTTGGTATTGGTGGGATTATTTGCATAGTAGGTATTTTTATTATCGGTGCACTTATGTATAAAAATGTGCCTGGCGCAATGCTTATAGGAATGCTTATTAGCTGGTGTATCACCATGGTTTTAGAAATTGCTGGTATTTATGTACCTAATCCAGAAGTTGGGATGTTCTCCTCTTTACCTAGTTTAGCGCAAGGTATTAATTTTATGCCTTTCTTTAATACAGTTGGTGATGTGTTTAATGCAGATATCAGTACTGTTGGTTGGGGGACATTTATTGTAATAACTTTATCTTTCTTATTTGTAGATACATTTGATACATTAGGCACAATAATTGGTGTTGCTTCTAAAGCAAAACTTCTTGATGAAGATGGACAAATGGAAGATTTAGAACCAGCTCTTTTATCTGATGCAGCGGCAACTACTGTTGGTGCAGTAATGGGTGTTCCAACAACTACTACTTATGTAGAAAGTGCGGCTGGTGTAGCTGCTGGTGGTAGAACTGGTCTTACAGCTCTTGTAATTGCTGGGTTGTTCTTAGTATCTTTAGTATTTATGCCGTTCTTCCAAGCAATTCCTGGCTTTGTAACTTCTTCTGCTCTTATTGTTGTAGGTTTCTTCATGTTAGAAAGTGTTAAAGAAATCAATCTTGAAGATCCATCTGAAGGTATTCCTGCATTCTTATGCTTGATTATCATGCCGCTTAGCTATAGTATTGCTGATGGTATTGGTTGCGGTTTACTTGCTTATACAGCAATTAACTATCTTTCTGGTTCTGAAGGAATGAAAAAAGTTAGTATAATTACCTTAGTTTTATCTATTTTATATATTTGCAAATTTATATTTCTCTAGTGTTTAAGAGGGGTTACGGCAAGTTTACTAAAAATTCACAGTAAAACCATTGTAATTTTGTTTGGATTTGCTATAATGAAAGTAGATTAGAGTCTAAAAACTTAATATTGGGCAAACCTAGTGAAAGCTAGGGACGCAAAGCTAAAGGGTCTAAAAAATGTAAATTTTATGACAGCCAGTTGCACTTTGTACTATACAATACAAAGTTATTCTCTAGCAGAAGAAGTTCTGGTAGAGGGTCTATTGATTAGTATAGGCACATATGCAGATGGCATATGTGCCTTTTTTGTGCACATGTGTAGTCAACCGATGTTCGAGGAGGGACTATCATGATTAGTAAAAAGAAAAGTTGGTTAAGCAAAGCGGTAACGCTTGGTTTGATCACAGGTATGGCAACAATGGGAGCAAATTCCATTGCTTTTGCAGGTGAAGGGGACGGACCTATCATTGCAGAACGTACAAAAGTTGTCGGAATTACTACTGATGTAACAACTTCAATAATTCATGCTTATGGCAGTTTGGCAAGTGACGGTAGTAGCGCAGCAGTAGGTGCTGTAACAGACATTATTGGTGGGGTCATTAATATAAATGCCAATGAAGGCAAATATATGGATCCAGAAGGAGTGGCTATTCCTGATCCTAGCCACATAGAAGCAACTGCCACTACGGGTGCTGCTATTCTTGCGTATTCGAAAACTGCAGATGCTAAAGGTCCTATCATTACACTAGCTGCTGATGAAGTTGTAGCATTTAGCGAAACAAGTGTTGGTATTCAAGCTACTGTTGCTAGTACTGCTAAAAACAATCCAGTAATTACTGCAGCTAACGCACCAACAGTTAGCATTAATGCTAAAACCATTACCGCAATTGGTTATCAAGGCGGTGTTTCAGCACAAGATGGTGTTGTAAATCTTGGTAAAAAAGAGAATTATGCAGATGTAATTCATATGGAATCAACATTTACTACAGATTTGAAAGCTGCAACTTATGATGATCTTTATAGTGCACTCTATGTTCGTAGTTATGGTACAGCTGGTGAAACTGGCGTGATTAATGCTCACGGACATAATATATACGTTATGACTCCAAAAAATCCTTTTACTAATGCTGAAAATGCAAGTGCTAACGATGGCATGTATGGAACTGCAATTGCAGGTAATGGATATGGACTAGTTAACCTTAATTCAGATCACTACATGGTAATTCATGGTAATATTGAAGGTCAAAATGAACTTTTGAATCCAGATGGAACTTCTGGTCTTCACATCTTAGTTAACCAAGATGTTGAAACTCCAGCAACTCTAAATTTTGTTGGTGATTATATTACTGCAGCAGATGCTGCAGTAGTAAAGATCGCAGGTGGCGAAAATTCTAATGTTGAAGTAAATAAAATTGCAGCATCTTCTTCTAAAGTAGAAGGTGGCTTAGTAGAAATCACATTAAGTGGTGAAAATAGCAAAATTCAAAATAAAACTATTACCGCTCAATATGGTGGTGAAGTTGATGTAGAAGCTGCTAATATTAAAACTCAACAAATTCAAGCTTTAGGTAGTCAAGCTACTGACGCAGGAAGTTCTGCAGTTGGTGCAAAAACTACTGTAAAAGGTGGTAAAGTTAATATTAGTGTTACTGATAAATTATTTGCTACAGGTGAAAGCGATGCTATTCTTGCTAAATCTACTTATGCAGATCAAGAAGCACCTCAAATTTATATTGAGGGCGGAGATGTTTATGCTGAAAGTTCAAAAGGAACAGGTATCTGGGCTACAGTAGCTAAAACAGCTAGAAACAACAGTGCGATTACAGCAGAAAATGCTCCTACTGTTACTATTAATGCAGAAAATATTACTGCAATCGGTGCAGATTGTGCAGTAGTTTCGCAAGATGGTATCATCAATCTTGGTTCTAGAGATAACTATGCTACAAATGTTCAACTATCTTCTACTTACACTAGCGATAGTGCAAGTGATGATTATACAGATCTTTGGAGTACAATCTTTGTTCGTAGTTATGGTACAGCTGGTGAAACTGGCGTAGTAAATGTATACGGCGAAAATGTATATGTATTATCTGAAGCAAACGCATTTACTAATGAAGCAAATGACAATTATGCAGATAACAAACATGGTTCTGCAATTGCAGGCAATGGATTTGGTACAGTTAATCTCAATGCTTCTAACAAAATGATTATTCAAGGTATTATTGAAGGTCAAAATGAACTTTTAAATCCAGATGGAACTTCTGGTCTTCAAATTTTAATTAACCAAGATATCGCAAATGCTGGTCAAGTAGACTATACTGGTGCTTATATTAGCGCTGCAGATGCTGCTAAAATATTAATGACTGGTGGAGATAATTCTACAGTAGATACTTATGGTATCATCGCATCTTCTTCTAAAGTAGATGGTGGTACAATTGGTATTGCTCTTGGTGAAAACAGTACTATCAACAGTGATGTTATCACTGCACAATATGGCGGTAGAGTTGCAGTTAAAGCTTCTGAAATTAACGCTGAAACAATTGGCGCATACGGAAGCCAAAAAGCTGACGCTGGTAGCTCTGCAGTAGGTGCAAAAACAGCTATCAACGGTGGCACAGTGATTGTTGAAGCTGGTAGTCTTAAAGTACAAGATGAAGATAGTTCTATCGTTGCAATTTCTCAATATGCAGATGCAACAGCTCCAACAGTTGCGATTGTTGCTGATTCTGTTGAAGCAACTAGTACTGGTGGCGCAGCAGTTTGGGCATCTGTTCAAAAAACTGCTTCTGGTAATACTGCAATTAATAAAGAAAATGCTCCTCGTATTGCAATTATAGCTGAAAATATTAATTTAATAGGCGCAGATTGCGCAGTTATTTCTCAAGATGCTCTTGTAAATATTGTAGGTGATGATATTTACTTAGCTTCTACTTATACAAGCAACAGTGCAACTGATCGTTACACTGATATGTGGAGTGCATTATATGCTCGTGGTTTCACTACTCAAGATGAAACTGGTATCATCAACGTTTATGGTGGTAGAGTAACAATCGATACTCCAGAACAAGCATTTACTAATGAAGAAAATGCTAACTATGATAAAAAATATGGTAATGCAATTGCTGGTAATGGTTTTGGTGCAATCTATGTAGATGCAACTGAAGAATTAACTATCCATGGTATCATTGAAGGTCAAAACACTTACATGAATCCAAATGGTAGCTCTGATCTAAAAATTCACATTAACCAAAAAAATAAAGAAGCTAGCAAATTAAATTATGAAGGCGCTTACATTGAAGCGGCTGATAATGCTGAAGTATTACTTTCTGGTGGAGATGGTTCCACAGTAATTACTGATTACATTAAAGCTTCTTCTACTAGCAAAGCTGGTGGCGTTATTGGTATCAACTTAGCAGGTGAAAGTACTTTCGCTGGCGATATCCTAGCTACAAAAGGTGGCCAAGTTTCTGTAAAAGCAGCTAACATCGACTCTGGTACAATCGGTGCAGATAATGCACACATCGCTATTGATGCTGGCATAGCTAACGCAGATACTCTTAATGCAAGTGATGACGGTGTTATCTTAATTCGCGGTGGCAAAATAACTGCTGAAACAATTAAAACTTCTGGCTTTGGTGCTGTAAAAGTAACTGGAGGCACATTACACGCTGACTCTTATGAAGCTGAGGAAAACGGTATCCAAATTTCTGGCGCTGGTGCTTTAGAAGCACTTACTGGCCAAGTATTTGATAATGGTTATGTAGATGTTGAATCTAATCCTACAGCTAAAAAAGAAATGTTCTACTTTGACGATGGTACACTCGTACTTTCTGATGAAGAAATAAGTCTTGCATATTTATCAAATGCTAAAAATATCATCAATGTAGGTGAAAATAATACTACAATTGTTACTTTAGCAACTAAGTTTGCTGAAATTGAATTAGAAGATGGAAAAGTTAGCATTGATGTAATTAAAGATCTTGAACTTAGCGATATTGTTTTAGGTCAAATCACTGGTACTAATGACGGTGACCTTGATGCTACAGGTAAAAACATTGCTTTCAAAAACCTTGACTTAGGCGATGGTAAAGAAGTTACTATCGGTGATAGCGGTGTTGTAACCTTAATGGGTGGCGCTCCTGGTACAGATTTAGTTGAAGGCGGCGATGGAGATAAAACTATCGCAGTTGAAGAAAACGGCAAACTTTCCTTAGGTGTTCCTGGTGTTGATACTGAAGGCATCTTCGCAGGTACAATCCGTGCTCAAGATGGTAAAGTAGACGTAAACGGTGGTAGTTTCACAGTAGGTGAAATTAATCTTGCTGGCGCATCTGAATTAAATGTTACTGCTACAGCTAATCTTAATAGCTTGCAAGCTGATGCAACTAGTATTGTCATAGTAGGTAATCACGATACAGCTGGTACTTTAAGAATTAAAGAAGCAGAACTTAAAGGCGGTATGTTATTCCTAGATCCTGCTTGGAAAGCTGGCGTAAACCTTCCACAAGAAGCTTCTAGTGTTGCAATCGAACGTTTCACTAATGGAGATGTTGATGGTAACTTAGCAATTGGTCAAAACTCTATCTTAGCAATTGGTACTGCAACTGCTGATTGGGCAGAAACTGCAGTTAATAAATCTGGCGTAACTTGGGGGCCAAGTGGCGTTGGTGCTGCATTAGCAATCGGTACTTCAGGTCAAGTACTTAGCGCTGGTAACAGTATCTTAGTAGATGGTAGCTTAACAAGTGTACCAACTCTTACACCTGATAAAGTTGTATTCAAAGCAAACTCTGCGTTTATCGTAGATGTAGCTGGTTATACTAATGCTGATCTAGCTCTATGGGCTCCTACTGCTACAACTACAGTAGAACCTGGT
Organism: uncultured Negativicutes bacterium; assembly: GCA_947074185.1. Lineage (GTDB taxonomy): Bacteria > Bacillota > Negativicutes > Acidaminococcales > Acidaminococcaceae > CAMTOO01. Next base: position 8,145 of record CAMTOO010000012.1, read on the forward strand.
TCTAAACTCATTCTTGACAATGCAGTAGCTGGTAACGGTTATTGGGTTCTTGATTCAGCTTCTGATCCATCAATTGGTGGTGCTGCAAACTGGACTGGTAATGTATTAACTACTGATAGAATGATTGATGCTTCTGGCGCAAAAGTAACTGCTGATGGTTATGTAGATGGCTTAGTAGTCGCTTCTGACCCTGGTGATTATAATATCCCAACTATCATGGATGAGATTTGGACTAACAAATTAAATGATCCTAATAGTTTAAACCCTGGTATTTCCTTCTTATCTAAAGCAACAAACACTTTATATATTCCAAATAAAGCTGATTCTGAAAGAACTATCAACAGTGCAACTCAAATTGCTGCAATCGGTGGTATGCAAGCATCCACTTTAAGCGCAGTGAAAATGTTCGGTGGTGCAGTTGCTGATCGTCTCAATTTGATGGACGAAGGAGATCATCTCTGGGCTGTTTATAACCATGGTAAAACTAAAGTTCGTGACTTAGATGCAGGAAACTACAAAACTGGTTACGACGATAAAGTAAATGGTATTACAATCGGTTATGACTTCAAAAACGATGAAACTGGTAAATATGGTGTAGCATTCACTTATGGTGAAGGTAAAGTTACTAGCGTTGGTGATTTTGATCCAACTCGTAACGACTACAAATACTATGGTTTAGATGCTTACAAAGTATGGCGTAACGATAAAGTGGATGTTCTTGCTGATATCGGCTATATTCACAATAAAGGTGAAATCGCTCAACAAACACTTCTTGGTGAATTAAAAGCTGATGTTAAATCTAACGTTTTAACAGCTGGTGTTCGCGGCAATTTCAAAACTGCAAACGAAGCAATTACTCCATATGCAGGTTTACGTTATGTTAACTTAGCAACTAAATCTTTCAATACTACTGATGCTACAGGTACAGTATTTGAAACTGACAAAGACACTCAAAATATCTGGTTATTACCAGTAGGTGTAAGTTATGCTAGAGAAATCAAAAAAGGCGATAACCTATTTATCCCTAAAGTTGATATCGGTGCTCTCTTCACTTTCGGTGATAAAGATATTAGCACTGTAGTAAGAGTACCTGGTATTGCTTCTAGCAACACTATCGGTCTTAGCATGGCAGATTCAGTGTCCTTCATCGGTAGTGCAGGATTTGAATACAAAACTAAGAAAGTTAATTATGGCTTAAGCTATCAATTACAAGCTTCTTCTAAAGAAGTACGTAATGGCTTATTAGCAAACATCGAATTCAAATTCTAATTTTAAGGCAGCAAGTCTTTCATATCTTGCTAAATGATTAAGTTATAAGCAGACTGCAAGTACGGCGGATATAAGAGGCGGTTATTACCACACGGTGGTAACCGCCTTTTAAGGTATAATGCTTTGCAACAAAATTTGAGGAGGTGAGCTCATGGTAAATGATTTATTTAGTCGCGAAGAAGAGGTCTTGAAACAAGGCGAAAAGTATTTGCAATCAGTAACTGATGAAGCTGTTACTGCTGAATATGCTAAATTATTAAAAGAATATGGGCGCGTCCTCAAACAGTTGCGAAGAGTTACTAAAATATCTGATAGAACTACAGGGGAATTAAACAATAATAAGCTAGATTTAATTGACAAAGTACAATTTGATCCATTAACAGGGATTTATAATCGTCGTTATATGGAAACTGCTTTGAAAAAAATATTACTAGCCTTAGCTGCTAATTCTGAAGACTTATGTATCATGATGCTTGATATTGATTTCTTTAAAAAATACAATGATACTTATGGTCATCAAGAAGGTGATGAATGCTTACGACAAGTGGCTCAATCTATTAGTAAAAGTATTCGCAAAGATGATTTTGTAGCGCGTTATGGTGGAGAAGAATTTATTGTGGTATTACCTAAAGCGAATGATTCTGGAGCTAGATTAGTTGCAGAAAAAATTTTAACAGGTATTCGAAGTTTAAAAATTCCTCATAAAGCAAGCGAGGTTGCTGATTATGTAACTATTTCTATTGGGATTGTTCAAGATAAAGTAACAGATCCTAACGTTGTTAGTACATATATAAAAACAGCAGATAGCGCATTGTATGTTTCAAAGAATTCAGGCAGAAATAGATTTACATTTAAAAACCTAAAAGGGGAGGATAAAATATGAATAGTCTATTAGATTTTTATCGTTTTGTTAAAGATAAAGACATTAATATTATCTATAGCGGTCCTATTTGGAGTAACGGTGTAGAAGGTATTGGTGATACTTTAAAACGTCGCTTAGAGTTCGATGATTTGCCACTACCAACTTCACAAGCAGTATTTTCTGTATTCGTAGAGCAAATGAATAACATGCTTATGTATTCTGCAGAAAAATTTGTTGCTCCAGCAGTTATGGACGAAAAACAAGCTGCTACAGCTACAGGAATTTTTCTCTTAAGTTGCAGAGGTAAACAATATTTTGTTCAATCAGGCAATGTTTTACGTAATGATCAAGTAAATATTATGAAAGATAAAATTGATTATTTAAATACGTTAGATAAACAAGAATTACGTAAATTCTATAAGCAAAAATTGCGTGAAGAAAATGACAATCCTGAAAGCAGGGGAGGCGGAATAGGGCTGGTTGAAATTGCTAAACGTGCTAGTTCAAAAATTGATTATTCTTTTGAACGATATGATGATGCACATTCATTTTTTACAATGAGTGTAACAATAGAGTAGAGGGAGGATATAATATGTTAAATAGATTAGAAAAAGAGAAAACTGGCTCTACGCCTTATATCCTTTTTGATGCAGACCAGCATTATATGAAGTTTGCGGGAGAGTCATTTCACGAAAATGTTATCGAGTTTTATGGGGAAATAGATAGTAATTTAGGGGAATATATGGCTACTGATTTTGGTAAATTTACTTTTGATTGCGAACTTACCTATTTTAATAGCTCTACAGCAAAACTTTTACTTAATATGCTTTTAGGCATGGATGATGCCATTGCAGGGACGGATAAAGAAGTAATTGTAAATTGGATTACAACAGAAGATAATGACATTATTATTGAATGCGGGGAAGACTTTGAGGAAGAAGTGGAGAACATTCAGTTTAATATAATTATGAAATAGACTCGATAGGAGGCAGTTATGTTGGATGGATTAGGCTTGGAAACTAACGAAGATAAATGCGTCGGTTGTAATAAATGCATTTTTGTGTGCCCGACACATGCTAATGATGCTTATTTAACTCATGAAGCTAACCGCATCCATGTGAATGATGATTTGTGTATTCGTTGCGGTGAATGTATGGATGTTTGCGACCATGCCGCTAGGGAAATAACAGATGATACAGTACGCTTTTTTGATGATTTAAGTAAAGGCGAGGAAATATCTATTATTGCAGCTCCTGCAATTAAACACAACATTCCTGAATACAATAAATTATTTGGATATCTAAAAAGCTTGGGTGTAAAAGTTTTTTATGATGTTTCTTATGGTGCGGATATTACTACTTGGGGTTATATTAAAGCCTATACTGAACATGGCGCGGAATCTATGATTGCGCAACCTTGTCCTGTAATAGTAAATTATATTGAACATTTTCAACCATCTTTAATAAAACAATTAGCTCCTGTCCATAGCCCTGCTATGTGCACTGCTATTTATATGAAAAAGTATCGAGAAATTTCTGGAAAAATTGCTTTCCTATCTCCTTGTATTAGCAAAAGTAATGAATTCGAAGATCCTAATACCCATGGTATGATTTCTTATAATGTTACTTACAAAGAGTTATTAAAGTATTTGGCTGATAAAAAAGTTGATTTGGCAGATTATCCTGAAATTAATTTTGATAATGTTGAAGGTAGCTTAGGTTTTACTTTTTCTCGCCCTGGCGGATTAAGAGAAAATGTTAAATTATATTTGGGAAGTACTCTTTGGATTAAGCAAATTGAGGGTATTAAAAATGTTCAGCACTATTTTGTAGAATATGAAAAAAGAGTTGCTGAAGGAAAACCAGTACCACAACTGATAGATGTATTAAATTGCGAACATGGTTGCAATGTTGGCACAGGTACTAATAAAACTTTAGAAATCGATCAAATCGATTATCAAACTAATCAAATGAAGTATAAGCTCGAAAAACGTCAAGCAGAAGAGCTTATGGCTTATTTTGATAAAACACTCACCTATGAAGATTTTGTACGTTCTTATAATGATAAGAGCCATGTTCAAGTTAAAGCTACTGAGAAGCAGTTAGAAGAAGTGTTTACGCGTCTTGAAAAATACACTCCAGCGGAACGCAAAATTAATTGTTTCGCCTGTGGTTATGGTAATTGTTATGATTTTGCTAATGCAGTAGCTTTGGGTCAAAATCATATTGAAAATTGCTTTAATTATTCTCAAAAACTTTTACATGAACAAGCTCTTGAAATTCATGATAAGAATGAAGCAATTGTTTCTAGTTTAGAATATGCTAGTAAAATTCAGCGTAATCTGTTACCAGCACGTGATGCTTTTGATAAAAGTTTCCACGATTATGAGGTGCTTTGGCATCCTAAAGATATTGTAGGCGGAGATATTTATTGGTTTAGACAATTTGAAGATGGGGCACTCCTTTGTGTTTGTGATTGCACAGGTCATGGCACTCCTGGCGCGTTGCTTACAATGTTAGTTGCAACAACTTTAGATAGTATAATCAATAAAGATAATTATTCTGATTTAGGTTCTGTTATGATGAATTTGGATAAACGCATGGTAGAAGTACTTAATGTTGTTGAGAAAAATCATCATGCGGGCTGGAAGAATACAACATCCATCAATGATGGTGCTGATTTAGCTCTACTTTGTATCAAGAAAACTGGCGAAATCACTATTGCTGCTGGCAATACACATGTATTTATTTGTGATGGCAAGGAAGTACAAGATATTAAAGGGCAAAAAATTCACGTTGGTGAAGGGTTGATTACAAGTCCTGAGATGATTGAAATTTCTACTATTAAAAATAGTCCAAATTTAAAATACTATGTAGCGTCTGATGGTCTTTTTGATCAAATTGGTGCTGCAAGTGGTATTCCTTTTGGCTATCGAAAATTCAAGAGTATTATTAATGAAAAACATGATGCTGCTCTTAAAGATATTTTTGAAGAAGTGTGGTGCGAGTTTGAGGCTCATAGAGGCGAAGAATGTCGCAGAGATGACGTAGCTTTTGTAGGATTCGTTCCTTAATATTGTTGGGTGAGTGTGAAAAAGAGAGTTGTGGCTATTGCTGCAACTCTCTTTGCTTTCGGGATAATAGTTTTTATTTTATTTTAAAAGTGGTATAATGAAATATAAGATTAAAACTGGAGGGATACCTATGGGGTTTATTAAAAATACTTTTTGGAGTTTTAGTGGTCGTTTAAATAGAATGGCCTATTTTACAAGGTTTTTTATTTTAGTATTAATTGGTCCGGCTATACACTATGTTTTGGGTATGGTTTTTGGTTATGAAAATATTGCATCAAATGCAAAAGGGTTCGCGTCCACTCTTACTATGCTAATAGAAGGTGTTTGGGGATTTCTAACAAGTCTTGCAACGATTTCTTTAATGACAAGACGTTTGCACGATCTTAACCATAGTGGTTGGTGGCAATTATTATTCTTCATTCCATTTTGTACTGCTGTAGTAGCTTGCATGTTTATGTTTTTTGGCATGGCAGCTTCTAGTGCAGGTTCTGGCTTGATGGCATTAGGTGTAAGTATTATTGGTATTGCTTTAATATTCTTTACTTTATTATTTAGCTTATGCTTTAAACTTTATGTTTTATTCTTCAAAGGTACAGATGGTCCTAATGATTATGGTCCAGATCCGCTTAAACCAGATTACGTAACTCCTGGTGTTCCTGTATCGGAAATGCAAAAAGTTCAAGAAACTCCTGCGGAACCAGTTAAAACTGAAGAAGTTAAACCTGTCGTTGAAGAGTCTAAGCCTGAAGAAACACCTGCAGAACCAAAACCTGAAACAGAGGAAAAACCTGTGGATGGCGAAAAAACTGAATAAGTTATTTAAACGATATCGTGAGTAATAGATAAAAGTGGGGGGGATTTTTATGAGTGATTTAAAAAGCACGTTTTTTACATTTGATGGTCGCTTAAACAGATGGAAATTTTTTAAATACAATGCGATTCTTTGGATAATTGGAGCTGTTTTGCAAGCTATTGCAGCGGCAATGTTTCCATCAGTTGTTACGACAGCTACAACAACACAAAATGTGCCAGGTGTAATGGGTGTAATCCTTGGTGTTTGGGGGCTTGTAACAGCAGTAGCATCCATTTCTCTTGCTTGTAGACGTTTACATGACTTGAATTGTAGTGGTTGGTGGCAATTATTACCAATTGGGGCGATACTTATTTTTATATTCGCTGTTGTGGGTATTAGTATTTTCACTGGAGTTGTTAGTGAAGGTGGAAGTCAGCAAATAGTTGGTGCATTTCTTGGAAGTTTCCTCTTGGGCTGGCTTGCATTATTTATTTTTAATTTGGGATATATGATTTTCCTTTACTGCATAAAGGGTACAGAAGGACCTAATAAATATGGCGAAGATCCATTAGCATTTGTTGAAACAAATCTTTGATTAACTAAAAAAGCTACTAGCATTTGCTAGTAGCTTTTATTTTATTTGAAAATAGCTGTGTCGTTTATGGCATTTCCCCAAACAACATTTTGTAAATTTGCATTTTTTAGAATGGTATCATTCAAGGTTGCTTTTTCAAAAGTAGTATCGGCTAAATTGGCATTGACCAAATTTCCTTTACTAAGAGTTGCACCTGTAAAATTCGCGTCTTTAGCTTGCAGATGATTTGCTTTTACATAGTAGAGATTGGCGTTTACAAAGCGAGCTTTTTCAACAGTTGCTTTAAAAAACCAAGTATATGCTAAATTAGCTTGGGTAAAATCAGCACTAGTGCCAGTTACTAAATCAAAATTGCTTTCTTGTAAATCTGCATAGTAGAAAGTAGCATTAGTGATATTTGCTGCTTTAAAACTTGATCTAAAACCGTTTAAATGGCTTAAATCACTGCCTGTTAGATTACTGCTGCCAAATTCAATGTAGCGACCTGAGGCATTTTTAAAATTTGTGTTTTGAAGATTTGCTTCGACAAAACGTGTGCGAGTTAATTTAGTATCTGCTAAATTTGCATTTTCCAAATTTGTTTTAAAGAGCCTTGCGCCAGAAAGATTAGCGCCAGAAAGATTGGCTCCGGAAAGGTCTAAGTTAGATAAATCAGCACCTGTTAAGTCGCCATTTGGACAACTGCCAGTTGCTCTAAGGTAGTTATAATCATCTGAACTATAGGCAAAGGCGGAACTTACAAGAGCGATATTTATTATTAAGGTAAGAAAAACTAGATGTTTTTTCATTGTTCCTCCTAATTATTGATAAGTTTAGCAAAATCTTCTGGATTTGCTGGAAGTTCGTCTAATATTTTCCAAGGTTCGTAGACGGACATTTCTTCTGCTGTATGTTCTGAGCCTGCAAGAAGCAAAATACATCGCGCTCCAATGCTATGAGCACATTTAATATCTGCTGCAGTATCGCCGATGAAGATAAGATCATCAGGAGTTGCTGTTGCATCAGAGATTTTGATACGGTTAAGAAGAATTCTTGCTAATTCGTTGCGATCTTCGCTTAAATCGCCGTAGGCACCATGTGTAAAATTAAAGTATTGATTTATCTTGTAATGTTCTAATTTTGCATGAGCTCCAATGCTAGTATTGCCTGAAAGGATGATGTTTTCCCAATCTGGCAAGTTGCTTTGTACGTATTTAAGAGTTGTCTCTACATTTGGCATAAGGTGACCTTGATGAGAGACTAAATTTTCTTTTAAATATTTGTGATAGTTAATTAAAAGACTTGCTGCATCTGCACTAGTGCAACGGCCTTTAATGTCTGTAATAATATCTTTAACAATTTGGGAATCAGTGCGTCCTGCTAAAGAGTAAGAAAACTCGTAATCGTCTTTGAAAAAACGTACTTTAATTGCTTGTTTTAAGGCATCCATGCCAGCACGTTTAGTTAAAAGTAATGTGCCATCTATATCCCATACTAAATATTTCATGTTATTCCTCCAAAATATGTATAATTAATTGTACCTTAAAACAAAAGATAATTCCAGTATAGATATTTTTAAAAATTTAACTTACATAAATTAATGGCAATATGCTATAATTAATAAAAGCGACATACATAACAAATCTTTTACAGGGGGTGTTTTATATGGAATTTAGACAATTAACATTACTGAAAATTTATACTGCAGAGGATGTAGTATATAATGAAAAACCTTTTTATAAGGCTGTTTTAGAGGAAGCTCGAAGATTAAAATTAGCGGGTGGTACTTTGAGTCGTGCAGAACAAGGCTACGCTACAGAAACGCGTGGTACAGGTGGTGTAGTGCAAAACTTTTTTGGTGGTGTGCCTAATTTACCTATTATAATAGAGATTGTTGATAATAAAGAACATATAGAATTGTTATTCCCTTTTTTAGAAAAAGCTGGAGATAAACATTTCCTTGCTGTAACAACAGAGGTAACAGCTTTACAAACTAAATATGTAGTTGAAAATAAATTAAGATTAGAAGAAGCTCGTAAGTAGGAGTAAATAATGACTGAAGAAAATACAGTAATTGTTATTGATGATAAAGATCGTAAAGATGAGGCAGAACTTTTGTGTAAATGGGCTGCTGCTCGCGCAGGAGTTATTGTTGTAACACCTGTTTTGGGTACAGTTGCTTTGACTGCTAATGATGTTTACATGGTAATGAAAATCGGCGAAGTGTACGAAGAAAAAATCACCGAAAAAGCAGCAGCAAGTCTAATTGTCGGCATGGGTGCATTTTTCATTGGTGGTCGCTTAAGCACGCTTGTTCCTTTTGCGCCTTTACAAATTCCGGTTGCGATTGCTACCACTTATGCTTTAGGTCGTGTAGTTACAGAGTGGATTATTGCAGGCAAACCTAAGGATTTAAGCCCTTTCAAAACAGTTTATGAAGAAGCTGTTGAAGATGCCAAAAAGAATATTGATATATTTAAAAAGGCTGAAAATAAAGATACTCCACTAGGAGATGAAAGTAAAAAGTTTGAGGACTAGAGGGTTTTCAATTTTGTCTTTCTAGCTAATTAAATATGTGGTACAATAGATATATATATTCTGGAGGATTTTAATTAATGGATTTTGATTTTTTTGTATTTTTGGTATTTATGTCTTTTGTATCTTTTGCAGTAGCATTTTTAGCGTACGCAGCTGTTGTTAGAGTTTTTGGTACTGAAGGGGCAGCATCTAGATATTCTCAAATATTCTTTATCCCTTTATGTATTATTGCTTATGATTTTTTTACAATTACTGTGGATGCTAAATACAGATATGTAGTAGGAGCTATTCCTATGCTACTAATTGGATTGATTGTTTTATATTATCGTTTTGGTGCTAGTGGTGCATATTATGATGCGCCGTCTCCAAGTGATTTTAAGAAACCTGAAAGTAGTAAGTCTAAACGTATTCGCGAAAGTCGTGCAAAGAGAAAAAAATAGATTAAAGGATGGTGCTTGTTATGTTTAAGAAAATAGTTGTTCCTGTAGATGGATCTGAAAGTGCTTGGAGAGCATTACGTCAAGCTATGGAAGTTGGAATGAAATTTGATAGTGAAATTATTGTTATAACAGTAATTCAACCTTATAATAATGCAGCATTACTTGCTGTTCCTTTGGACAACAATGTTATTAGCCAAAGTAATGCAGATTTAGAACACATTGGTCAAGAAGTTTTACGTGCAGCAAAAGATGTTGTTGGTGATTACAAACATAATGTAACTTATACTTTAGAAGTTGGTCACCCTTCTGAAAGAATTATTGCTGCTGCTAAAGAAACTGGTGCAGATGCTATCGTACTTGGTAGCAGAGGTTTATCAGGTATTGCTGAATTCTTCTTAGGTAGTGTAAGTTCTAAAATTGCTCAATATTCAAACGTGCCTGTATTGATTTGTAAATAATAAGGACTGAGTGTTATGTTAAAGAAAATTTTAGTACCAATAGATGGAACTGAATATTCTTGGAGAGCATTAGAATATGCGTTGGGACTAGCTAAATTATCTGGTGGTGAGTTAGTAGTTTTAACGGTTATTAAAGATGGAGAAAATGCTGATCGAGACGAAATTGCTTTTGATGAAGAAAGCGATGAAGTTGATGTTATGCAAGTTGGTAACGAAGTTTTATATGCGGCAAAAGCTATTTTGGGTGGAAACGAAGACGTGCCTAGGTCTTTTATCTTAGAAGAAGGCATGAAACCTGCAAATGTAATTTTGGAGGTTGAAAAGCGTGAGCACTGTGATACTATCGTACTTGGTAGTAGAGGGTATAGTAATTTAAAGGCCATTTTTAAAAATAGTGTCAGTAAAATAGTTTACGAAGAAGCAGATGTTCCAGTAATAATAATTAAATAGTAAATTTAAAATAAAAAAAGTCACGCCTAGGCGTGACTTTTTGTTTTTGCAATAGTTAGAACATTTTACGTTTCCAGAGCCAGTAAGCAGTGATAGCACTAATTACTGTTGCTAAACCTACAACGGTGATGAAACCGTGTGGATATTCTGCAAATGGTACTGGTACGTTCATGCCCCATAAGCCTGATACGAAAGTAGGTATCGCTAAAAGGATGGTTACGGATGCGAGGAATCGCATTACTAAGTTCAAGTTATTGTTGATGATAGAGGCGAATACTTCCATCATGTTGCTTAAGATATGAGTATACATTTCTACCATCTCAATTGCTTGTTTGTATTCGATAATAACATCTTCGAGTAAATCTTCATCTTCTTCATATAATTTGATTAAATGTTGAGATTGACTTGTAAGACGAAGTCTAAGGAGCTTTTCAGTTACGATGTAGTTACTTCTAAGTGATGTGGAGAAGTAAGTTAAGGATTTTTGAAGATCTAGTAAGCTGAAAAGATCGGAGTTTTCCATTGATTGACGAAGTTGGCTTTCTAATTCGTCAGTACGTTTGATGATAATACGAATGTATTTTAGGTATAACGCAGCAGATTTATAGAGGATTTGGAATAGGAAGCGAGTCTTTTTAAAAGTGCTAAAAGTTCTGTGGTTGTAAGCAGAGAAATCTGCGGTTACAGCATTTGCTTCCAAACAAATAGTTACTATATAGTCTGCAGTTACGATGATGCCTAGAGGCAAGGTGTCGTAAACTTTGTTACTGCGAAGGAAAGGAATATCCACTAATACAAGCAATTCATCATCTTCTGCATCAATACGGGATTTTTCTTCTTCGTCAAGTGCGGCAGTTAGAAAATCCATATGAATATTTGTTCTGCGGGATATTTCTAAAAGTTCGTCTTGTGTTGGTGCTACAATATCAATCCAGCAACCTTTTTCGATTTGTTCTAATTCTAATTCATCGATACCAGTATCAGTAGTTTTAAGAATTTTGTACATTGGAATCTCCTCCTTTCAGTAATATTGCGTAAATTTTATAAGTGTTCTTTGATTGCTTTAGAGAGCTGATCAGAACAAGAAGTTGGGCGTACACCGCAACGAGTTCCTTCTAAAAGCTCAGCAACTTCTTTAGCGTCTTTTCCTTCGACTAGCTTGCCAATAGCAATTAAATTGCCTGGGCAACCAGTATCGAATTTAACATTGTGTAATTTGCCATCTACAATGTCAAAGGTTATGTTTTTGGCACAAGTGCCTGTTGTTTTATATGTATACATTTTCTACCTCCAAAAGAAATTATTTCTAATTCCTAACAGTATAATATTCGACAAAATCTAAAAAAATCCTTGTGGTTAATGCTCGATTCAAAAAAAAAAACTCGATATTTGCAAAAATGCTGTATTTTGGTATAATAGAGAGGTAGAAAACGGAAGGAGTGTAGCATGGTAGTATTGTAGGAGCACTATGGTAGTGCATTGCTATATGATATCTTTAGGGATTATTATATAGTTTTTTTATTTTTAGCTGGGTAAAACTCACGAGAAATTTATGTAAAATTATTAAATGTAGAAAGGTAGTGTGGTTAAGTGTCTATTCAATTGTTTATTGTAAGTGCATATATTGTGCTATTATTTGGTATTAGTTTTTGGGTAAAATCCCGAGCGGATAAGGGGTCTACCGAGTATTTATTTGCAGGTCGTAAATTAGGCGCTGGTCTTATTGCTGTAAATATTACAGGACTTGCGGTTGGTGCTGCATCTACTGTTGGTGTTGCGGAAAATGCTTTTAGAGTTGGTATGGCTGCTGGTTGGTATAATGCAGCTTGGGCAGCAGGCGCTATTATTATGGGGCTTGTAGCCGCTGGTAAACTTCGTGCGATGAAGATTTCCACTATTCCTGAGTTTTTTGAAAAATATTATGACACTAAAGGTCGTGTTGTAAGTGCTATTGGTCTTGTTATTATTATGTCTGTTATTACTGCACTTCAATATTTGGCTGGTGGTGCTATTTTAGCTGCTTTGCTTCCTGATATCTTTACTTTTAAAATGGGTATGATGGTTAGTGCGGTAGTATTTATTGGTATTACTTTGATCGGTGGTCTTTGGTCTTCTGGTCTTTCTAATATGCTTAGCGTAGTATTAATTTATTTAGGTGTTTTATATTCTTGCATCACCGCTGTTGGTAATGCAGGTGGACTAAATGAAATTGCGGCTAAGCTTCCTACTAATATGGACTGGCTTGATCCACTAGCAGGTATTCCTATGGCAGTTATTATTGGCTGGTTTATCGTAATGATTACCCAAGCTATTACTGCTCAAGGTCCTGTGCAAATTGCGTGTGGTGCGCGTGATGCTGCTACTGCTCGTAAAGGTTTTATCATGGGTGGATTTTTAATTTTCCCAATAGGTTTCCTTTGTGCAATGCTTGGTATTGTTGCAAAAGTAAGTTTCCCAGAAATTACTGCTACAATGGCTTTGCCAAAAGTTATCATGAGTCTTAATCCTGTTGCTTCAGGTATTACGCTTGCGGCAATGTGGGCAGCAGATGTATCTACTGCTTGTACTATTTTATTAGGTGCGGGAACCTTGTTCTCTCAAGATATTTACAAACGTTTTATTAATCCTAGTATTTCTGACGAAAAATTTGTTACTGTAAATCGTATTACTGTTTTCTGTGTTGGTCTTATTACACTTTGGTTTGCATTTAATGCTGCTGGTATTTTGCGCACTATGATCGCTGGTCTTAGTATGACTACTGCGCTTACTTGTGTATTCTTATTTACAGTATTTGCACCAAGTCTATGTCGTCGTAGCAGTGCTTTTTATACTACAGTTGTAGGTCTTATTGGTATCGTAGTATGGGAATTTGTGCCAGCTCTACATGTTTTAAAACACGTAATCTATTTTGAATGGATTATCTGTGTGGCAACTTTCCTTCTAGTTTCTGTTATTGATAAAACTCCTATTAAGGTACCTGAATTGGTAGAAGAGGATTAATATGGAAGAAAAAACTAGTATTGAAATTGGTAGATCTGCTTTGAAAATAGCTCTTACTGCTAACAGAGAAGAAGAACAACGCGTTAAAGAGGTGCTTGCTAAGGAAGGAATAAAGTCTACAGCAGTAGATTTTGGCGGGGAGTTTGTAACTTCTATTGTGAAAATTGTTGAACGTGCTGTTGTTGCAGCACAACGCCAAGGTCTTGTTTCAGAAAGTCATGTTGGAGCAGGTGCTGTTGCAGGTGCTGCCCATGCTGCTTTAGAACAAGTAAAAGGCAAAGCTACAGGGTTTAATGTAGGCGGTAAAATAGGTATCGCTCGCTATGGTGAACATCTTTGTGTAGCTATTTATATGGGTGTAGGCGTACTTAATTTGAACGAATTAGGTGTTGGCTTAGCTCATCGCTCTCTAGATACAACAGAATAATTAGTTGTTTCTATAGGGTTTTTAAGGTATAATAAAAATATAAATACTCGTACATAGGCGTGCGTAAGCATGGTGTACGAGTATTTTTTTATAACTATATAAAAAGTTTGCTGATTTATGGTAGAATAAAAGATACATAATAATGATAATTTTTAGAAAGGATACCATTTATGAATTTAATTGATGTTATTGGACCGATAATGATTGGACCTTCAAGTTCTCATACTGCTGGTGCGGTGCGCTTAGGGCTTCTAGCTACAGCGATTTTGGGCGAAACTCCTAAGAAAGCACAAATTTTCTTGCATGGTTCTTTTGCTGAAACATATAAAGGACATGGTACGGATATGGCGCTGCTTGCCGGTCTTATGGGCTGGCTTACAGATGATGTGCGTATTCCTAATGCTCCTGAAATTGCAGCAGAAACAGGTATGGAATTTTCTTTTGAACCTATTGATTTAGGTGAAATGACTCATCCTAATACAGTTTATTTTAAAATTGAAGCAGCAGATGGTAAGAAATGTGAGATAATAGGTTCTTCTATTGGTGGAGGGCAAGTACAAATTACACAAATAGATGGTTTCCCTGTAGAGATTACAGGGCGTTTGCCTGCTCTTTTAGTACCTCATAAAGATGTACCTGGGGTTATTGCCTTAGTAAGTAGCAAATTAGCTGCTGCAGGGATAAATATTGCGTCTATGCGAGTGTTTAGAACCGATAAAGGTGGTACTGCGTTTATGGTTATTGAATGCGATCAAAACATTCAAGGAGTTTTGCTTAACGAAATAGAGGCTTTGGAACCTGTAATAACAGTTAAATTTATTGCTAGTGTTTTGTAACCAATACTTATAAATTATGAGGTAGCTATGAAAAAAGAGAAATTATCTTTAGAAAAGTGGATAAAAGATGCAGATGCTCGAAATATTACTTTGGCAGAGTTCTGTTTAGAAGAAAGTGCTAAAGAGCTTAATACTGCTAATATTGCTGTAATGGCTAAGATGAAGGAAGTGTTAGAAGTTATGCACGCTTCCATTGAGACAGGCTTAAGTGGTGTTAAATCACATAGTGGTCTTACTGGTGGCGATTCTAAAATCTTAGCTGAATATAAAGGAAACGCATTACTTGGTAAAATTTGCTATGATGCAATGACTTATGCTATTGCTGTAGGTGAGGCAAATGCTTCTATGGGTAGAATTGTTGCAGCTCCTACTGCTGGCGCAAGTGGTGTATTGCCAGGGGTTTTATTTGCCCTAAAAAAGCATCATGAATTTAGTGATATAGATTTAGAAAGTGGACTTGTGGTTGCGGGCTCTATTGGTAAAGTTATTGGTAACAGAGCTTCTTTAGCTGGTGCTACTGGTGGTTGCCAAGCAGAGTGTGGTAGTGCTGCGGCAATGGCAGCAGGTGCTGTTGTAAGTATGATGGGTGGCACAAATAAACAAGTCGGCACAGCTGTTGCTATTGTTTTTAAAAATATTTTAGGTTTGGTGTGTGATCCAGTTGCTGGACTTGTAGAAGTGCCTTGTATTAAACGTAATGGCTCTTGTGCAGTACAAGCGTTAGTTGCAGCGCAAATGGCTCTTGCTGGGGTGGAAAGTTTTATCCCTGCAGATGAGGCTATTGATGCAATGAAACGAGTTGGAGATCAATTGCCTTGTGCTTTACGCGAAACTGCAGGTGGAGGCATGGCAACTTCGCCTACAGCACTTGAATGGGCGGAAAAATATTTTGGTAAATAATATTTTAAAATGATTTATGGGCTTTAAAAATTTGGCTTCTACGGAGGCCTAAATTTTTTATTGACACTTAGTATTACCTTGTGCTATAATTACTTTCGTTGACAAGCTAAATTAGTTTAGTCCATATGGTGGCTATGGTGAAGTGGTTAACACGGCGGGTTGTGGTCCCGTTATGCGTGGGTTCGATCCCCACTAGTCACCCCATAAAAAATGCCACAAAAGACCAATTTTATTATTGGGGCGTCGCCAAGTTGGTAAGGCACGGGACTTTGACTCCCGCATGCGTTGGTTCGAGTCCAGCCGCCCCAGCCAAGTGATCCATTAGCTCAGTTGGTAGAGCACCTGACTTTTAATCAGGGTGTCCCGCGTTCGAGTCGCGGATGGATCACCATTTTTTTTACAATTTTATAGCTTTTTTTTACATGCGGGTGTGGCGGAACTGGCAGACGCACTAGACTTAGGATCTAGCGCCTTTGGTGTGCAGGTTCGACTCCTGTCACCCGCACCAAATAAAAATAAACCATTAATGTGTATTATTACGCATTAATGGTTTTTGTATTTTATTAACTTTCGTCTACAAAGGTAGCGATTGATTTTTTAAGTGTTCTTGACTTAGAGTAGACTCGAACTGTTAATATTAATTAAGAAGATTTATTGCTTGAAGATTATATTAATATTAAATACAGAAGGGAGTAGGAAATGAAGAAAATAATCAGCTTGGTATTTTTAAGGGTAGTAAATCTGAGTTTAAGTGTTTTAATGACACTAGTATTAACTGGGTGTGGTCAGGCTGCTGTTAACACCTCATCTAATGCTACGCAAACAAGCCAACCAAATGCTACGCAAGCAAGCCAACCAAATGCTACGCAAGCAAGCCAAACTTCCACAGCAGCGACTAATGAATCACAATATAATTTGCAACATAATGTAGAATCTCCTGATGCTCCTATAGTATATTATACAAAAGACGTTAGTTCAGCAGGTTTGTTAAAGGTGTATGAAGCGTTAGAACAACAAAGACAAGGTAAAGTAGGTATTAAATTATCTTTTCAATCTCCTAATGCACTTCGCCTAGATCCGCAAATGCTAAAACCTTTGGTGGAAAAAGTAAATGGTACTTTTATTGATTCTAATGGATTTAGTTCCCCGCGAAATACTACTGCTGGGCACTTGAATTTAGCAAAAAATCATGGCTTCACCGATGTTGGCCCAGTAGATATTTTAGACAGCGAGGGAGAAATAGACTTGCCGATTGCAGGTGGCAAAACTTTAAAGTTCCTTCGTACAGGTTCTCATTTTAACAACTATGAGACTTTAATTTCTATCGTTCATTTTAAACCACATAGTTTGAGAGATTATGGTGGAACTATTAAAAATCTAACCATTGCTCTTGCTTCTACAGGTGGAAAAGGTCTTATCCATAGTGGTGGTAGAACTACTGGTTTTAGTGAAGGTAGTATGGAGAGTTTTATGGTATCTTTGGCTGATGCTGCTAAAGGGGCGATGGATGCTAAAAAAGGAAGATGGGCATTTATTAATGTATTGAATAATTTGCAAGTGAGAGATTCTTGTTCTGATGCCCATGATTTACCTGATATAGGTATTATCGCATCTAATGATCCTGTAGCTGTTGATAGTGCGGCTTTAGATTTTACCTATGGTAGTTCTAAAAATTCAGCAATACGTGCAGATTGGGAAAATAGGCATAATGCAGATGTTTTAAAATATGCTGAAGAATTAGGAATAGGTAAAAGAAATTACCGGTTAGTAGAATTAAAATAATATGAATAATATTAGGAATTTTACTAGGTTTATGGTAAAATAATTTATATAATTTAATAAATCCACTAGGGGAGCTTCGGCTGAGAAACTTTATGTTGACCCTTGGAACCTGATTTTCCGGATAATGCCGGCGGAGGGAAGTGGCGATTGTGTTTTAAAAAGCAATTAACCGACCTTTGTATTAGGTCGGTTTTTATTATTATAATGAAGAAATTTAGGGGGAATAAAAAATGGCTACACAGATGCAACATGCAAGAAATGGAATTATTACTAGGGAAATGAAAATAGTTGCAGAGCAAGAAGGTCTTTCAGAAGAACTTATTCGCGAAAGAGTCGCGAAGGGAACCATTGCTATTTGCGCTAATGTTAACCATAAAAATCTAATACCACGTGGTGTGGGTGAAGGTCTTACTGTTAAGGTAAATGCTAACATTGGCACTTCTAGCTCTTATCCTGATCCTGCGCCTGAAATTGAAAAACTTAATGCAGCTATTGCAGCTGGTGCAGATGCTGTAATGGATTTATCTACTGGGGATAATATCAACGAATCTCGTAAAGCGATAATTGCTGCTTCTACTGTTATGGTTGGAACGGTGCCTATTTATCAAGCTACGGTTGAAACTATTAAGCGTACTGGTGCGGTAGTGAATATGACTAAGGAAGATTTATTTAAGGCTATTCGTGACCAGGCAGAAGATGGTGCGGACTTTTTGACTATCCATTGTGGTATCACGAAAACTGTCTTAAAAGCGCTTGTAGACGAAGGACGCGTTATGGATGTTGTTAGTCGTGGTGGTAGTTTTATTACTGGCTGGATGCTTCATAATGATAAGGAAAATCCTTTGTATGAATATTATGATGAAATTTTAGATATTTGCGAAGAATTTGATGTTACTATTAGCTTGGGAGATGGTTTAAGACCTGGTTGTCTTGCTGATGCTACAGATAGAGCGCAGATTCAAGAACTTTTAAATATTGGCGAATTAACTCAAAGAGCTTGGGAACGCGGCGTACAAGTTATGTGTGAAGGACCTGGTCACGTGCCGTATAATCAAATAGCTGCTAATATGCAACTCCAAAAACGTATTTGTCATGGAGCACCTTTTTATGTATTAGGACCTCTTGTTACTGATGTTGCGCCTGGTTACGACCATATTACAAGTGCTATAGGTGGAACTCTTGCTGCAGTAAGTGGTGCGGACTTCCTTTGTTATGTAACACCTGCAGAGCATTTAGGTTTACCTGATATGGATGATGTGCGTGAAGGTGTTATTGCAACAAAAATTGCAGCTCATGCAGCAGATATTGCTCGCGGGCTTCCGCAAGCTTGGGAATGGGATTTAAAGATGGCGCAAGCAAGAAAAAATTTAGATTGGGATGCGCAAATCAAACTTGCTCTTGATCCGGTGAAAGCACAAAGCTATCGTGATAAAAAGAATAAAAGCGATGACGAAGCTTGTTCTATGTGTGGGGATTATTGCGCAGTTAAAATTGTTGGTGAATATTTAGAGAAGTGTAAAAAGAAGTAAGATAAAGAACTCTAATCATATTAAGATTAGAGTTCTTTATTTTATAAAGTATATGTTGAAAATAATAGATAGAAAAGATATAATTAGCGTATATGTTCGAGTTCTTATACGTGAGGTGTTATTTATGAAAAAAAGTAAAGTTGCACAGATTTTATGTATGGCAATGGGGATGATAGCCATTGGAAATGGTGTTGAGGCGGCTGTGGCAACAATGTACTATGGTGATGGTATAGCTCGTACTGGCAGTTCGGTAAATTTGGACACCAGTGCAGATACAGTAGGCATTTGGGTGCGATATCCGAATACTAGTTTAATTTATAGTGGTGCAGTAAATTTAACATCTGTTAATAATACAGCTGCAACAACTTATATTATGTTAGTAGAGAATGATGCGGACTTTGAGGCCGGCTCTTTAAATGTGAATGTGTCAAATATTAATTCTAAAGTGAGTTATGGTATGGTTAGTCGCACTGGTGGTTCTGCAAAAATCTCTGGAAATATTGAAATGAATATAATAAATACTAGCACAGGCACAGAGGATTCATCTGTTATGGGAATAAGGATAAATGATGCTTATGCTAATATTAATACTGCAACAATTAACGTTAAGGGTTATGGAAATAATGCTTATGCTAGAGCTATTAATGTGCAGGATAATGGTGTTTTAGATATAAATGGCGTAACGAATCTGGATGTGTACAGCGCTTCTACAACTTTAGAAACAGGCGGAATATTTTTAGGAAGTGGTGCTACAGTAAATATTAATGCTAGTAGTAACATGAAAATAGAGGCACCAAATAATACGGTTATGGGAATTGGACCTACTAACGCGGGAACAATTGTAAATATTAGTAATGGTGCTGTTATTAACGCAGAAGTTATTGGTGGAGCGAATAACAGAACTATGGGTATGGGTCTTGGTTCTGGTGGTTGTATTGTTAATCAAGATGCTGGAACTACAGTTGATTTGAAAGTAAAAGGAGACAGTAGCTTAGTTTATGGTATATATGTATCTGCAGCAGCAGAGTATAATGGCTATGGTGATGTGAATATTGTTGCTGAAGGTAATAATGCTCCAAAAGGGATATATGTAGCGGGTACAGGTAAAGGCATATTTGATGGAAATACATTTATTAAATCTAAATACGCTCTAGGTGTAGGTGGTTCCACTGCTGCTAGTTTAATTGTAAATTCTACTGGAACTAAAAAAGTTCAATTAGAAGGAACAATTAGAAATGCTGGCACAGGGGCTAATGTTATAGACGTTACCTTCAATACACCTGATTCATATTTAACGGGAGAATCTATCTTAGAGAGTGCTGGTAGTACTAAGTTTGCTCTTGGAAGTACGGCACGTTGGAATATGACAGCAGATAGTATGACTACAGATATTGCTTTTTATAACGGTGGTATCGTAGATATGAATTATACTGGTGCTGGTAATTATGAAAAATATATTACTAATACTTTTAGTGGCAATAATGGCGAAATTATAATGACTACAGATTTGCAATCAAGTCATGATAATAAGAAAGTACAAGATGGAAACGTTAATGTACTAAGTGACAGGATTGAAATTAGAGGTCAAAGTTCTGGTACTCATGTGATAAATATTTTTGATGCTAGTTTGTTAAACAATGTAGAAGCAGAAGGGTATTTACTATTGATAGAGGATCGTTATAATGCAGGAAAAGATTATAATAACCTCGCAACTTTTGTAGGTGGTAATTTAAGAAAAGGTGGTATTTGGAAATATACCCCAGTAATTACAGATATAGATCCAGTATCTACAGCGGTAGATCCAGTAGATGGTTATGACGGAGTGACGACAGATGTGTGTCCGCCAGGGTGTGGTGGTAGTTTACTTACTGATCCACCTTGTACTACACCAGGACATTTATGGACTAATAAAAGTTGGTATTTGACTGCTTCTGAAAAGACAAATGAAGTACTTCCTAGTGTGCAACCAAATATTAATAGTAGTGCTGTAAGATATCTTAATTATTGGAGAGAACTTGATACCTTAAATCAACGTTTGGGAGAAATGCGTAGAAACGATGAAGAAGATGGTGTATGGGTTCGCTTCAAAAAAGGTAATGAACAAATCTCTAAACTTGGTTTAGACAGCAATAAATATACAATGTTCCAAGTAGGGTATGATAAAAAGTTTGAAAGTAAATCTGGGGAATCAAAGACATATCTTGGAGCGGCTTTCCATGAGACAAAAGGCGATCAAGTATATGATGAATCTACAGTTGGTAAAACTACAAATAGAGCAGTAACTCTTTATGGAACTTGGTATGGTAATAAAGGACATTATTTGGATTTAGTAGGTAAGCTCGGAAGAATGCAAAAAGAATTTACCTATTATGGAGATGGATATCTATATTTAGATGAAGCTGCAGATAGTGCAAATAAGTTTTATAACATTAGTGTTGAATATGGTAGAAAAATAGAAAAAGATGGTTGGTACTATGAACCACAAGCGCAATTAACTTATGGTCACATTAGTGCTAATGACTATATTTCAGACCAAGAAATTTATGTATATAATGATGCAGTAAGATCTTTAGTAGGTAGAACAGGTTTAATGCTTGGTAAGGTTGTTAACCACAAAGGTTCTACGGGAGATATTTATGCAAAGGCTTTTTATAACAAAGAGTTTAAAGGTAAAACGAATGTGTCATTAGAAGATGTATATGGTGATACTTATTCTGAAAGAAATGATTACGGCGGAGGTTGGTGGACAGTTGGGTTAGGTACTAACTGGCAAATGGGTCCAAAAAACAACTTCTACTTAGATCTTGAAAAAACATTCGGTGGCTATGTAACTACTAAATGGCAAATTAATACCGGTTTAAGATTTAGTTTCTAAAATTAAAAAAGCTATATGACTAAGGTTTTAACCTAAGCCATATAGCTTTTTATTATGAATATTATTCTTTTATTAGTGTTTTATTTACATATTTATAACTACAATTTTTACTAGCATCCCAAAAAGAAATGCGTACAGTACCGCCAAGAGTTAACAAAGTTTCTAGTTCATCAGAAGAGAGTAAGCCTGTTTTGATAAAGATATTTTGCAGGCCGCTCAAATCTAAATCAACTAAATCAGCAGTTTTTATTAAACGATCTTGTTTAGATTCCTCATTATTAACAGAAACATAGTCTAGAAGAGAAAGTTTGCCTGTTTTATATTTTTGTAAATCTTCTAGTAAATGTTCTGCTCCATCTTCTGTATTTGGATAGAAACGAGGAGTTTTGCCAAGTAGCATTTTCAAATCTTCTGAAGTTATATATGTAATTGTAATAGCTTTGCTTACGGTAGGGTTTTTGATTGATATTTCGACTGATTCTTTTTCTTCCTTTACAATTACATCGGTATTCATCAAGGTTTCTAACTTTTTTTGTAATTCTTTAATAAAATCGTTCATAAAATCCCGCCTTTCTATTATATTATAACATTTTATTGGGAAAAATAAATAAAAACATAAAAAAGTGTAAATGATGAGACATAAATTTTACTGAAATCTGTGGATAACTTTATTGTCAAAGGAGTGTAAATATTGTATACTAATTTTGTGTAACTCATTAAGTATTAATTTGTTAAGAAAGAAGGGCAAACATGACTAAGATGAAGACTATGGATGGTAACACAGCTGCTGCGTATATTTCTTATGCATTCACTGATGTTGCTGCAATTTACCCAATCACGCCTTCCTCACCAATGGCTGAATCCGTTGATGAATGGGCATCAAGTGGCAAAAAGAATCTTTTTGGCCAAACAGTAAAATTAATGGAAATGCAATCTGAAGCTGGTGCTGCAGGTGCAGTTCATGGTTCATTACAGGCAGGAGCACTTACTACTACGTATACTGCTTCCCAAGGGTTGCTTTTAATGATTCCAAATATGTATAAAATGGCAGGCGAACTTTTGCCAGCTGTATTCCATGTTTCTGCTCGTGCGTTAGCAGCGAGTTCTCTTTCAATTTTTGGTGATCACCAAGACGTTATGGCTACTCGTCAAACTGGTTTTGCTCTTTTAGCAGAAGGCAGTGTGCAAGAAGTTATGGATCTTAGTGCTGTTGCGCATTTATCTGCAATCAAAGGAAGAATTCCTTTCTTGAACTTCTTCGATGGTTTCCGTACTTCTCATGAAGTTCAAAAAATTGAAGTTATGGATTATGATGATCTTGCAAAAATGCTTGATTATGATGCAGTTGCAGAATTCCGTAAACGCGGTTTGAATCCTGATAACCCTGTTACTCGTGGTACTGCTCAAAATCCTGATATTTATTTCCAAACTCGTGAAGCGATTAACTCTTATTATGAAGAATTACCAGAAATTGTAGAACATTATATGAATGAAGTTTCTAAAGTTACTGGTCGTAAATATAGCTTGTTTAACTACTATGGCGCTGCTGATGCAGAAGAAATGATTGTAATCATGGGCTCTGGGAGTGAAGCTGTAATTACAGCTGTAGAAAAAATGAATGCTGAAGGTAGAAAAGTAGGCGTATTAGTTGTACATCTCTATCGTCCATTCTCTATTAAACACTTTATGGGTGCTATCCCTAAAACTGTTAAGAAAATTGCTGTTCTTGATCGTACTAAAGAACCAGGTTCTTATGGCGAACCTTTATATCTTGATGTACGTAATGCATTCTATAACAGTGATATGAACCCACTTATTGTTGGTGGTCGTTATGGTCTTGGCTCTAAAGATATTACTGCTTCTGAAGTTTATGCAGTAATTGAAAATCTTGATGCTGCAGAACCTAAAAATTACTTCACATTAGGTATCGTAGATGATGTAACAAACACTTCTTTACCTATTAACAAGATTGTTGATGTTACTCCAGCTGGTACTAAAGGTTGTAAATTCTGGGGACTTGGTTCTGATGGTACTGTTGGTGCGAACAAAAGCGCTATCAAGATAATCGGTGACCATACAGATATGTATGCGCAAGGTTATTTCTCCTATGATTCTAAAAAATCTGGTGGTATAACTGTTTCTCACTTACGTTTTGGACATGAACCAATTCGTGCACCATATTTGATTAACGCAGCTGATTTCGTAGCTGTTCACAATCAATCCTATGTATATAAATATGATGTAACTACTGGTATTAAAGATGGTGGTACTTTCCTTCTTAACTGTAACTGGAATAAAGAAGAGTTAGAAAGCCATTTACCTGCTAGTATTAAACGTTATATTGCTAAGAATAATGTTAAATTCTATACTATTGATGCTGTTAAAATTGCACAAGAACTCGGTCTTGGCGGTCGTATCAATATGATTATGCAAGCTGCATTCTTCAAATTAGCTGATATTATTCCTCTTGCTGATGCTCTTAAATACCTTAAAGATGCTGTAGAAGATTCTTATGGTAATAAAGGTCAAGCAATTGTAGATATGAATAATGCTGCTATTGATGCAGGCGTTAATGCAATTGTTGAAATCGAAGTTCCAGCTGCTTGGGCTAATCTTGCAGACGATACAACTGCTGCTAACAAAACTGGTAATGATTTTGTAGATAATATTCTTGTTCCTGTAAATCGTTTAGAAGGCGATTCTTTAACTGTTAAAGATTTAAAAGGACTAGATGATGGTACATTCCCTTGCGGAAGTGCTGCTTATGAAAAACGTGGTATTGCAATTGATGTTCCTGAATGGGTTCCAGAAAATTGCATCCAATGTAACCAATGTGCATATGTATGCCCACATGCTGCTATTAGACCGGTTCTTATGACTGAAGAAGAAGCTGGTAAAATTCCTTGTGGCGGTGCATCTAAAGATGCTGTTGGTGCAAAAGATTTAAAATTTGCTATTGCAGTTTCTCAATTAGATTGTACTGGTTGCGGAAACTGTGCTCAAGTTTGTCCAGCTCCTAAAAAAGCATTGGAAATGAAAGCTCTTGCAACTCAAGAAGCTAAAACTCCAATTTGGGATTACTCTGTAAATGAAGTAAGTCCAAAAGCTAACCCAATGAATACAACAACTGTTAAAGGTTCTCAATTCGAACAACCATTACTTGAGTTCTCTGGAGCTTGTGCAGGTTGCGGTGAAACACCTTATGCTAAACTTGTAACTCAACTTTATGGCGATCGTATGATGCTTGCAAATGCAACTGGTTGCTCCTCTATTTGGGGTGCTAGTGCACCTTCTATGCCTTATACTAAAAACCACAAAGGACATGGTCCAAGCTGGGGTAACTCCTTGTTTGAAGACAATGCTGAGTACGGCTTAGGTATGTTCCTTGGTGTAGAACAATCTCGTGAACAAGCAGAAAAACTCATTAATGAAGCATTACAAGGTGGAGCTTCTGGAGATTTAAAAGCTGCTATGGAAGATTGGGTAGCTAATATCAAAGTTAGCGAAAATACTCGTGCACGTGCAGAAAAACTTGAAGCAGAACTTGCTAAAGCAAAAGGTTCTGATGAATTACTCAATAAAATTTACGATTTAAAACAATTCTTTGTTAAACGTTCCCACTGGATCTTCGGTGGTGACGGTTGGGCTTATGACATCGGTTATGGCGGTGTTGACCATGTACTCGCAAGTGGTGAAAATGTAAATATTTTAGTATTTGATACTGAAGTATATTCCAACACTGGTGGTCAATCTTCTAAAGCAACTCCAACTGCTGCAATTGCAAAATTTGCTGCAAGTGGTAAGAAAACTAAGAAGAAAGATCTCGGTATGATGGCAATGAGCTATGGTTATGTTTATGTAGCACAAATTGCTATGGGTGCTGATAAAAATCAAACTCTTAAAGCAATCTTAGAAGCTGAAGCATATGATGGTCCATCCCTTATTATCTGCTATGCTCCATGTATCAACCATGGTTTAAAAGCTGGTATGGGTAATAGTCAACTTGAAGCTAAACGCGCAGTTGATTGTGGTTACTGGGCAACTTATCGTTTCAACCCAGCTCTTAAAGAAAAAGGTGAAAATCCATTTATCCTTGATTCTAAAGAGCCAACAGCAGACTTTAGAGAATTCCTCATGGGCGAAGTTCGTTATTCTTCACTCCTTAAACAATTCCCAGAAACTGCTGAAGCACTTTTCGAAAAAACTCAAAAA
Source organism: uncultured Negativicutes bacterium (assembly GCA_947074185.1). Lineage (GTDB taxonomy): Bacteria > Bacillota > Negativicutes > Acidaminococcales > Acidaminococcaceae > CAMTOO01. Next base: position 34,163 of record CAMTOO010000012.1, read on the forward strand.
GATGCTATGGATAGACTTGCTTCTTACAAAAAGCTTGCAGGTAAATAATATTATTACTAGAACGCAGATGGCTTAGGCTGTCTGCGTTTTTATTGTTCTGGGACTGAGTTTTTAGTTAGGTGGGACAAAAAAAGTAAATGTTAGCCAAAAAATGTCACTTTTTTTATTATTGGTTTTAGGGTAGAATTAAAGTTAGGATATAAATTATTACCGGAGGGTTTATGACGTTATATATATTTGCCTTTTTAGGAGGTTTAGCTTTATTTTTATACGGCATGCAATTAATGGGTGATGGTCTGCAACAAGCAGCAGGACAGAAGCTTCAGAAAATTCTAGAAGCACTGACTGGTGTAGCTTTTGTAGGCGTAATTTTGGGTGCTTTAGTTACAGCTATTCTCCAATCTAGTAGTGCCACTACAGTTATGACAGTAGGGCTTGTAAATGCAGGGCTAATGACGCTCAAGCAAGCCTTTGGTATTATTATGGGAGCGAATGTCGGTACTACTATTACTGCACAACTTATTGCTTTTAAATTAACGGATTATATTACAATAATTTTATTTATAGGTTTTGCATTACAAGCATTTTCCAAGAAAACTCGCGGGAAATATTGGGGGCAAGTACTGTTAGGCTTTGGTATTCTTATGCTTGGTATGAGTATGATGGGGCAAGCTGTATTGCCGCTTAAACAGTATCAAGGATTCGTAGATTTTATCGCTAATTTTTCTAGTAATCCTTTCCTTGCAGTTGGTGTTGGTATAGTAATGACTGTACTTATTCAGTCTAGCTCTGCTACTATTGGTATTTTGATGGCGATGGCTTCACAAGGCTTAATCCCGCTTGAAGGCGCAATACCAGTTCTTTTGGGTGATAATATTGGTACTTGTATTACTGCTATTTTGGCAGCAGCTCGTGCAAATTACACTGCAAAAAGAGTTGCTTTAGCCCATGTACTTTTTAACACTATTGGGTGCATAATCTTTATTGTCTTTATGAATTTATTTATAAAATTAGTCGTGGAAATATCTCCTGCTAATGATATTGCTAGGCAAATAGCAAATGCGCATACTGCTTTTAATATTTTAAATACTATTATATTCTTACCGTTTGTAGGATATTTTATTAAATTTGTAGAAAAAATTATGCCGGAAAAAGGTGAGAAAATTTCTCGTCGTCCAGTTTATTTAGATGAAACTATGTTAGCTACACCTTCTGTTGCGATAACCTTAGCAGAAAAAGAAGTGGTGCGAATGGGTAAATTAGCTCGGCGCAATCTAGAAGTTGCCTTAGAGTGTATTAATGAATACGATGAGGAAAAAGTGGCTTATGTTTTAGAGCGTGAACCTATTGTGGATAAACTTGAGGAAGAGATTACGGTTTATTTAACAAAGTTAGCTGAGGCACAAATGGGTGAAGCGTTATCTGCAAGACATACTGGTCTTTTACATGCTTGTAACGATATAGAACGTATTGGTGACCATGCTGAAACTATAGTCAAAAAAGCACGTACTATGTATGAAGATGAGATGGAGTTTTCTGATATTGCTAAAGCTGAGATTAAACAGCTGGGTATATTAGTTTTAGAAGCAAATGAGATGTCTCTTAACGCTTTAGAAACAAATGATAAAGGAATTGCTGAAGTTGCAGTAGAAAAATGTCGCGAAGCAAAACGTTATCAAAAAGATATTCGCAAAAATCATATTGCTCGTTTGAATGATAAAATTTGCGATCCTGTAGCTGGTTTTGTTCTCTTAGAAATACTTATTAATATCAAAAGAACTTCCGATCATTCTAAAAATATTAGTCAATTAGTATTAGGTGTATTTTAGGAGCTTTTTTGTAATAAAAAAACTTAATCCCAAGCTTAAAAACTGGGGATTTTTTTAATGCATTTTACCCTTGAAAATATAGAGAGCTTGTGGTAATAT